>CAITNV010000001.1 GCA_903893855.1 Candidatus Tayloriibacteriota bacterium
TAATAAAACTATATTACCTTATTAATAAGCCCTCTCGTCAACGGACCAAAATTTCCACTCGCAGGTAGGCCGTGTGCCTTCTGGAATTTCATTAACGCCGTCTTTGTTAATGTACCGAAAGTATCTATTTCTTTACCAAGTGAACCAATACCCTTTGAGGCAATGGGGTACCCGTGAGTATTGAGATACACCTGCAACGCACGAACGTCTTGACCTACCGATCCCACTATCAAATCTCGACTCGACGCTTTCTTTGTTACGGTCAAGGCTGCCGTCGTAACTGGAGCGACGGTACTTATCCCCTTGAGCGAATTGAGATATGCCGTCGCTGCAGCCGAAGGAGCGAGAACTGAAGCGAGAGCCTGTGCAGCAACTGCGGGTGAAGAGTATCCACCGCCATTTGAAGCTGCCGGAGCACTTGGGGCACTCGCTATTGCCGTATTGATACTGTAGTTAGGAGAACTTGCATCAAGAGATGGTTTGAGTTTCAATACCGTGCTGCTTGCAATATTCACTGCCCACAGAGCATAACCGTCGAAAGCAATGCCGCGAAAATCTCCAGTGTTTGCAGAATACGTAGTCATTGCCCCTGCGGGAGTTATTTTGGTTATACTATTCAAATTAGCTGTCCACATATTGGTACCGTCATACGCTATACCTCGTGGACTCACTCCTGTACCGCTATAGGTAGTCATTGCTCCACTTGGCGATATTTTTGTAACGCTATTGTCACTGACATTAGCCGTCCACATATTAGTGCCGTCGAAGGCTATAGATGCTGGGCCGCTTCCGATGCCTGTATACGTGGTCGTTGCTCCACTTGGCGATATTTTTGTAACGGTATTGTTTCCAACATTACTCGTCCACATATTAATACCGTCGAAAGCGATACCGTAGGGGTTAGTTCCGGCACCGACAGCGTAGGTGGTTGTGGCACCACTTGGCGTTATTTTAGTGACGTTATTACCACCATAATTAGCTATCCACATATTAGTGCCGTCGTATGCAATACCTTGTGGATTCATCCCCACATTACTGTATGTGGTCGTTGCTCCGCTTGGAGATATTTTAAAAGCATTTCCATAATAATCTGCAACCCACATATTCGCGCCGTCGTATGCAATAGCGATAGGATAACCTGAGAGTCCGTACGTTGTAACTGAACCAGTTGCTGATACCTTTGATACACTATTAATACCATTATTGGCCGTCCACATATTGGTACCGTCGAAAGCAATAGCTTGCGGAGAACTACCAATACCTCCATATACAGTCGTCGCGACAGGTGTGTGTATAGAAATGACATTAGAAGTCGAGACTACATTTGTATTCGGTGTGAATTTCGCTGTGTAGACAAGAGGGTTTGAAGTAACGGCAAAGTTGGTTATCGTTCCATTCGATGCGGTAATGTTATTCTTAGTAAAAGACGCCGGAGCTGACGAAGTTGAGAATGTAAAAGTCACCGTAGCGGTCTGCCCTACTGTTAAAGTATTCGTATCCATAGAGACCGTCGCAACTGACGATGGCTCGGTATTAAGTGTATAGTTTGCAGATGTGCCTGTTATCGGTAGGCTCACTTTCGTCACCGTATTATTATCGTAATTCGTAGTCCACATATTTGCCCCGTCGAAAGCAATAGCAACAGGACCAGTGCCGGCACCTATAGCATAGGTCGTCGTAGCGCCGGCTGGAGTTACCTTGGTTATACTATTGCCACTATAGTTGGACGTCCACATATTAGTGCCATCAAATGCAATATCATAGGGATTACTTCCTGTAGTTATTCCATAGGTGGTCACCGCACCACTTAAGGTTATTTTAGTAACCGTGTCATTACCATTTGCCGTCCACATATTCGTACCGTCGAAAGCAATACTACCCGGAGCAGTTGCAGGTGATATTGAATATGACGTCGTCGCGCCGCTCGGTGATATTTTGGTGACACTATTACTACTTATATTGGCCGTCCACATATTGGTTCCGTCGAAAGCGATAGCGACGGGATTAGTACCTACACCAACTGAATACGTACTCGTTGCACCGAGAGGAGTTATCTTGGTTACGCTATTACCAGCATTATTTGCTATCCACATATTCGTACCGTCGAAAGCGATTGCCTGCGGAGTACTTCCGACATTAGAATACGTAGTTGTTGCACCTGCTGGAGATATTTTTGTAACACTATTGTTTAATAAATTAGATGACCACATATTCGTGCCATCGTATGCGATGCCTGTAGGAGCAGCACCTGCACCTAGTGAATACGTCGTTGTTGCTCCAGCTGAAGATATTTTGGTGACGCTATTGCCAGTATAATTAGTTATCCATATATTAGTTCCATCAAAAGCAATACCATTCGGAGCTGTACTGGTGCCCACTCCATAGGTAGTTGTAGCGAGTGGAATATTAACCGAAATAACATTCGCAGTGGCTACATAGTTATCAGTAGGAGTAAATGTAGCTGTGTATATGAGTGGATTTGCAGTCGCTGCGAGATTGGTTACTGTTCCATTTGAAGCTGTAATACTACTCGCACTAAATGATGCGGGTGGTGGAACAGCGAATGTAAATGTAACCGTTGCGGTTTGACTCTTACTTAATGCCGTATTACTCAAACTGATCTGGACCAATGCTGGATTCGCAGCATTGACAGGAACTGGCAAAACTCCGGTAATAGCAAAAGCAGGAGTTAGTGGAACGAAAATAACTGATAGACTAATAATACCCGCGACGAGCTTTTTACACATCTCCACTCTCCCCTTTTTATTTTGTTTCATTTTAATAATTGTAACACACAAGATAGTATGCGGAAATTTATATATGTGGACTAATAATTAATAGCGTTAATGAGGTATAATTACGGCAGATTTAGTTTTTTGGAAATGAAATAAACCGCACACAAAAAATATGTACATTATATGTATCACGATCGTCATTACGGCGATTGCGACTGTCCACGAGACATCCTTCATTGAATGGATGCTTCACAAGTATGTCATGCATCGCCCGATACTAGGGTTCCGTTACCCATTTGAGGCGCATGCGCAACTTCACCATCAGTCATTTAAGTCTGATATGACATACCACCTGATAAATGAGAAGGTTCAAGACAAATGGACCATCCCTATGGCATGGTGGAATGGCCCTGTACTCATATTTATTGCATCACTTCCCTCGCTGTTGGTCTGGATCGTGCTCCCGAGTTGGGAAATTCGTCTGTGGGTGTACGCCACCAATGTAGTCTTCATTGCGCTGTATTATGGAGCGTACGAATATATTCACTGGTGCATGCATCTGCCAAAGAAAAGGCTCATGGAGAAATGGTCGGTATTTATTTGGCTCGACCAACACCATCGCCTGCACCACGAACGCATGGGTAGGAATTTCAATGTCGTGTACCCCTTTGCCGATTGGGTTATGGGTACATTGCTACGAGCGAAGCATTAACACAAAGCCGCTATGTATGTAGCGGCTCTTTTATTTGTGTATGCGAAGTATATATATGTTACAATATAATTAAACATATGAATATAGAAAAGGGGCAACGCTTCACTACGATACCACTATTTCTTTTTTCTCTTTGGATACTACTCTCCTTACCTCTCTCGGCCCATGCAGCAACATTATATTTCAATGCAGCACAAGATACCGCATGGAATAACGTTAATAACTGGTGGACTGATCCAGCATTCACAATCCAATCAAATGCCGTCCCGATATCGACCGACAATGTCATAATCTCTGCAGATGTTAGATCAAGCGGTGCAACACCAACGGTACAAAATCTCACAGCCACGGGAACAGCTGCTATATATATCGTCATTAACGTAACTGGTACTGCGAATTTCTATGGAACTGGCGGTCTTCCGGGACGCATTTATGGAACGACCAATTTTTATGGATCTACCCAAAACGCATTCTTTGCAATTATTGGCTTTGTTGGTAATTATAATTTCTTTGATAACAGCTCGAATGTGGGTGTTGTAAACGGTAATGCCACATTTAATAATGCGGCTCAAAACCAAGGTACCGTTACAGGCAATGCCGACATATACTATCCTTCGCCTTTCCCCCCTGGTGGCACCATATACGGAACTATTGTGTCTCACAGTTATACAGCGCCTACAGTCACTGTTCAAGCGGCATCATCTACAACGCAGACATCTACGACTCTTAATGGAACGATTACATCAACAGGTGGGGTGTCAGCCACAACTGAAGGATTTAATTACGGCACGACTACATCGTACGGACTATCAGCTTCGACAACTGGTTCATTTTCAACTGGAGCGTTTAGTCTCGGTATTTCTGGTCTTAGCTGTAATAACACGTATCACTATCAAGCATATGCGATAAATTCTATTGACACAGCGACATCCAGCGATATGACATTTATGACCTCACCTTGTGCGCCAAATGTAACTACACTTACGCCGACTTCAATTTCCATCAACTCTGCAACATTCAATGGTTCGATAAGCTCAACCGGAGGAGAAAATGCAAATCAATCTGGTTTCATATACAGCACATCACCAAGCTTTACTACGATAATTGCAACCACCACGCTCGGAGCTCAAACCGGAATTACTACTTTCTCACAAAGCATTACTAGCCTTTCTCCTGCAACGACATATTATATAGAAGCATATGCGGCGAACAGTGGCGGATATACCTACGGTGGCCCTATTTCATTTACGACGAGTGCACCCGTAGTAAATCAATCCGTGCCAAGTGCCTCGATGGGTGGCGGTCAGGCTTCATTGGCAGAATTAGCTGCCATACTTGCTCCTAGTCCTGCAGCCACTGCATATATCAATTCTCGTGCGAACAAGACAGTAATGCCGACGAACACACACCCGAGCGCACTGCAATTTACCAAAAACCTTTCAATCGGTTCGACAGGAATTGACGTTCGACACATTCAACAATATTTAAATACCCATGGTTTTCCGGTTGCAACTGCAGGCTCTGGCTCTCTCGGCAAAGAAACTACAATCTTCGGCAATGCGACAAAAAAGGCGCTATCTGCATTTCAAAAAGCACACGGCATTTCCCCTGCTATTGGATATCTTGGATCAAGTACACGGGCATACATTAATGTTCGTTGACTTTTAGATAACACTCCTGCATAGTTCTATCAGACAAAGGAAACTAAATGAGCACATATAGAACAATATTCCAAAAAAAACACACATTCTTGGCGGTGGTTCACGTTGAGGGTGGAAGACAAGCACTGAGGAACGCCAAAATCGCCCTCCAAGGAGGAGCAGATGGGGTCTTCCTTATTAACCACGGTGAAGTCGCCTATCACAGTCTTATCGAAATCTATCAAATGATTCGGGAGAATCTTCCTAGCCTATGGGTCGGAATTAACTGTCTGGATGTTGGTACGGCGGCAATTATATACATACCCACGAATACCGCCGGATTGTGGGTTGATAATGCCTACATCAGTGAGGGTGAAAATCCTACTTTCCGAGCAAAGCAGTTTTTAAACCTTCGAAAGGATAGAAACTGGCAAGGCCTATATTTTGGCGGAGTTGCTTTCAAGTATCAGAAAGAGGTCGTTGACGTCGCAAAGGTTGCTCGGCTTGCCATGCCATTCGTTGATGTCATTACCACGAGTGGCCTAGGGACCGGTCAACCCGCCGACATCGGAAAAATTCGTACAATGAAGGATGCAATCGGCGATCACCCACTCGCTATTGCGAGCGGAGTCACTCCGGAAAATGTCAGCCAGTACATGCCTCACGCCGACTGTTTTCTTGTTGCCACTGGCATCAGTACGTCGCACACTGAATTGGATCCGCAACGAGTCCGTGCTCTTACCCAAGCATTGGGAAATTAATATACGCTGACACCAGAGAAGGTGTCAGTTTTTATTTTATTAAAATTGCTCGAATCAAAAAAGAAAAAGTGCATACCATTGGCATGCACGTGAGTCGCGAAAGAGACATCAGCTGGGGAATACCTTCGCGGCAGCGAAGATGGGTTCCAACAAGCGGTTCAGGTCCGGATACTCGCCCAACAGGCCATCAACAAGAACAGGAAGTCCTTCGTAAATAATTTGGACATTCTTTTGACTAATATTATCAAAACGTTCCTCATAAAAAGTCGTAGTGTTATTATACTCAGCCCAACATGCAATACTTGCTTTAGATTGAGTAGTTACCAGTTCATTAGGTTCAGTTCTCACTCTCCAATGACATTTATTAGAACGAAAATCATTAATATGCACCCCGCCGCTACGACTCGCTCCTTCAAGTAACCCAATGAACATCGTGACAATCTGATTGATCTCATGTTTCATTCGATCGATGCTCTCCGAACCGGCTATGATTTGCTCGATTATCTCACCTTTACGCATATATTTCCTTATCTCTAAGTTCCCTCTCGGGTGGTTTATATTTTCAAGTATCTCTACTTGGTTCAAGAAAAACATATATTATTTTAAAGTATTTGTCAAGAAAATTGCTTTCTACAATTTGAAATACTTTATCAAAAAAAGTTGCACCTCCTCTGTCCACATTTTAATATTTGGAATGTTGCGTATCTCTATCCATTGAGGTGTGTAAACGTTTGTCTTGCTACTTCTACTTGACTCGACACTATCGGGTGCAATTTTTGGTTCGCCCGCGAGATATTCACAGAGATAAACGTGATCACGTCGGCCCTGTCGCATCACATATGTAGTGAGCTTTTGTATGAGCCTTGCGCTTACCGAAGTCTCTTCTTGTAATTCTCGCATGAGCGCGACTTCCTCCGACTCGCCTTGTTCAATACCACCACCCGGTAAAACATAATATTCTTCACCAGCTGTTACTCGATCTGATTGCATAAAATATATGATACCACGATAACACTCAAATTCTATTAAAAAAGTCAAAATAAAAGCCCGTTGATATTATCTCGGGGCTATTGAACAACTTACTTCTTGCGAGAGAATGCACTCCCAGGAACTCGATGCCTTTTAGACATAAAGTCACGCCGGTAAACACTCTCCCCACGCTGGCGTCTGAGGGAAGTGAGTATCTCGTCAGCTTCGCTACCAAGAAAAGACTTGGCGAGTCTAGCTTTAAGATTACTCTCAATCAGATCCCCATTCACAACCTCCTCAAGGATTGCAATTGCCCCTTCGCGTGTAAGCGACTCCTGTTGAGACGTATTAGTCAGAACCGCGACACATTTTGGACATACATCATCAGCGTACATTGCATGTGCCATCGCTTGTGGATTGTGAGCAAACATAGCCCTCAAAACCGATTGGATTTCATGAGCAAGGATGATATCTGGTATAAGTTGTTTACCATTTTTCACCATTGATACATTTCCTGCCAACCCTTTAATTCGTTCTTGGAGGTAGGCCAACGTAATCTCTTGTGCTAATTTCATGTCGATTTCCTATTCTTTTTTTTAAATTTCTAACATATACAGTATGAATATCATATACTTGATAAAATATATTATGTCAAATATTATTTTAACAATGAAGGATAGAGCGGCAATAATGAAAAAACCGGACGTGTGTCCGGTTGTGTGAGTGGCGAGACGCAACGAATCCTCAATTCCACGTTCTTTTGACGATGCGCACGAACGTGTGATTTGATGCCGAAGGAATGTGAAATTCCGTGCTGCTCGTGATGATATCGGTCATAGCAACCGTTCTCCAATGGACAAGGTCCTCCGACACATCGGCGGAATATCGCACACCCGTCTGGCAATGAGCACGGATGACGAGCTCTTGAGCATCAGACTTGTATGAAACACTCTCGATTTTGGCGCTGGTATTATCAGGGTCGAGAATTAACTCGTCCCCCCAAGCGAATATCATGCCGACCGATAATGCTTTACCATCAACTCCGATGGCATTCATGTCTGATTCAGACGGTTGAATTGACCAACCAAACGCACCAGATTTCGCATCAACGTTCGGCGTGCACGTGATGTAGAATTTCTTCACGGCTCCAGCCAAAATAGACTGGGAAAAGTTGGTGAAGCTGTACACGAAATTATATCCATTGTACAAATCCCCGACGTGTATTTGATCGAGTGACTGACCCGACTCATCAGACAGCACCATATTCATGGCGGTGTTAGTTGCGTTTTGGAACGAGAGCATGAGGTCGGAGATGACAGCATTGGTCGGCGCAAACGTTGCGTCGACAATGACTTCAGCTATCTTTAACGACTCACTTGGCCAAATGAAGGACCTGTTGCTCGCCGGCTTCATCCGCACACGGATATCCGACACGACCATGTCAGGAGAGCCGAACCAAAAACGCGTGTCGTTGGTAGGTGTGTAGAGAAAGAATTCATGGATCCCATCGACAATGTCGTACGTGGGATCATAGAGTGTCTGACTTGGACCCGGATAGTCGAGGTCGAAGGACATAGAACCTGACGACGTCGGAAAGACTCCGTTGGTCATCGCAAATCCATACCCTTCACTAACGTACTGTTCCCAGCTCGTCAAAGAGAGATTGAAAGCATCTCCTTGATTGTACCCATCCCAGTGAATGGTGACGGTTTTCTTTTGACCCCGTTGCCAGTAGGCGTTCGTTGAATCGAAGGTCGCCCAGAGTTTCGGTACTCCCGTGAAGGAGAAGAAACCCGACTCCGCGACGTAGACAACGGAATTGGTGGCGTTACCCACAACCCGAAGTCGATAGATACTGTTGGTGTCAACCCTGTTCACATCGTACCTGCCGAAGCCTACTGCATAATCGCCAGCTGCAAATAGTCCAAACCCCGCAAGGTTGTCCGAGCTGACGAAATTGGACTTGGAATCGTAGTGGTCAAGGTACGTTTCCATACTGAGTGCCACCGAATTCTTCCACCCGAAGGTGTATCCTGTGTCAATCTGGAGTGACTCTCCACCTTGAGGAAAGGTAATGGTAATACTCGCCACCGCCTGTATCGCGACACACACCAGTGCCGTCGCGACTAACATTGCTCGTTTCATATTTAATTTCTGTCGTTTTCGTTGTTGTTTCTATTTCAAAGTAATGGTTACAGCCATTACAAATTCTGCCTATACCATATAATATAAGTGACAAATAGTCAACTAAATGACGTTAAAAAAATTAGTCTAAATCCGAAAAAATAGGGTGCACATCTTTATCATCCATCACGATAGTTCCATCCATATACCCTTTCGTTTTCGCAATAATCGCTTCTGCTGTAGCCCGCTGTTCCTCGGTGAGGCCGTTTGGTAATGGTGTAGCGAGAATATCTTTAATAATCTCACGTGCATGAGTAAGTTTCTTGCCGTATTTACCTTCAATTGAAGCCATATGGCGAAATAGCCAGAGTACGACATTACACAGTGCGACCTTACCATCACGAAGGTACAGGTCAGTATCTACAAGATAAATATGTGATTCGCTATCCCCTTTCTTTTTACCGTAGACATATTGAGTGGCATTATTTATATCTGCGAGGTAAAAACCATTTTCCTGCGAAAATTTATCGAGATAATACTGAGCGATATTTTCATACAATCTCTCGACCTGCTCAATCAATTCCGGAGTCACCTCGCACGCATCCAAATCCTTACCATCGACTTTATCAACAATACTATATACAACATCCTCATTATCAAAACCTTTCCCAATCAAGAATTCCACAGGTGTCGCAATATGATATCGAGTCTGAAGTTCAGCATATTGCACTTGACCGAGTTCAGCCACAGCAACAGGATCGATACGACCTTTATATCTGGGCTCCAAATCTGCAAAACTCTCTACACGCACCACCTTGTCTGGATTGTCTTTTATTTCAAAAAGTTTACCTCCGCCCTTATGAATTGGCGATATTTGACTCTCAATGAGGTGATCAGTGAGGCGTATTTCAGGCTCTGGGTTTATTTCGAGCTTAATCATCTAATTAATATTGTGCTTTATTTCTTCCCCTTTGAAAAACTATATTTGTCACGAATAATCTGACCGGGGATAATATTTGACCTTTGGAGAGGAACATAATTCTCATAGTACATTGGGTCGAGATAATGATTCACAGTGCCATCACTATTTAAAATAGCTACGAACACATGAGCCGGTGTCACAACACGAGCCGCAGATATACCGACAGCGTCAAGCGCATATTCTAGTGCCAAAGACTTATCTCTACAGACACCTTGTCCAGCAGCAACAGCTTGTTCTATACTATGACCAAGGGAAATTTGAGAAGCATCTGGATCCGCATACTTTATCGTATTATTTACATAGTCATACACGCTTCTCTCGACTTGTTGTTCAGTAAGACTTTTGGATAGACCACGACTATAATCTGCGAATTGCGATAACGTTGCATCAGCTTTTTCTGAATACTGCCTCATTGAAAGACTTCCGAGTATTGCATCATTTTGTGTGATGGTCGACAATACTGAATTGACCAAACTCATATATATATTATCAGCAATTGGCGTCTTACTAAAATCGTATAAAAATACATCACTTTTATCTTGTAGCGCATCATTCGCCAAAGCTTCATCAGTAGTTACAAGGTCATATACGGGTACATTGTTAGCATCTAGTACAGGGCTATTAGATCCCCCTTTCGTTGTCTGAGTGCCTCCAGTATTTATCTCTCCAACACCGCGAAGAACATATCCTTCGGGTAGTGCATATTTATTAGCAACGTAATATGTGTCTTGAACTTTTCCATCAGTAGATCCACGCTGATCGATAATCATCGTAGCTGATGGACCACGAACCAAGACATCACCTTCACCTAAAGTCGGAAGTGCTCCAGCAGCATATACCTTAATAGTACCGACAGCATTAACGAAATCGGCATTAACTTGTGGAAGACCGAGCTTATTGGCAAGCGATTCATTGTACGTAAGTGTGCCATCGGTTATTGTCTGCGTAACTGGGGTAAATGGTGTTGCCGGCCGTGGTATATGGTCTTGTGTCTGTAATTGAAGTGCCTTTTCAAGAAGGCCTTTAAGATCAGATTGAAAATTCTTTTCTACGGTTAATTGCGCTTCGTCAAAAGCGTTTTGATAATCGTTATTTTTCCCATTACGATATATA
>CAITNV010000002.1 GCA_903893855.1 Candidatus Tayloriibacteriota bacterium
CAACATTCACCGGACGAGACACGGTCTGACTATATTTACGAAGTGGAGATTTGATATCCATAGCTATATAGTCGACGAGACCGTCTTCAAACGCGCGCCGAAGAATGTGTGGATTAGTACCATTCGAATCAAGCTTCACTTTAAAGCCGCGACCTTTCACCTCTTTCATAAAGTGCAATAAATCCTCACCGTGCATAGTCGGCTCCCCTCCCGTTATCACTACTCCATCGAGGAAATTCTTGCGGCTATCAAGGAAGTCGAAGAAATCACTTTCCGTCAATGTGTTCTCCACAGTCTCATCGACGAGCTCAGGGTTGTGACAATATGGGCAACGAAAATTACAACCAATGGTATAGACCATGCAAGCAATCACATTTGGGTAATCAATAAGCGTACATTTCTCTAGACCTCCGAATATCATAACTTTACAGCTTCGCCAACACCGAGAGTGACCTTTGTAAATTCTGGGACATATTTCTCACGCATCGTGAACTCAGCTTGCTTGCCCTCATTCCACTGACTCACCGGACGGAGATATCCCACCACTCGAGAATAAACTTCACAATCCTTACTACATGTTGGACAGTGTGGTTTCTCACCATTAATATATCCGTGCGCTGAACACACACTAAATGTCGGCGTCAAAGTAAAGTATGGCAGACGATAGTTCTCGCAGATTTTCTTTACCAGTGCCGGCACCGTACTCGGATCCGTGATACGCTCACCAAGGAAAAGATGGATGACTGTACCACCGGTGTACTTCGTCTGAAGATTATCCTGAAGGTCGAGGAGTTCGACAATGTCATTCGTATAATTAACTGGCAAGTGCGAAGAATTCGTATAGAAAGGCTGTGCTCCACGAGTGGCCTCCTTTTCATTTGCAACGATGATTTCTGGATAGAGCTTTCTATCCTTAAGCGCAAGACGATATGCAGTACCTTCAGCCGGAGTCGCCTCAAGGTTAAATAGATTGCCGGTCTCTTTCTGATATGTCACAAGCCTACTCCTCATAAAGTCGAGCACCTCTTCGGCGAATGCCATTCCTTTTGGCGAGCCTATATCGTGTCCGATAAGATTAAGCGAGGTTTCATTTAGTCCCACAAGACCAATAGTCGAGAAATGATTCTTCCAATATTCACCATAGCTCTCTTTAATCTTGCGAAGATAGAACTTGGTATATGGATACAGATTCACATTAGTAAGTCTCTCAATAACTTTACGTTTTATTTCGAGACTCTCTTTGGCAATATCCATTTTCTCGGCAAGAAGTTTGAAAAATTCTTTTTTGCCCTTATCTTTAGCCACGAAACCAAGTCGTGGAAGATTGATTGTGATAACACCGACCGAACCTGTCAGAGCATTCGCACCGAACAGTCCTCCGCCTCGTCGATCGAGCTCTTGAAGATCAAGGCGAAGACGACAACACATTGAGCGTGTGTCTTCTGGCTTCATATCGGAATTTAAGAAGTTACTGAAGTATGGTACGCCGTACTTGGCTGCAATTTCCCAAAGTCCCTTGAGGTTTGGATTAGCCCAATCAAAATCTTTGGTGACATTTACCGTAGGAATTGGGAAAGTGAATACTCGCCCAGCAGCATCGCCTTCACTCATCACTTCAAAGAAGGCAGTGTTTAACATATCCATTTCTCGCTGGAAATCGCCGTACTTTTCTTTCTGTGGCTTACCACCAATGACGACGTTCTGATTCTTAAAATTAACTGATGGAGTAAGGTCCAGTGTAAGATTCGAGAATGGAGTCTGGAAACCAACACGTGTCGGCACATTCATATTAAATATGAATTCTTGCATACTCTGCTTCACCTCTGGTGCGGTAAGACCATCGTAACGGATAAATGGAGCGATAAGCGTATCGAAATTAGAGAATGCAATAGCTCCTGCAGCTTCGCCTTGCAGTGTGTACATGAAGTTCACAATCTGTCCGAGCGCTGTACGCAAATGCTTTGGCGGAGCAGATTCAATCTTGTCAGAGACACCACGGAACCCTTCGGTTAAAAGATCCATAAGATCCCAACCGACACAATATATCGCAAGCGTACCAAGGTCATGGATATGTATATCCCCCGCTTCATAGGCTGTGCGAATCTCTTTTGGGTAAATTTTATTGAGCCAATAGGTCTTACTAACCTCAGAAAAAATATAGTTATTGAGCCCTTGGAGAGAATAGCCCATATTGCTATTCTCTTTCACTTGCCAATCGAGCTTATCAAGATAATTATCAACGAGACCGAGGGATGCTGCAGTTGCAAAAGCTCGCATTTCAGCGTGCTGCGCTCGATAGAGAATATATGCCTTTGCTGTGGCTTTGAAACGAGACTTCATGAGGATACCCTCAACCGCATCCTGAAATTCCTCCACTCGTGGAATGTGATGCGCAGGGTCGCCGGTGACTTTCTTCAAGACATTCGCTACAACTTGATCTGCCAACCCCTGAGCCTCTTTCGCATCGAACTCCCCTGTCGCTTTGCCGGCAGCGGCAATGGCGCGGGCAATTTTCTTCTCTTCAAATGCAACCTCATTTCCATCTCGTTTGATAATTTTTGTGAACATATGTAAATAATTACTGGTAATGGAATTGTATTATCTACCCTATTGCATCGTTTCGCAATTATGAAACAGTGGATAACCTTCAATAAAATAATTGTGGTGTAAATAATCTATCAAATAAAAATATAGCAAACAAAATAGCCCCTTTAAGCGCTATAGCATTGACACATAAAAATTGTACAAGCTCTATTTTCTCTTTTGAAATAGTGTATCTCGCACATCTTGCTCTACAATATAGAAATTATTCTGCTTAAGCACAGCCACAACTTCTGCATCATCCTTCCCCACTTCAATCATAATACAAGAACCGATTTGCATACTCTTTAATAAACTTTCCATCCCCTGCAATACTTGATAGGTAAAACTCTCAACATCTATCTTTACGAAATCTACGTGTGAAGGAATGACGACCTGTTGCACAAGAACCTGATCAACCGTAATCATTGGCACCTCAACTTGAACATACGGAATAGGATTATCAATATATTCTGAAACGACACTCCCTCCTCCCAAATGATGCCGGTCAACTTGGAACTTTACTGTACCCGCAGCATTTCCGATCGCTGTTGGACAAAGTATTGCCTTTTTTTCAATCGAATTGAGTTTGATATTCGTCGAGAGGATACCGAAAGTGTACGGGTTTGCTTCGACGGAGAGAGCCTTTTCAAAGTGATATTTCTTTAGCGCCAAAATAGTATACCGACCGATATTTGCACCAAGATCAAGAAAAATTTGCTTATGTTGTGACCTACCAAGCCATTTCTCTAGACTTTGTTCGTAATATTCTGAAGACGTAAATATTGTATCGTTAAAATAAGCCACTTCAAATGAGCCGACTTTATTTTTTATAATAAATGGCTCATTTGGAAAATAGCTTGAGATTCGTTTGATGAAAACTCCTAAGGTGTGACTTCGCGAAAATGTAAAATGTAGACCACATGTAAACAAGAAGAAAAACACAAAATTGACCCTACTTTCACCTTTTAGTTCGGTATGCAGAGCAATATCGAATATTTGTGATATTTTTCTCATTACTCGATAAACGAAACCTTATAAGAAAACAAACTTGTTGCGGAGGCCGGAATCGAACCGGCTGCCTTCAGGTTATGAGCCTGACGAGCTACCAATGCTCTACCCCGCGATGGGATCATAATACCATGTGCAGGGAAAAAAGCAACACCTCTCTACACTATATATAGTAAAACTCCTCGAAAACCTGACGGTAAAGGTTAATCACTCGCTTTGCTTCACGCTGACTTAAGAGGAAATTTGACCCATCGTGAGCAATATCGTTACGAACCTTATGCGCTTCCCATGCTTGATCAAGCGTCTTAAAATCAGCTTTTGTGGCGCCACGTAGCTTCGAACCGAGATCGTCTCCATGATAGCTCATCTTGGTAAGCATTTCATCAAGAACAATATCGGCTTCAATAATAGCCTGCCTCCAGTCATTCTCATTCTGTGAATCGACATAACCAAGGATCTTTCTCCAACGGTTGGTGGTCTCTGGACTTCCCTTCGCACCGCTCTTTGGCTCAACAATTGCATCTTCAACAGGTGCATCATACAGCTTGCTTTCTCTATCTCGAATGCGTTTGATGCGCTCAATTGAGACAATAATTCCGACAATAAAAACAACCGATACTGGAAACGATATGACAATGAGTAAATTAACAAAACCCACGCCTAATGACGTTGCGGTTCCTGTGATGAGGATGCTATGCGCATTAAAAAAATCAACAATCGGAGCAATGTAATAATACACTGCGCCAGATATTGCGATAAGTAAAACAATTATTCCAAAAATAATTTCAGTTTCAAATTCCATAGAAGTCCTTCCCCGCTTCAAAGAGGGTCTTCTCATCTCCATGACGTGCGGTTAATTGAATTCCGACTGGCAAATCCCCAGCGAAGCCCGCAGGTACTGATATTGCGGGCATACCGGTAAGGTTTGCTGGTACAGTGAAGATATCCTCGAGATACATCGCAACAGGGTCCGACACTTTCTCCCCAATTTTAAATGCTGGTGAAGGGGCAGTTGGAGTCATAATGATGTCCACACCTTCGAAGGCTTTCTCGAAGCCGGCGGTTATCGTACGGCGTAGAGCGATAGCGCGATTATAGTACGCATCATAATATCCTGATGATAATACATATGTACCAAGGAGAATTCTTCGTCGCGCTTCTTTACCGAAGCCGGCACCTCGTGTCTCGAAATAATCATCGATACCATTCTTACCATCCTTATGGAAACCAAAACGCACTCCATCGAAACGAGCGAGATTCGATGACACTTCAGCTGGCATCACAACGTAATAGACCGCGAGAGAATAGTCGATATCAGGAATGGTAATTCCTCGGCGCACTTCATAGCCCGCTTTCTCGTACTTTGCTACAGCTTCGTTAAATTTCTCCATCACTCGAGCATCTACTCCACTCTCATAATTGATAATACCGATAATAGGTTTTGTCTTACCGAGACGCTTTGGAGAGAAAGTCTCAGCTGTTATGGTTGTAGAATCCAGAGGGTCCTGACCGCGAATGGTATTAAAAATAATCTCAGCATCCCCTACAGTCTTGGCAAATGGGCCAATCTGATCAAGTGAAGATCCCATAGCCATAACGCCGTTTCGTGACACTGCTCCATAGGTAGGCTTTAGTCCCACAAGACCGCAGTAGCTCGCAGGCTGACGAATAGATCCTCCCGTATCCGAACCAAGCGCAGCTAGTGCCCCATCCATCGCAACCGCAGCAGCAGAGCCGCCAGAAGAACCTCCAGCCACTCGTGAAGTGTCATAGGGATTCTTTGTAACTCCGAAAGCAGAATTCTCAGTCGAACCACCCATAGCGAATTCATCCATATTGGTTCGTCCGATAAACACCGCTCCAGCCTTCTTTAATTTCTCAATAACCGTAGCGTCATATGGAGCCTGAAAACCCTCAAGGATCTTTGAAGCAGAAGTTGCGATGCGGCCCTTTATAAGAATATTGTCTTTAATAGCAAAAGAAATACCGGTGAGCATCGTTACG
Source organism: Candidatus Tayloriibacteriota bacterium (assembly GCA_903893855.1). Classification (GTDB taxonomy): domain Bacteria; phylum Patescibacteriota; class Minisyncoccia; order Phycocordibacterales; family PALSA-1337; genus PALSA-1337. Next base: position 5,596 of record CAITNV010000002.1, read on the forward strand.
TCGGTCTTCGCTGCGAGCCGTGCATCAGCCACCTTCGCTTGTTCGATGACATCATTGTAGACTTCAAGATACGCATTGATTTCTTTATTCTTCGAAGCAATAACATCGAGGTAAGCTTGAGCAAGTGCAACCGCAGTAAAATCCCCGCGGACGAGTGCGGCATGTGCCTTTTCTATTGTTAAATTCTTTAAATCAATTGCCATAAATTTATAGGATTTTTTTGACTGCAACGAAATCCCCCACTCTGTCCGGAGCTTCATCGAGAAGTCGTTCTCTATCCTCAGGAGATATGGTGCGAGCAATATCAGGC
>CAITNV010000003.1 GCA_903893855.1 Candidatus Tayloriibacteriota bacterium
CAGGAACGGATTGACGTCATCAATTTTTCCACTGTCTGCATTGAGAATCAGAATGCCATCCTGTGCAGCCTCGAACAGCCGGCGATAGCGCAGTTCTGAAATCTTGAGGGCGTATTCGGCCGAATGAGGTTTGGCTTTTGGATTTTTTAAAATAAGCTTTTCAAATTTCATAGACTGATATTGAAGAATACGCAGAAACATTCTAAATCCGACCCGTGGCGCTCAGTTCTAACCGTGAATTGCCGCTGGCGGCTCGGCCATCTATTCAAAAACTTAAGCCCGTTTGAAGTGCCGTTTGCTAACGGACTTGCGAGACGCGGATGTCTCCCGAATGGCCGATGACTCCAAAGACAGATAAAAGCCAGACAACGACGCAAATCATCACAACGATATTGAGAATCTTTTTTATCTTCCCATCCATCGGGATGTAGGTGTTGACCAGCCAAAGCAAAACGCCGATGACAATCAGGGTGACGACCAAGTTGATTAGCGGCATGATTTTCCTCCGATTTGCATGGTATTTTTATTTTCCATACAGCCAGATTAAGCAGGCAAATCGACAAGGGCTATCGCACCCCGGGCAACTTCAGCTTCAGGCGTAGGCCAAAATGAAAATAACTTTTTACCCTCATCGAAAGGAGTAGCTAGAAAGGCTTACTTCGCCAACGAAATTCAAGGTTCGATGCCCGACCATGAAGCTCAGCACTGGTCGATAATTGAGGCGGAATTAATCGCGCGACGGAATCTCAACCGCATTCACGTTGCTCAGAGTCAACCGTAAAATGTTTTCCAATATAAAAAGAAATTAAAAAATATGAATCATCACACTACCAAACTTGCAGCAACTCCCCAAACCCCAGTATTCCCCAAAATCATGCATGAACTGCGGCCCAATCAAGAGAAAGTCCTACCGCACCCAAAACCCAAAAAACGTGACAATATTTTTTCCAAATCTCGCGACGTGCGTGAGGATCGCGGAACGCGTGAGATGAAGACATCACATAACGACCAAACGTTTCACGCTAGATAATTTTAAAAACTATGAAAACAAATCCACTGAAAGACGGTGCCATTTCGAAAAATTCTGTCGGCATCGGCACGGTCACCCCAAAGATGGTGCGAGAAAGAGCCGCAGAACTGGCAATTTTAGATGGCCATTTGTCGCATGATGCCACGGCGTCCCATTTCGCGCAGGCAAAACGGGAATTAACCGGTGTTCGGGATCAAGATCCCAAAGATGTGATTCTTGAATCCGCGCCCGAATCTGAACGCTGGGATCCGGTGCATGGCTCGACGGGACAAATAGCCCGAGTTGCTCCCAGTGAAGATGAAGACGAAGAGGGCCGCAGCGATAATGAACGACTCGTCGAAGGTGGCATCGCCGAAGCGGAGATTGAGCAAAGTTTCCAAGCCACCAGAGCAGCTGCTAAAAAAGATTTATTAATCTAAGTATGGCAAAGATAAAAAAGTTGAGCATAGGACTCGCTTCGTTTTCTACTTCAATTCAGACCATCAAAAAAAACTTCTGCAATCTAAACGGAAGCATTTTTTTGCTCCATTGACTCGACCTCATTTTTTCAAACCACTCTGTGGGATCTGACAACTCAGCTCGCCCTGCTTTTTTGTGGATAGAACCGCTGGATTGCTTAAGGAATTTTCTTATTTAGGCAATGTTCAAAGCTCAACCGGTATTCATATACAAAGTCAATTTTCAAAGATGACTAAGTGCAAATATATCAAATAAACTTGCACATTTCGAATGGCACTTGCTGGCAATTAGTTGTTAAATTACTTTTTCTCAACTGACACAAATTAATGAATACCTATCTGCCGCTTGGAAAATTTTCGTTTGGCATGGGTGACCGTTTTGGCCACCAAGGCAAAGCGCAACTTCGCGCATGCCAACTAGCAACTGAACTTGGCGCACACTTCGTTCCGGTCTGGAACAAATCCAATCGCGAACACAC
>CAITNV010000004.1 GCA_903893855.1 Candidatus Tayloriibacteriota bacterium
AACAGATGGATCAGATGTTTTGTGCCCAAGAGGAGAGATATTGAGTCAGTTACAGAGGAAGAAATGCAGAGTATACATTCCTTTCTCAATGACCGACCGAGGGAAGTGCTTGGGTTTAGAACTGCTTCGAGTTATTATTTAAAGGCGAGTGTCCTACTTGAGGGGTAGCGGGAGGCTTACTATCTGTTTCATATGGTATCATATTATCACATATATGTCAAGTATAGTGGTGGCACATTCAACCTGTTAGTGCACCACTCTGTAAGCACCTTTAAATCTCAGTTTTCCATGTTTGGCAGTCCTATTTAGCTACGCCAATACTGCGAAAAGCCCTTGAAGATGCTTAGTTATCTGTATGGAAAGGGGACGCAAGGAAGGTATTCAATAGATATAATAAAAAACCTTCACGAAAGAAGCTCGCGAAGCTTTCCGTGAAGGTCAGATTGGTCAAATGGTATTGCATGAGCAAACTCGGTGAGGTCGTCCGTTCCGGAGTACCCCTTTGAGGGTTAATATGCTCCATCCGTTGCAAACTGCCGTCAGATTTGTTACCACGAAGCCGTATCCTGTGATTAACAGCGAAATGTAAGGAAATGCTGAGGACACAAAGATGAGCACATTTAAGCTCGAGCTTCCCAAATTCCAATCGGCCAGATTTGATATTTCAATCATAACTAGGTCGAGGAGGAGGCTTGTGACGACAATGAGCAATATGGTCTGTACCAATGCGTGCAATAGATATTTTGTTTTCATAAGTTCAATTTGTTCCTACCGATTTTACAAAGATGCCCGTAAAGAGCTTTTGCTTTAAAATAATACAATTGAGTAGCTCTGTCAAGTTTATGGACTGCGGAATTGAGCCACGGATAATTTCCTCGCCGACACGAGGAAATTTCCGCGGCCCCGGCTCGCACCGGTCTGCTGGGGCAGACCGACCTCGCTTTGCTCGGTGTGCTCCGCCCGTTCAATTCCGCGCTTATCTGCCACGAGGTAAAAGAAAAAACCAGCAGGAAGCTGGTTTTTTCTTTTACTGTGGAGATGGGCGGAATTGAACCGCCGTGCATATGACTCCGGAGTATGTTTCTACAATGGATAGCCACTTTTAGTTTTAACAGAGCATACTCAAAAGTGAGCAAAATATATGCTAAGCGAGTCTCATTGTTTCGGAAGCCACCTTGAGACAGAGGCAGTTCCTAGTCCACTATATATCACCCGAACCGTGGCGCAGACACACACGGCCGAATGTCACTTAGGCTTTCGCGTAAGCGAAATTAAAGCTGTTAGCTCCAAAATATGGAGACAAGACAGACCCTAATTTTGCGACTGAATTTTTTGCAGTTGCGATTCCGTCAGATTAAAGAGTTAACGGAGCTCCCCATTGCACATACACAGGTAGGGCATATGTCGATGCCTGGCATCCCCATGTTTTGAAATCAATTGTTAAAGAGCGAAATCCCGAGCAATATCTCGATCTACTTGGCGCTTTTTGAGCGTCTCGCGCTTATCATGTTTCTTCTTTCCGCGCACAAGAGCGACTTCGAGCTTAATTTTCGGTCCTTTACTATACACTGAAATTGGCACGATTGTCAAACCTTTTTTATTGCCCTCGGCTATTAATTCTGCAATCTCTTTCTTGCGGAAGAGTAGCTTACGTTCACGGTATGGATCATATGAAGCAGGTGTATTCTTCTCTTGATAGGGAGGAATGTGGGCATTAATGAGGTATGCTTGACCACCACGAATAGTGACATAAGCGCCCGTAAGTGAGCCATGATTGTTGCGGAGTGACTTCACTTCGCTTCCAATAAGCTCAATACCAGCCTCACGTTTCTCCATGATTTCATAGTTGAGACCGACCTTTTTGTTGACCACAAATGTAGACATAAGATAAGAATATCACATTATTCCACATGCACATGCATTCCTTGATGGAGGTCTTCGCGACGCACTTTAATAAAGAGAGCCAAAATAGCTCCAAGAAGGAGGATGCTTCCGGCACTTAGAAATACAGTTCCATATGCATCTACCTGCGCCTTTAGTTCCATGAGGCTCGTTGCTTTAATAAAATCTATTCGCCCTACAGCTGATGTAATGCTCGGAAGATGAAGATTACTGTTCTTCACAATACTTGCAAGATGACTTGCAGCAGAATTCGAAAGTATGGTTCCAAAGATCGCGATGCCGAAAGCACCTGCGATATTTCGCCCAAGAGCAAGGATCGATGAAGCAACGCCGATCTCTTCGACGGGTACCGCGACTGCAACGAGGTTCGTTCTCTGTGCCATACCGAAGCCCATACCGAAAGCCATCACCGAGAGGGGAACGGTGATAGCGAGTACACCTGATCGCGGATCAATGCCTGCGAATAGAAAAAGGCCGAGAGCAGCGACTGCCGTAGAGGCTGCGATAACATAGCTCGGTTTTACTTTACCAATGAGATACCCACCGATCGGGGAAGATAACACAAAGAATACCGCTAGAGGAATAAATAAATATCCAGATTCAGTTGCAGTCATGCCGAGGAAAGTCTGCGCAAAAATCGGCACAAGGAAAACGCTACCCATAAGTCCCATGAAAACGACGAAGTTATTGATTATGGTATTGACAAAAAGTTTATTTTTGAAGAATTTTAGGTCGACAATCGGCTCATCGTGATAATGTTCAATCACAATAAATGTAACCGTAAACGCCAATACAGCGACGTAACAGATAATACTATTAGCTGAGGTCCAACCCCAAATAATTCCTTGGTCGAGCACAAGAACGAGAGCAGAGAGCGCGGCACCAAGTGCCGTCGCTCCAAACCAATCGAATGATTTTGAAACGACGGTCGATACCGATTCGTCAATGTAGACGAGAGCCATAGCGAGACCAATAAGTCCGACAGGGAGATTTACCAAGAAGACGGATCTCCAACCGAAACTGTCGATAAGCGGTCCACCAATGAGAGGGCCGAAGACCGATGCTGCGGCGAACGATGATGACCAGATGCCGAGTGCTTGCGCGCGTTCTTTGCCGTTGGTGAATGTCACCGCGAGGATGGCCATAGCAGTAGGGTAGTCGGCTGAAGCGGCGATCGCTTGGATGATACGGAATATAAGCATTGAAGTTAAATTCCATGCGAGCCCTGCAAGTACCGAACCAAAGATAAAAATAACGAAGCCGAGTATGTAAACTTTTTTTCTTCCTTTGGTGTCACCGAGCTTCCCCCAGATAGGTACGAAGACAGCATTCGCAATAATGTAAGCAGTAGCAATCCATCCAGCCGCAGAGACCGTGATACCAAAGTCATTAATGATTTTTGGCAAAGCGAGATTCACAATAGTCTGATCCAAGCGACCAAGGAAAGTTCCCAAGATCACGGTTGCAAGGATCCACCATTTGAGGCGAGAGTTTTCGGGTTTTTTTTCTGGGGGCATTTTCGTAAATAATGTGCGCTACGGAAGCGGTAAGTATTACAGGGCTTTATATATGTATATTTTCGCCGACATACCATTGGTGAGCTCCGGATAGAGAGACGTGTCGAAGCGAATTTTAATGTCGAACTCCTGCACTTGTCGTTGACCTGAAATGTTAAAGACAATATCTCCTTCGCGAGCTGTTGGGCTAATTTCATCTACAATTCCTTCGTATTGTTTGCTACCGAAAGCGTCGACAGTGAATGTGGCATGCTGACCTATGCGAATATCTGAGAGTCCCTTGTCTTCATCGAGATGCGCTACAGCGCGTAGGGCAGCGGGGTCGATCATGGTGACGATAGCATCACTAGGGTTCGCAATCTGACCTATGTTGTTTTTTACGTTCGTAATAATGCCGGCGACTTTTGTCTGGATTATTTGTGTGCCGATCTGAGCGACTGGAGTATTAGCTGCGACATGATCTCCTGCAGCCACAAGAATCTTCTCGAGCACTCCAGAAGTGGCTGGGGCAAGTGTTATGGTTGGCGCTTCAATGTCAGCTTGATCCGTATACACACGGCTATTGAGTTGTTTCAAAATCACGCCAAGTGCTACGGTGATAATAACGATGATAGCAACAGTAATAAACTGCGCTTTCTTGTTGTGAGCTAATCGCTTAATAATTGATTCTTTCTTAATTTCGTTTTTTGTTTCGATTTTTGTTTCAGTTTGATTCATATATTTTTTTAAAATGAAGCTACAGTATCGCCATCACTTAAACCACTAGTAATCTCAACGCTATTATCTGATCCGGTAATACCGACCGTGACTGGCTTTTTGATGAATTGACCATCTGTTTTAACAAGAACATAGGCTTGCGATCCTTCATAGACGATAGCTCGTGTAGGCACGGTAATTGCTCCTGTTGAACTTGCTGTCATGATATTCACGCTCGCTGTCATTCCCGAAAGAATTCGTGGGTCGGCCTCGAGGAGATGAACAGTTGTCTGATATGCGGTTATTCCTTGTATGGTTGTGAGTGCGGGAGATATCGTAGTCACAATGGCAGGGAATGTAGTAGATCCATATGCGCTTAGTGTGACGAAGGCTTGATCATGTACATGAATTTTCGCTACATCGGTCTCAGGAATCATCAGGTCAATTTTTGCTGGACCGCCAGATATGACGGTGATTGCTGGAGTTCCGCCTGAATAGACTTCTCCGACAGTAGGGAGTACTTCGGTGACAATACCATCGAATGGAGCGATGATTTTCGAGTGCGCGATCTGGCTTTCTGTTGCTGCTAGATTTGCTTCGGCTCGAGCGACGAGTGCCGATTGTGCTGCAAGTGCTGATGGGGTAGCACCTGATTGTTCGAGGGTGAGAGCACTATGTGCTTCATTTGATCCTGATAATGCTGCAGTATATCCGCTAAATGCACTGTTAACAGCAGTGGCTGCAGATGTGACAATTGCGCGATTGGTTGCGATTTGGCTTTGGCTTAATCCGCTATTTGAATTGTTCAAATTATTCATAATGTCGCTTAAATCCGAGAGGAAAGCCTTCGTATCATTGATGGTCTTGTTTGCTTGTGTTGCAATCGGTGGATCATTAGGCAATGCACCCGAGGTAAATAGATTTTGCCAATTTTTAAGGTCGTCACTGATGACTACACGATCTTGATTGATATTCTGAGTGGTTATGAGGCTCAGTGTCGGAACGTTAATTGTTGGATTTGATGACACTGCATTAGTAAAAAAAACATCAGTCTGGTTCTCGATTGCGTTTTTGGTTTTTAAATATGCATCATGCATTGCACTTGCCAGTGCTGTATCTGCATCCGTCGAACGTTGTGTGTAGAGAGCGATGTCGGCAGGTTTCGCACCTTGTTGAAGTGATGTGAGTTGTGCATTTGCAGCGGAGACATCAGCAAGGGCGCCCGCGTAATTTGATTCGAGAATATCCGTTCGAAGTGTTGCGAGAATATCACCTTTATTTACACGGTCACCAACTTTTACGTGCACATCTGCGACTGTGCCGCCATTAGCATCGAAAGCAAGATGTGATTCTTGATCAGACGATACTTTGCCAGTTGCATTCACGACCTGCTGTATGTCTTTGCGAACTACTGCCACTGAAGAATAGCCCGAATGAGTCGTGCTCGGTGTGATGATATATGAGAGTATTGCAATAATCGTAATACCAACGATTGCTCCTAGTGTATAAAGTATTTTTTTTGAAGTGTTATTTGGTGTCATATATATTGCTACTTACTTTTACTTTCTCTATTAATTTCTCGAGGATATGAGCGACGCTTTTTCTTTCGGAGGAACTAATGTCTTTAAAAATCTTTTCAAATGTCGCTTGGGTATATTTCATTGCGGTATCGAGAGCTTGTTTGCCGGCGGGGGATAGGCTCGGTTTTGCACTCGTAGCCGTGGACCTTGAAATAAAGCCTTTTTTTTCAAGCACACGAATCTGTCTACTTACTGATGCTTCGGTGACATCCCAAAAGTCTGCAATATTCTTCTGGGTAATATCTGGCTTAAAAGCTAGAACGTATAAAATACGTAGTTGAGACACGCCAAAACCCATTTTCTCACGTAAGACCATACATGTAACACGATCAAGTCCGGCTCGTAATTGCATTACGGGCCGGATTACGGTGTCTATAGGGGTTTTTACTGAGGCCTTAACTGTGGCCTTCATTGTCTTTTTATTGCTCACGGGAATATCTTAACATGTTAAGATGTAATATGCAACGGGTCGTAGGTCTTGCACTGTAACAATTTATTATTCGTACCGTAAAGCTTCGATAGGATTGAGGCTCGCTGCTCGTCGAGCTGGGTAATAGCCAAAGATAATACCAATACCAGCAGATACACAGAATGCAAGAATGACTGAACTTGAAGTAACACTTGTCGTGATGCCACCAAATGTTGTTACAAGATATGAAGCAAGAATTCCTAATGCTACACCAATACCTCCACCGATAAAAGTCAGTGATACCGCTTCGACGAGGAACTGTGTGCTAATGTCACTTTTCTTTGCTCCAATTGCTTTACGAAGACCGATCTCACGTGTGCGCTCAGTAACTGTTGTAAGCATCATATTCATAATACCGATACCGCCTACAAGCAGGGAAATACCGGCTACAGCTGCAAGAAGGATGGTAAATGTCTGTGTAATACCGCTTGCAGTAGCTGCAATATCTGCTTGATTTATTGTACTAAAGTCTGCATTAGTAGGATTGCTAATAGAATGTCTTCCAAGAAGAAGTGTCGTAATGTCTGCTTGAACAGCCGCCATGTCATTTGTATTGTCAGCTTCAACGCTGATGGTGCTTAGGTATTTATTGCCGGTGAATAGCTGCTGCGCTGTTGTGAGAGGAATAAAAATTTGATCATCTTGATTAGTAAATCCTGAGCCTCCTTTTGCAACGGTTACTCCAATGACCGTAAATGTATCACCACCAATTACGATTTCTTGTCCGACAGGTTCGGTGCCCGTTGCCATAAGATCAGTTACAACTGTCGGTCCTATGACTGCAACACGAGCGAGTGATGTGATCTGATTCTGGGTAAAGTATGAACCGTCTGCGATCTGGAGATTACGCACGGTAGGGTATTGATCTCCAGTTCCGAGGATAGTAGTACGAGTGTTGGTTCCTTGAAAGGTGACTTGTTTATTAGAACTTACTTCTGGATCTGCAGCAACAACTCCAGATACTTGACTGGCAATAGCTGTGGCATCTTCATTGGTAAGTGATTGTGCTGTCCCGCGACCTGCGGATACTATTGAACCGGGTGTGCGTGTGGCACCGGGCATAACGATGATGAGGTTCGAACCGATAGATTGTATGCTTGATTGAATAGAACTTTGTGCGCCATTACCAATAGCGATAAGAGCAATAACTGAAGAAATTCCGATAACTATACCAAGCATGGTTAACCCTGATCGGACTTTATTAGCTCGAAGTGCTGATGATGTTTCGTGATATATGTCGGATAGTGTCATTTTTTTATTTAAATTTTATCTACGGTATCGGTACGCGCCTTGGTAGGGTTGGGGTTTATTTTGTCCTCGACAATTTTACCGTCGCGGATATGAATGATGCGGTTGGCATGCATAGCAACATCAGGCTCGTGAGTGATAAGAATAATAGTGCTGCCATTTTCTCGATTGAGCTTTTGGAATGTACCAAGAACGATCTCACCAGTGCGCGTGTCGAGGTTACCGGTCGGTTCGTCAGCAAGGATAAGTGATGGGTTATTCACCAATGCTCGCGCAATCGCTACACGCTGGATCTGTCCGCCGGAGAGTTGATTCGATAGGTGAAGAAAATGGCTTTCGTTGAAGCCTGCACTTACAAGCGCTGCTTTAGCCCTCGCTTCGCGCTCTTCTACTTTCACTCCTGCATACATAAGTGGCAAGCTAACATTGCGTAGTACCGTTGTGCGGGGAAGTAAGTTAAATGATTGAAATACAAAACCAATATGGTTACGACGAATCTCTGCAAGTTCTTCGTCGGTTAATGACGATACATCTTTACCGTCGAGATGGTATGTACCAGAAGTTGGAGTATCGAGTGCGCCGAGAATATGCATGAGGGTTGATTTACCTGAGCCGGAAGGACCCATAATCGCAACGAATTCTCCGTCTTTTATCGTGAAACTAATACCATCAACTGCACGAACTTTTTCGGCTCCAGCGGATCCATATACTTTCGTGATGTTTTTAATTTCGATCATATTGTCTGTGTTATCGGCCAGCACTAGCTGCTGCAGCTGGTGCAGCAGTACGTGTGCCACCAGTAAAGCCTCCGCCAGTTCCACCACCCGTTCTTGCTCCACCAGTTAGGCTACTTAGGATGTTAGTTGAAGCGGCTTTCGCTGCGGTACCGGTGAGTGTCTGTGTCACTACATAGTCGCCCGCATTAAGACCGCTCATGATCTCTGTATTGGTATTGTCAGAGAGGCCTACGGTGACTGGTTTGGTGACTACTGAAGCTACAGATATTCCAACATTCGCTGTTCCATTATAACGTCGTTTTGTTGAACCTGTTGAAGAAGCGTTGGCTTGGTAAGGATTGACGACTGGAGTTGTGGGAATCTGAACGAATGATCGACCATTTACGGTTTTGATTGCTGAATTAGGAACTACGATTACGTTGCTTTCCTGCGCTGTGACGATACTCGCATTAATACTCATACCAGCTTTAATATTCGGGTTGTCTGAATTAATAGATATTTTTACATTGTAACTTACAACTCCTTGGCTAACCGAGCCCACGCTGTCTACATCAATGACGGTTCCAGTTGCAGTAACATTAGGGAGGGCATTAAAGGTGACCACTACCGGCTGACCAACTGAGACTTTCGCAACATCGACTTCATTAAGTACTATTGTTGAGACATAGTCTTTGGTAACCACAGTACCGATAATGGTCGAAGCTCCCGCATTGTCTCCGGTGTGCAGTGTTACATTTCCTATTACTCCATCAAACGGTGCACGAATAGTGTATTCATCAAAGGTCGTCTGTGCTTGTTCAAGTGATAGTTCGGCGGCACGTAAATCAAGAGGGGAGTTCGTTGTCTGGTTTGCAGAAAGATTGGCGAGAGCTTGGGTGTATGACTGTTGGCTATTGGTGATAGTAGCTTTTGCATTTGAAAGATTTACATTGTCGGTACCAACGGTCGTGAGCCAACTTGTAATATTGTTCTGGTCGCTAGTCATTGCATTAGTACGACTTGATAGGGCAGTCTGTCCAATTACATAATTGACGGCAACAGATGATGCCTTTACTGCATCGTTGAGATCCTTCACCATAGCAAGTTCAGCATCAAGGCTTTTCGTGATACTCGTTGTTGAATTCTGGTCAATATTAATATATGCATCTCGAAATGCGGCGTATTCGCTTGTCGCTTTATCAAGGAGTACACCCGCAGTTAATCGATACTGTTGACCCGTAACACCTGTTGTTGCGCCGACATTCACATCGGTAAAATATGGTGAAGAATTTTTACCATAAAATATGTCATTAAGTCCTGTGGTGATAGAGCCAAGATTGTTGTAACTGGTTGCAATAGTATTAAATGCACTTTGATAGTTCTGAGTCAGGCTGTTCTGATTCGTAACAACAGTATTCTCATCACTTACATTAGAAATCGGGTTCGAGGTTTGTAGTTTTGCAAGAGAGATTCGAGCATTCTCGAGACTGAAATATGCATTGGTACTATCGAGCGTCGCAAGTACTTGTCCTTTAGTAACCGTATCACCATTATGTACTTTTACACTGAGGACTTTACCACTAACTTGTGGATATATGGCTAATTCTTGTGAGCTTGATACTTGGCCAGTACCAGAAACCGTAGTACGTACGGTGCCGATAGTCGCAGGTTTTACTGTATATGATGTAGCGGTCGTTGTGTGTGTAGACTGATAATACCAAACGGCGGCTATGATAATAAGAATAACCACGATTGTGGTCTTTTTGTGTGCTTTGATGTATAGCCAGATTTTTTTCATGTTTTTAATATCTTTATAATACTGTTGAGATTGATACAACTAACAGTATATATTATTTCACTTTTAAGAGATGTAACTGTGCAAGCGCCCTTTTTTCTGTATAATTAGCCTCATGAACGACGACCAAGAGTACAATAATAAAAACCCATTTAAAATGACCAACAATACATCTGATCCTAAGAAAGCGAAGCCTCCAACACGATGGAGTTTTATTAATATGGTCAGTCTGACTCTTGTTATTTTGATGTTGGTGATGGCGGGGTATTCTTATTATATAAACACTACCGTCGAACCGGTGAAGATTTCTCTTTCGCAACTCGCACAGGATGTAACGGCAGGGAAGATAGTTTCAATTAGTCAAAATACCGATGAGCTCGATGCTACATATAAGAATGGGGACATTAAAAGTACCAATAAAGAGCCTGATGCGGCAGTGACTGACACTCTTGTTCATTACGGTGTTACTGCGAGCCAGTTGTCACAAGTACAGATTACTGTTCAGGGTCCATCTGGTTTTATTTTCTGGCTTGAGCAGGTTTTGCCATTCGTTGCCCCAATTCTTTTCCTTATCCTAATTGTCTGGTTCCTTACTCGACAGATGCGTGGGGCTGGCATTCAGGCTTTAACATTCGGTCAATCGAAAGCTCGGGTTACTTTACCAGACGATGTTAGACAGAAAGTTACCTTTAAGGATGTTGCTGGAGCGAAAGAGGCGAAGCAGGAGCTTATGGAAATCGTTGACTTTCTAAAGAATCCAAAAAAGTTCTTGGAAATCGGCGCTGCAATTCCTAAAGGAATTCTACTTATGGGTCCTGCAGGTACTGGTAAGACGCTTCTCGCTCGAGCAGTAGCAGGGGAGGCTGGTGTGGCATTCTTCTCGGTGTCTGGTTCTGAATTTGTGGAGATGTTTGTTGGTGTAGGTGCTTCACGAGTACGAGATTTATTTAAAATGGCGAAGCAGACTGCTCCGGCGATTATTTTTGTTGATGAGATTGATGCTGTGGGACGAAGTCGTGGAACAGGCGTAGGGGGAGGGAATGATGAGAGAGAACAGACACTCAATCAAATCCTTGTTGAAATGGACGGTTTCGAACCAAATGAGAAAGTGGTAGTAATGGCTGCAACAAACCGTCCTGACGTTCTTGATCCTGCGCTTTTGCGACCGGGTCGTTTCGATCGACGTGTCACTATTGATTTACCAGACCGAGCAGATCGACAAGAGATTTTGAAGATTCACACTAAGAAGAAGCCTTTCGCTGAAGATGTGCGACTTGCAGTCATCGCTGAGCGAACACCCGGTTTCTCTGGCGCAGACTTGTATTCACTTATGAATGAAGCAGCTATTCTTGCTGCACGAGAGGATCGCAATAAGATCGCTCAGTATGATCTTATCCGTTCGATCGAGAAGGTTATGCTCGGGCCTGAGCGAAAGAGCCATATCCTGAGTGTTAAAGAGAAAGAGATCACTTCATATCATGAAGCAGGGCATGCACTCATCTCTTCTGTTTTACCTCACGCAGATCCTGTGCATAAGATCTCTATTATTTCTCGGGGTCGTGCAGCGGGGTATACACTACATCTTCCGCTTGAAGATCGACGTTTACAGTCGAAGAAGCAATTCCTCGATGATATTGCAGTGTCACTTGGTGGATACGTTGTGGAGAAGATGATATTTGGAGATGTCACAACTGGTCCTTCTAATGATCTTCAGGTATCAACTGCTTTGGCTCGCGACATGGTCACTCGCTATGGAATGTCAGATAAGCTCGGTGCTATGGCTTTCGAGGGGAATGAAGGTGGGCGAGCGATGTTCGGTAGCGGTCTCGAAGAGCATGGTGAGTATTCGGATAAAGTAGGTTCGGATATCGACGCTGAAGTGTCACGTATTATGAGCGAAGGTTTCGCTCAAGCCGAGAATGTCGTTACAACGCACCGTGCTGCGCTTGATGCGATAGCGAAGCGCTTGATCGAGGTCGAGACAATTGAGCGTGATGAATATGAGAAGATTATCATTGCGCATGGTATACAACCAAAAAGAAAGCTTGAAATCTAGCTTTTTTTGGTAATCTTTGCTATTTTTTAATAGCATATGCGCGTGTAGCTCAGTTGGTTAGAGCATCGAGCTTATACCTCGAGGGTCCTAGGTTCGAATCCTAG
>CAITNV010000005.1 GCA_903893855.1 Candidatus Tayloriibacteriota bacterium
CCAGTGGAGTCTTCGGTGTAGAACAATGCGGCACCGGTGTCGGGCCGAAGCTTTGTGCAGTGTGTGGAAATATCGAATGCTATATCGATAGTTAGCTCGCCTACGCCATGCCGAGCAGAATCAATGAGGCCAGTCTTACGGCCTCGAAGGATCGGGATTTCAATTATATCCATAGAATTTTTTTAAGGTGAACAGTTTAATAAAATGTTACATCTAATACAGAGATTTGTAAAGTATTGTCGGTATAGACATAGTAAGCATGTTGTTATACGATACCCGCAACAATAGGACATTGAAATTAACTCGGTAAACACTGTAAAGGATAATGCATTATGATTGAAGTAAGTACGCAGAATATGGACCCTCAGGTCGTAGCTACTCTCGGAATTGAAGCTTACCTTACACTTGATGAGCTAATTGCGCAGCTGTTTTTGATGCTGCGTCTGGCATCGGTGGCAGGAGAAAATCCATTGGAGCCCTTTGAAATTGAACTCGAGGGTTCACTTCAGCAGGTTTTTAATGCATCCGGACGAAATTTTAGTGCATTAGCCGAACAGCTTAAAAACTTACTATTGCATGAACATCCGTACAAGCTCGTTCAAAGTGTCATCATGAAGGGTTGTGAACAAGGTGTTATTGAATCAACTGCCTTGTTTCATTTCTACACTAAGGAACAGCTTGAACCGTTCAAATACATCGCGATCTTGTTGAACGGTGCTGAAGCTACGGCCGTGGTGTATGGATCCATCGACAAGGGAAATTATTCGTCTCTGGTCCGTGTGCAACTATAATTGACTGAGTTTTTGTATCGTGCATCTGATTAAAATCGGATGCTTTTTTATTTACCCTCTACCGATTCTTTTGCCCGCTTTCTTTGCTGCATGCTGTCCTTTGATCCAGCTATAGGTGACTGCGAGGCCTTTATCGAGGGTGGTATTAGGTTCCCAGTTGAGCACTTTTTTTATAAAAGTATTGTCGGAATTACGACCAGCTACGCCTAGTGGGGCAGAGAGATTGTAAGATCGCTTGAGTTTTTTGCCGGCGATTTTCTCTACTTTTGAAACGAGTTCATTTATCGTAACAAGTTCACTAGAACCGAGATTGATAGGTGTTGCAATGAGTTCATCACAATGAGTAATCATATCAATGCCTTTTACACAGTCGTCAATGTACATGAAGCTGCGTGTCTGTTCGCCATTGCCCCAGATATTGATAGAGAGATCTTTGGCGTCTATCGCTTCGATAACTTTACGACACATTGCTGCAGGTGCCTTCTCACGTCCGCCGTCCCATGTGCCATTTGGTCCATAGACATTATGGAAACGAGCTATAAATGTCTTCATACCGCGCTCATGCCAGTACTCTTGGCAGAACATTTCAGAGACGAGCTTTTCCCAACCGTACCCGCGCTCCGCCATAGCAGGGTAAGCATCGGATTCTTTAAGTGCACGTACCTTAGGATCCTTTTGAAGGAGAGTATTATATACACATGCAGAGCTTGAATAGAAGTATCGTTTTACGCCAGCTTTGTATGCAGCTTCCACCATGTGGGTATTAATAAGGATAGAGCGCAAGCATTCCACTCGAAAGCGCTCAATGAAGCCCATACCTCCCATATCAGCAGCTAGATTGTACACTTCGACTGCATTCTCGCATACTCGAGCGCAATTATCTTCGTCACTCACATCGAGACAGAGATTCTCGACTCCGGCCACATGAAGATACCATTGACATAGTGGTTTTTTATCGACTGCACGGATATTGGTAAAGCCTTTTTTGGTAAAATACTGCGCAAGGTTCCCACCAATAAATCCTCCCGCACCGGTGATGACAATCAGGTCGGTCTTTTTGGTTGTTTGCTTTTCAATTGTTTGTGGGCTTTTTTCCATGGTATTTACCTTAAATTAATAATAAATATAAATAAGTTCGATAATAGTAGCATATTTAACAGCATTTATTTACGCAAAGCTTATACACAGTTATGTTTGTTGTACCTCGTTATATGACGTATAATAGTTGTAAATATGCGTACGCGATTATACAAGAAAGGTTTCACACTGATCGAACTCCTCGTAGTTATTTCGGTTATCGGACTATTGTCTGCGATTATTTTTGCTGCTTTGGGTAAAGCTCGTGATCAAGGCTCACAAGGAGCGGGACAAGCCTTCGCCGATCACAATTATCAATTATTCGGTGCAGATGCTCTTGCTGTGTATAATTTTAGTAATATAAGCGGAGGGAATATTGCAGACTCGTCGGGGAATAATAGGACTCTCAATCCTGTTAATGGGGCATTTACACTTTCAACAAAGACTCCCAACCTCAATGGATCGTCACTTATTAGTGTTAATACTGCTGGTGGGGTTTACGGCGGAAGTTCACTACCGACGGCTATATCGTATCCGAATTATACACTTTCAGCGTGGGTGTATTTAAATAGTCTAAGCTGCGCAGTTGGTTTTGAGTGTGTAGTAGCATCCGCAGATTTAAACAGCTCAGGAAATATTGCTATACAGTTGTACATTGATAGTAGTGGTAACCTAAGCTGTTACAGTGATGCTATCTCTGGTGGAGTCCCCGTATTATTCTCTACTCTTCAAACTGGAAAGTGGTACCATATAGCATGTTCACTTACGAGCGCAGCAGGCACATTGACTTCATACCTTAATGGAAAGGCGATTAATACACTTACTTCTACGTATTTGCCAGCTAAAAATCAAATTGATCGTATTTATGTGGCTGGTGAGAACGGCACGAACTACGGTATCAATGGTTTTATCGATGACGTTGCTCTCTACAATCATAGTATTGTGACAGGGAATTAATCTATTGACAGGAGTGCAATGGGCATTATACTTTCCTGAGAAACCCATGAACCGTTATGGTATGGTCGTTGGGCTACTGTGTGGCCTAGCTAGAGCGTTGTATTCGCTTACAATACAAATGACAACAATGTAGTTTAGTAGGTGTTATGCCAACAAAACATGAAATATTGAATGGGCCATCGTGGCAAGGTTTTATCTTGCGTGGTCCGGCAATTGCTGGATCAGGTGATATTACCAGGTTCCAATTCGGCAATTGGAACCCAAAGGACAAGCGTACCGATTTTTTCGTGACATTTATCGGTAGTCAGTATCGCTATCTTGCCCCGAATACGGCTAACTATGAATATCATGAGCGCAAACGGCTTTTCGTGGCCCAGTCAAGTTCTAGCGACACTCCGGTGAAAGGTGTTTACAGTGTCTGCTTCATTTTCGGGGAATACGACCCGCAAACACGCAAGGGACTTTGTTATAAGATTGAGAAAAAAGATCTTTTGGAGAATGCGGTTCTTATGGCCAAGTTTTTCAATTCGGAATTGTTTATTTGAGTCTAGCACTACACCCAGCACAAGCTGGGCTTTTTCTTGATTTTTTATGACAATTTCGTAACTAAAGTGATATGTTATAATATCCGCATGTTTAGTAGATTCCGACATCGAATAGGACAATCGTTAGTATTTTTTATACTATATATTTGGAATTATAGTGTACATACTTGCTGCGTCACGGTAACAGGATCGAGTCTTGTGAGAATCTTTGCGGACATTCGAATGGCGCTATCGCAACCACAGCATATAAGTGATGTAAACATTGTCGTCTGTTCTCTCATACTCTTCTGCCTCACGGCTTTCGTGCCACTTAAGCTATTGCGCTTGCCAATAACTATCGTTGTCATTTTGCCCTTCATTGTCATCAATATTATGATGTTGCTACGTTGAAATAACTGTACTATGATTGGTGTACTAACAATATGAGAAAATCGATTGATTCAGTGCTCGTTTTTTGTGAGACATATGCGGGAAGCGTATTGCGATACGGTTTATCAGCGGTGTTTTTGTGGTTTAGTTTCGAACAGTTTTTACATAATCAGACATGGACAGCATACATCCCAGATTCGCTCGTTGTTATGACTCACGTCAGCGCGAATGTTTTGGTATTTTGTAATGCAGTGTTTGAGCTTGTCTTTGGTCTGATGCTTGTCTTCGGCGTACAGGTAAGGCTCGCGGCATTGCTTTTAGCTCTCCATCTTTTCGATATTATGTATGTGGTAGGGTATGGTGAAATAGGGGTACGTGACTTCGGTCTCGCACTCGCGACGCTCGTAATATTCATGAATGGACCAGATGAGTTAGCCTTTCGACCAAAACGACCGAGTCTACTTCCTCCGGAAATGACCAAGATTACTGAGACTCATAC
>CAITNV010000006.1 GCA_903893855.1 Candidatus Tayloriibacteriota bacterium
AAATATCAAAGTTTTATTTAATTTCTTTATTTAAAATTTAGCTTTCAGCATATACAAGATCTATTTTAATATTGGCGGTGTGGCCAAATTTATCTAAGCCTTCAATTCTCTCAGTATTATACCCTTTAAACAGAAGAATATTTTGTGAAAAGTTGCCTTGTTGGTCGATTACGATCGGTTTACCATTAAGTGTTAGTGAATTTACGCGTTTTGCTATTCCTGATATTGTTGCACTAGGTGAAGTCGAGGTGCTGTAGGCATAACCGCTTGTGGAAGATGCTGGCCCATTCAATGATATTTCTGGACCTTGAATGAGTCCATATGAGGTAACATACGAATAACCAACAATAATAAGTGTTACAAGCGTTATACCGCTTATGGTAATGCCTCGTATAATAGTCTCTCTGTTAATCTTTTGGCACATATTATATTTCAGGAGAAGTGTGTACGTCTCCCGTTGCTACATCTTGATGGGTAGACGTTTCAGACCCCATTACTTCTCGAGGCTTTGAACCATTTGCAGGCCCGATAACCCCACGCTCTTCTAGGATATCCATGAGACGTGCTGCCCGTGAATAGCCGACGCCGAGTTTTCTCTGTATGTACGACGTTGATGCTTTTCCGGCCGATATAACCGCTTCTTTGGCACTTTCATACATATCGTCATCTTCTCCGATATCATCGCCATTTACATTACCCTCAAGATCAGCGCTAAATATCGCGTCTCGAGCTGGTTCAGCATCTACTGCATTAGTTCCGGTGCCACCGGTAGTACCGGCGATATTGATTTCGCTCATAATCTCGTCTTTGTATTCATCCGCTAGGTACTTCACTACCTTTTTTACCTCAGTTTCAGATATGAAAGCAGACTGCAATCGGGCAGGCTTTGACATTTCACCGCCTTGATAGAGCATATCACCTGCACCAAGGAGTTTTTCAGCTCCTGGGGTGTCGAGAATTGTTCTGGAATCAATTTGTGATGACACTTGAAGTGCTACACGGGTAGGCACGTTAGCTTTAATGAGGCCTGTAATGACGTTCACGCTCGGTCGCTGGGTTGAGATAATGAGATGTATACCAACTGCACGGCTCATTTGAGCTAGTCGGACAATGGCGCTTTCAAGTTCACGGGGATACGTTTGCATGATATCAGCTAACTCATCGATGATAACTACTATATATGGCATTGATTCTGGGATATCGTCTTGTTTAATTTCTTTGCCTTTTTCAGTTGATTTTGCCAAAATCGCGGCAATCGTCTTGTGATATGAATCAATATCGCGCACTTTGCTCTTTTCAAGTACGTCATATCGACGACTCATTTCTTTGCCGGCCCATTTTAGGGCAAGAATGGCTTTCTTAGGATCTGTAATAACTGGGGTTAATAGGTGAGGAATGCTGTTATAGAGAGTTAGCTCGACGCGTTTAGGATCGATCATGATGAAGCGAAGGTTTTCAGGTGAATTGCGGAAGAGTAGGGAGGTGATAACAGCGTGAATCGTTACTGACTTACCTGAACCTGTTGCACCTGCAATAAGCATGTGGGGTGCTTTAGCAAGGTTCGCAAAGTATGATTTACCCGTAACTCCTTTACCAAGGGAAATAAGAAGTGGTTTTTCTGATTGTTGGTATTCTGGGTTGGCAAGAAGGGTAGCAAGACCGACAGTGGTCTTTGTTGAATTGGGTATTTCTATACCCACGAGTGACTTCCCAGGAATCGGAGCTTCGATACGAATTGGATGGGCTGCAAGGGCGAGAGCGAGGTCATTATTCAATGCGACGATTCTCGAGAGTTTGACTCCCTCGGCTGGCTTAAGGGAGTAGCGTGTCACCGAAGGTCCAATCGATATCTCGTCCATCTCGACATTAATACCGAAGTTTTGGAGTGTTCTTTTAATTATGTTCGCATTCGCTTTAATATCACCAGTTTCAGGCTTACCTTTGTCGGTTTCCAAGAGTGTAAGTGGAGGCGGATTAAATGGTCTGCCAGAGGGCACCGCATATGCAGGATTCTTGCCACCTCCAGCTGTAACAAAATCATCTTTTTCGCCTGCTTGGATTTTGAGTTTTTTCTCTTGAGCTTCGTCTTTTGGAGATTCTTTTTTCTTTTGATCGAGCTTCGGCGTAGTAGCTGCCATCGCAAGTGTGGCATTCTCAACAGCCTCATCAATTTTCTTAGTATCTTCTACTTTATTTTGAGTATTTTTCTTTGCAAAAAGTCTCCAGAACATAAGACTTTCGAGGGTAAAATGTGTCTCGAAAAGTATCAAAACGGATATCGCTACACCCGCAATAAGTACTGTTGTACTTACAGGAACTGCGAATAGATGCACAAGTGGTCCTGAGACAAGGTATCCCAGGCTACCACCTCTATCTCCGGGTAATAAGCCCACGAGGCCTAATGCAGATATAAAGAATACTACCGCACCAATTATCTTGGTTACTTCTAGGTGGCGTTCAAGGGTTCGTAAGAAAGAAGCCCCAAGCATTATGAATAATAGTGGAAGAATATAGTAGCCTATTCCTAATAATCGATTTAGTCCTGAGTAAACAATCTCCCCAACAAAGCCACCCTTACCAATTGCAGCCATAATAGCTAGAATCGCAAGAACAAAACAAATGATTGCAAGGATAGCCTGTATGGTTTCAGTTTTTATTTCGGAGAGAGCACCGCCTTTCATGACAGCCTTCTCTTTTTGACGTTCTTTTTTAATTTCTTTTCTTGCCATAGTTAAATAATCATATCATATATGCGAAAAAGCCTTTACTTTATAAGGGTTTGTCTTATATAATCATAGTGTCTTTTAAAATATTTTTAGTAAGTTTTGTAAAGGACAACTCTATAAGACATATTTATAAGAGACATCTATAAGACACATGCTATCAGACAATAATCAAGACAATTCAATATGGCAATCGCTTGGCTTTTTTGGAAAAGAGGAGCACTTGTCTTTTATATATAAAAAGTCTGAGAAGATAGCTTCTGCACTTCATTTGGTGTCGAGTCTTCTAAAGGACACTGAACCTATTAAGTGGGAGATCCGAGAGAAGGGTGTGCAACTTTTATTTGCATCTTTGTCCTTGAGTTCTATCGAACCCACCGATTGTAATGGTTCGGTCCAATCTTTTTTCTCTGAATCATTTGAGATCATTTCATTGCTAAGAGTTGCTCATATTTCAGGTCTGATATCTTCAATGAATTTTCAAGTGCTAAAAAGTGAGATAGAGTCTGTCGTATCTTTGTTAAAGAGTAAGGTATTTGATGATGCAGCAAAAGCCGGCTACGTCTTGTCTGATTCATTTTTTAAAACAGATCTCCTCGCATTTAAACCAAGCGAAAATAATAATTCTTCTGAGCGAAAAGATACTTTATTATCTAAGAATAATTTACCTCATAACCAAGCTGCATTAACACACACTAGTCAGACTGATTCTCAGAGCAATAAAACTAAAATTGATACTAAGATTAGCCCTCTGGGCAATAAGGAATTTGGAGTCGTTAAGGATAAAAAAGATACTCGCAAGGTCGCCATTTTAGATCTATTAAAGAGTGGCAATCATCTTACAATCAGTGATTTCTTGCAGTCTATAAAAGGGTGTAGTGCCAAGACTATACAACGTGAACTGTTAGAGCTTGTAGTTCAGGGAATAATAAAGAAAGAAGGCGAACGCCGTTGGAGCCGTTACTCAATTAACTAGCCTGATATCGCTAAGGTAGGGTATCCAGATTAGATTGACATAAGGGGTCTATTGCGATACCATGTATACCTAGCCGAATTGTGGATATTAGCCTTAATTTACTTAGGTATTTGGGTAGTTATCCACATTTGGGCTTATTTCAGGATTTGCAGGTATGTGCCACTGCGGTATAATAACTGCTATCCAGCCACGATAGGCCTTTGACAACTCGTATATAAGGTTCCTTCTCAAGAATTTCCACGGTTATTTCTAACCGCGCGAAGTTTATTTCTGTACGACTTTATTCCCTTTATGGCTGCATATTTCCGAACACAGACTCACACTCACAAGCTAGCTTCCTTGACTCGAGTCGAATGTAGTTGAGCAAGGAGGATAGTGAAAATTATTAGCAAAATATTATTAGTTAGTTTTGTAATTATTAATTTATCAAATATACATTATGAAGAAAGCATTAATCGCAAGTATTGCGACATCAGCACTCGTTCTTGGTTCATTCGCTATGAGTGCTCTTAGCGCAAACGCATACGTTTTCTCAAACAACCTTTCAGTAGGTAGCACAGGAGCAGACGTAACAGCGCTCCAGACATGGTTGTCAGCACAGGGTTATCTTACTATGCCAGCAGGTGTTTCTATGGGTTACTTCGGTAGCCTTACAAAGACAGCTGTTAAGGCAGCTCAGGCTAAGTTAGGTCTTCCTACAACAGGATTTGTAGGACCTATGACACGAAACCTATTGAATGCAGGTGGTATGACAACAACAACCACTACTTCAATGACAGGTGGAACATCATACGGTAGCCTTACAACATGCCCACCAACATGGTCATGCCCTGGTCTTGGTGCAGTTACTACTACTACAACAGTTGCCCCTGGAACTGGTATAACGACTCCTGGTGTACAGGGAATTCTCTCTGTAACACAGGGTCCAGTATCAAACTCAGTTGCAAACGCTGGTCAGACAAAGGTTCCAGTTCTTGATGTTCGACTTCAGGCTCAGTATTCTGACCTTGCAGTTCAGAGCATCCAGCTTAACCTTGGTACTTCAACAAACATCTACAACTTTGTGTACAGCACATTGTATGTAGTTGATCCAGTAACAAACAACGTTCTTGGAACAATTCCTTTGAACTCTTCAACAGTAGTTCAGAACAGTGGTACATACGTTGTTAGCGTAACAGGTTTCAACTTTATCGTTCCAAAGGGAACATACAAGGACCTCGTTATCAAGGCTGACCTTTACAGCCAGATTAACACCACATATGCTAACTCAACAGGATGGACAATTTCTGTTCCTGCACAAGGAATTCGAGCTCTTGATGGTGCTGGTGTGAATCAGTATGGTCCAACAGCAAATAGCCTAGGCCAGACTTTCGGTCAGACAATGATCATTGGTCAGAGCTTGATCACAAGCGCTTCAGCAAGCGTGTCTCTTGATCCTAATAGCGCACCAGCTGCTGCTATTGGTGTAACAAACGTTTCACAGGGACAGTACCTAGGTCTTCCTGTAATGACATTCGCTGTTAATGCACAGGGTGATACACTTCACTTGAACTCAGTAACAGTAAATATCGGAAACACAGGATCAGGCACAGTAAATGCTGCCTACTTGTACAACGGTTCTACTCAGGTTTCTTCTGCGTCAGTTGTTAGCGGAGTTGCAACATTCCAGAATATTCAGGATGGTACTCCTGGTGCAACTATTCCAGTCAATACTTCAACATCTTTCACAGTTAAGGTTGACGTTTCTGGTCTACAGCCAGTCAATGGAGTTTCTCCAGCACCTGCTGTAATTACAGCATCTACTGGTAACATGACTATATACACATCTATCGATAGCAGCCTAAATGCACAGCCAAGTGGTACAGCTATTGGTAATGTACAGACTGTATTTGGTCAGGGACCAGTATTCTCACTTACTGGTACTCCTACAATCACGAAGATCAACCAGACACCTGGAGGTTCTTCAACAACAACATTTGTCTACACAGCAACATTCAATGTTACTGTTAGCGCTGTTGGCGAGGCTGTAAGCTTCCCACTTGCTTCAGTTGCTTCAGGTGCATTCGGTACCTCATCAACTGCTTCAGGTATTGCTACTCCTTATGTTAACGGAGTTCCTACAGTTATGGCTGGAGTTATCGCAGGTTATACACAGCCTTCAAACACTGTGCTATCAGCTAACGGTACATACTTCACTGTAGCTCAGAATCAGTCTGTAACTATTCCAGTTACTTACTCATTCTCAGTTAACAATCCTGGTGCAAACCAGTATGCAGTTCAGCTTGCTGGTATAAACTGGTTCGTTCCTGGTGTTACAGGAACATCAACACAGAGCTTCATGGCTACTCAGGCAGCATGGAGAACAGCAGCAATCTAACCAAGTTATACGTTGTCTAAAGACTTCGTATAGTTAAGATAGATTAAGTTACAAAAAACCACCCTCACGGGTGGTTTTTTGTTGTGTGTATTGAAATTTAATTTTTATTTTAGTGTATAATTAACATACAAATATCTATATTTATATATGAAAATAATTACAAATTTCGTTTTGATATTGTCCGCTATGTTTTTATTGTCCTTTCCTGTAGGCTATGCCCATGCGACATTAGTTCCGACACTATCAGTCAGCCCATTAGTTGGAGGTACAACAGCGCAAGTTACCGTATATGGTGCAGATTCCAACGCTTCGATCCTCTTAGACTATCCGACAACTGCTTCCATCGCTTCTGCAAATATAGGTACTACCAATGCAAGTGGGTATTTTACTGCGGTAATTGATGCGACAACGTATTCGATAGCCTCAGGTGCATCAGTGTATGTAATGGTTGACGGGCAAGTATCACCTTCAGTTGTTTGGCCAAGTTATTCAGCTTCAGGGAATTTAGCTTTAAGCCAGACATCACTCATCCTTAATGTTGGACAGACTGTCACAGTTAATACTTCAGTAAGTGCCACGCTTTCAATGACGAATAATACTAACCCTTCCGTTGCTGGTGTTTCTATTTCGGGCAATCAGATCACAGTTAATGCTTTCAGTGCAGGGTCTTCAAATATTACTATTTGTGCGAGTGGTCTAGGTTGCAATACAATAGCAGTAAACGTACAGTCTACAGGATCTTCTGCTGCGTCTATTACATTTAGTCAGAACAATATCACATTGACAGCAGGGCAGAGTCAGACGGTTACTATTACCGGATCAGGTTCGTATTATATTAATAGCAATTTAAATTCTGCTATTGCTGTTGCAAATATAAGCGGTTCGACAGTTACCATTGGAGCAGTTACCGCCGGAACAGATACGGTGAGTATCTGTTCATCTTCAAATGCAAGCACGATTTGTGCTGCTTTAAATATTACGGTCACACAGTCCGCGGGGAATTCTAATTTAAACTCTAATAATCAAAATAGCCTTACTTTTGCACAGAGTAGTGTAAACTTGGTTGCTGGTCAGAATCAATCAGTTGCGATAACCAATGGTACGGGTGGGGTGTATTATATATCAACAAATTCGAATTCAGGTGCTGTTACGGCTAATATTAGCGGTTCAAATGTAGCCCTTACAGGTTTAGCTTTTGGTGGAGCGAACATTACGGTATGTACGGTAAGTAATCAATGTGGCACGCTTTATGCCTTTGTTTCGACTACAAATAGTACTCAGACTAATACCACTACCGCACCAGCACTTTCATCATTTCAGACATCCTCTACTGTAGCAAATGGGAATTTCCTAGGTTCCGGTTCGATGCTTACTTTTACATTTAGTACCAATCAATCAATTAATACACCGCGGGTTACGATCGGAACAACAAATGTGCCAGTAAACGGTAGTGGTAATGGCCCGTATACTGCATCCTATACTCTAAATGGTTCTGAGGTATTGCCATTGCAAGTGGTGGTGATATATTCTAACCCCGCTGGTAGTCAGAGCCAAAATACATTTTGGTTTGGTAAGAATGAGACCCTTACGAACACTAACGTTAGTCAAAGCTCTTCAAATTCAGGCGGATCTAATACCACTTTCACTCAAGACCTTCACGATGGATCTAAGGGGACAGAAGTTGTAAATTTACAGAAGAGACTTACAGCTCTCGGTCTATATACTGGTCCAATTACAGGAACATACGGTTCACTTACAAAAGCAGCAGTGAAGGCATATCAGGCTAAACATTCTATCCAGCAGTTGGGAATAATTGGGCCGGCAACGAGAGCACTTCTTAATAAAGGAATATAATATGGCTCGAATATTTAGTACAAATAAATCGACTGTTGTAATACATGTTGTTTCAGGTCTTTTACTTGGTTGGTTTATTCATATTGCATATGCTTCTTGGAGTGAGAAGGTGGTTCCGCTTTTACCCGTACAAAACACCTCCAACAATCAGGTGCGGGTTAATTTACCTCAATATAGTTTAATTGCACCCCCATTGTATTCGGAGACAGCAAAATCAAATAATCCGACTTTTAAAATTCTGGAAAACAAAGTGGCTGACTTCGTCGCTTCAACAACGGCAGGTAAACAGGCTGATTCAGTGTCGGTCTATTTTAGAGATCTCAATACTGCACAATGGACTGGTGTTAATGAAGATCAATCCTACAGACCTTCGAGTATGCTTAAAGTGATTGCTATGATGGCAGCTTTGAAGCTGGCAGAGCAAGACCCGTCAATCCTTCAAGAGAAATTGCCACTTGTGGTATCAGAAAGTTCGGGATTACAGTATTTTAAACCGAATGATCATGTAATATCTGGTAAGTATCAAGTGCAAGATTTGATCGCCCTTATGATTAAGTATTCAGACAACGACGCACTCGACGCACTTCTTTCCGATACGAGGATTAATGATGAATTTGGGCAAATTTATACGTTTTTCCGTTTGCCTGTGGCTACTGCAACGAGTACGGATTATATGTCACCGCGTTCATATGCTGGGCTATTTATCTCTCTCTATAATTCAACGCTTTTCCAGTGGGGCTTATCACAGCAAGTTCTTGGCCTATTGGCTGATACGACATTTAAGCAGGGGCTAGTTGCTGGAATTCCTGATGGTGTGGTGGTAGCGCACAAATTCGGTGAAAATACCGATATCGATGCAACAACCGACGCTCAGGTTAATAAAGAACTACATGATTGTGGAATCGTGTATGTACCTAAAAAACCATATTTGTTGTGTGTTATGACTCGTGGGCAGGATTTCGCTGCGCTATCAAACGTCATCTCAGGCATCTCGAAACTCGTGTATAATCAAGTGACAGCTAGTAGTATAAAACCTTAATATGGTTAATCCTTTTGATAAAAGTTTCTTTAGATTCTTGCTTGGTTTTAGTCTTATCCTTAGCGTGAGTCTTTTGGTTATGTATTTTGGTGGCGGTAATCTTGGATAGGTTTAGTCATATTAAGAATAAAATTGCAATCTAATTTTGATTGTAATTTTATTTTTTCTTTATAACTTTTTATATAGATTTTCATTGCTGTTTGGTATCGTATTTGTATTATCATAATCATTCTCACTGATATGCAAATACATTTTTTTAAATTAATTTTTAGGTTTTTGTTCGTATGCGTATGTAGCTACTTTGCTTGTGGGGTTTTGCCGGTATACGCTGCTACACACATCAATAGTCAGACTGTTTTTCATAGTGGTACGTCTTGGATAAAGGCGGATAGTCCTTATATTATCGATGAAAGTATAACTATACCGAGTGGAACGAGTTTGTACGTATTTCCGGGTGTGAGTATTATCGCTTCTTCAACCTCTGATAACCCAGTTTCTATTTATGCATCAGGTGATATCGCATTTGCGGGCACAGTCGCAGAACCTATTGTTGTTGAAGGTTTAGACAGTATTAGCTATTCGCATAATAATAGCATTATTAATAATACACACATTTCTATTTCGAGCGGTTTAATCTTTTCGTATAGCACATCTTCTATTAGTTTTAGTTCCATATCAGACTCGCATACTGGAGTTGATGCACGTGGAAGTACGATTACCATTGCTACAAGCACGATTGAGAATAACGGCTACGGTGTCTATTCTCGTTTAGCTTTATCAGGTCCTTTTTTATCAATATTTGGCAGGACTGCTATAGCTGATACAGTCAATGATCCGAAACAAAATCAGATTAGTATCAGCAATAGCCGCATTGTTGATAATTCGCTCTATGGCATTTACAATGTAACTTCAAATACGATTGCAGCACAAAATAATTGGTGGGGTAATTCTTCAGGTCCTCGAATCATTGGAAGTGCAACATCGACTGATCTTGTAGGGGGCGATAAAGTGAGTGGCTTGGCGAATGTCGATCCTTGGCTAACTGAAGACCTTAATATGACTAAGTCTGCTGTTGTGTGTTGTTCAAATGTTTTATTTTTGCCAGGAATAGAAGCAAGTCGTTTATATCTCGATAGTAAGGGTGTTTTCGGGAATTTAGTGGGGACAGCAACTAATAAATTATGGGAACCGAATAGTAGTGCAGATATTGCCAAATTGAAAATGGACGATACTGGTAAGGGTATTACCGCTGGGGTTTATACAAAGGATATTATTGATAGCATATTCGGGTTTGGTGTGTATAAGAATTTTATAGTAATGATGAATTCTATGGTCGCAAGCGGTACGATAAATTCTTGGAAACCATTTCCTTACGACTGGAGATACAGTGTCGCTAATATTGTAGATGGAAATGCGAAAGGGAGTGATTCTCGATTGTTGGCAGATTTTATGTCATTAGCATCGAGTTCAAAGACGGGGAAGGTAACTATAGTCGCCCATAGTAATGGGGGTCTTATTGCCAAAAGACTTGGAAGAGTAATTGCGACTCTAGGTAAGGCAGACCTTATTGATAAAGTGATTATGGTAGCTGTTCCAGAGAATGGTACTCCAGAGGCAATTGCAGGTCTATTACATGGTGACGATCAAGTGATCCTTGGAGGACTCATAATGAGTCAAAGTAGTGCTAGAGAGTTGGGAGATAATTCTCCTGGTATGTACGGCCTATTGCCATCGAGAAGCTACTTCAACGCGTTAGGGAATTTTCCAAATGTCTTTACACCAATTATTACTGTTGCAAGTTCGGCAATATCAAGTTTTCATTTTACGAATAGTGAACAATCTGTATCGACGTTCGATGTGCTTCAACACTTCTTAACCGGAATATTCGACGGAAGAAGTCTGCCTTCATACGGAAATGTTTCTGTTCCAGCATTATTACATAGTACTATGCTTGCTGGTGCCGATACTTTACATAGTGAAATAGATAATTTTGTCTTCTCAACGAGTACGGAGGTCGTATCACTTATTGGCGTAGGTAACCAGACGCTTTCAAGCCTGCATTATGATAAGAAAGCGTCTTGCCCTCTTACAAATGCTTTGCCTGGTATATACCGAACAACACCTTGTACAGATAGTTTGGTTCATACTGCATCTACAACTACATTTGGAGATGGAACCGTTGTTGCGCTTAGTGCGGAGCAAGCAAGTGGGGTATCACAAGGTACATCAAATTATTACTTCAATCTCGCTTCGTATAACAAAGATCAAGCGCCAGCAATTGATCACTCCAACATATTAAACAGTATTCCTGCAATAGGCTTTGTAAAATCAAAAATTGAAAGTACGACTACTGACAATGTGTCACTTATTGCCAGTTCTGGGTCATATATTACTTCATCCGTGCCGAATCTTCAGACACTTGGTGTGGATAATTTAGTCCTGACAATGCATTCTCCTGTAGACATGAATGTATACGATATGTACGGTCGGCACACTGGCCCTGTGTCAAATGGTGATCCAAATTCAGACCTCTTACGTTACGAAGAAAATATCCCCGGAAGTATATACAGGCCGAGTGCAAGTGAAGGTACTTCAATATCGTTGCCCTACAGTGATACTTACAAGGTTATATTAAATGGTACAGGTGAAGGGCTTTTTACTCTAACAACTGAGCGTGACAAAGATGGTATTACACTGAGTCAAACATCATTCAGTGATTTACCCGCAACACCACTCCTAAAGGCAGAATTATTATTAGCAACTACAACTAAAAAAACTGACGCGACTGCGACTACTAGTCAAATGCTCTTACTCGATTTTGAAGGTGATGGCATAATAGATGCCACAACAACTCCCAGCCAGCCGATCGATCAGACTTTGTATCTAAGGAGCATGGAGAGAAGAATAAGAGGTTTTCATCTCTCACCATATCGGGAGAAGATTATGTGCGATAAAATTGAAAAAATACTTAGCTATATGAAACTTAAGAAAAAGATTGACATGGACGACAAGCTCTCAATCGAAGCCGAAAGCGCAATCCACGACCTCGATAATAAGCATTGGATATATAAAAACCTCAATCAAAACCAGATTGACAAAATGACCAATGTTTTCGAGTCGATACTTAATTCGGTCTTAATTTAAGAAGTTACCATTACTCAGATGTGTAATGGTTGAAATAAAAACAGACGTATGGTATGGTAGGGTAAAGGCCAGTGAAGAAAGGCAGCGCTCGTTGTACGAGAGCAGAGGCCCTTTTCAGGTTTACTCACGCCTTTATAAAGGTCGTTTTTATTTAAGTTATGTAATATTAACAATTAGTATGGCAAGAACAAAAGCAGAAAAGCAGGAGATCATTGAGAAAATGAAGCAAATTGGTAGCGAATCAGAATCGCTTGTTTTCGTGAATTTTCACGGATTGAAAGTGTCTGGCGCCACAGAAGTTCGTCGAAAACTTAAGAGCGAAAATGTAAACTTTTTCGTAGCGAAAAAGAGCATTATGCGAAAGGCTTTCGAGAACATTCCCGGAAAAACTATTGCAGGCTCAATGCCTGAGCTAGAAGGAGAAGTGGGAGTTGCTTACGGCAAAGACCTTATCGCTCCAGCTCGCGAAGTATTAGCTTTCCAGAATAAATTCAAGGGTAATGTCACTATATTAGGTGGTATCTTTGAAGGGAAGTATATGACGAAAGATGAGATGCTAAGCATCGCTCTTATTCCATCACTTCTCACACTTCGAGGAATGTTTGCAAATGTCATCAATTCTCCAGTACAAGGTTTTGTTATGGCATTAGATCAGATTGCAAAGAAAAAGACAGCCTAGTAGAAAGCATTATTCAAATTATTTATTCATTAATTTAAAACATTATGTCAGAAACTAACGAAGTTGTAGTTCCCGCAAAGTTCCAGTCAATTGTTGAGACAATTGAGAAAATGTCAGTTCTTGATCTTAACGAGCTCGTTAAAGTATTCGAGAAGAAATTCGGCGTATCAGCAGCCGCTTCAGTCGTAGCCGCTCCAGCAGCAGCCGGTGCAGCAACAGAAGAGAAGAGCACAGTATCAGTTCACCTTAAGGAAGCTGGTGCTCAGAAGATTGCTGTTATCAAGGTTGTTAAGGAAGTCCTTGCGCTTGGTCTTAAGGAAGCAAAGGACCTCGTTGATGCAGCCCCAGCTCTTCTTAAGGATGGTATGAAGAAAGAAGATGCAGATGCACTCAAGAAGAAGATCGAAGAGGCAGGTGGAAAGGTTGAATTTAAATAGCTTTTTCCTGCAGAGTTTAACAAAACCACCATTGCTATATGATATAGCAATGGTGGTTTTGTTATGCTACAATGCCGAAACATAGATAATAAAGCAATGGAAACACTAGCTAAAATTTTCGGAAGTGATGCCAAGGTGCGCCTCATGAGATTGTTCTTGTTTAATCAAGAAACGCTGTATCCACTTAAGGATATTGTTACGCGTTCAAAAATCTCTCTTGCGGACGCCAAAAAAGAAATAAATAATCTTGTTTCCATGGGACTTATTCGACAAAGAGAATCAGCTATTGAAGTACCGGCCAAATTAAATAAATCAAGCAAGCCAAGCAAAAAGGCAACAGATAAGAAGGCCTCACCTGCAAAAACAAAATCAATTGGATATATTCTCAATACAAAATTTCCATATCTCGAAGCGCTTAAGAATCTTCTTATTACAGCAACATTACGCGCTGACGAAAGCCTCACTAAAAAATTCGTAAAATCAGGTAAAATAAAATTATTCCTAGCTTCAGGTGTCTTTCTTCAGGAATGGAATACTCGTGTGGATCTGCTTATTGTTGGTGATGAATTAAACATGGATAATCTTTCAAAAGCTGTCGCTTCTATTGAGGCTGAAATCGGGAAGGAATTAAGCTATTCCGCATTTGAAACTGAAGATTTTGAATACCGCGTTGGCATCCACGATCGACTCGTGCGGGATATCCTTGATTCTCCGCATACCGTCCTTATCGACAAGCTTGGCGTAACTCCTCAATAACGACTTGGTTTTATCCACAATCGCTTTATATAAGCCAAAAGTGCCCGTGGCGCTATGGTATAATTTACTGCATTAGTAATATTAATTGTTTATAAGTAATTTATATGATTACAAGCGTACAAACATGGGGTGATGTTTTCACCCAGTCTCTACAGTCAATTTGGCTTGGTGTTGCAGACTTTGTTCCAACATTTATTTTTGCAATTATTATCTTCGCAATTGGTTGGATACTCGGAGCATTACTTGAGAAAGTAATTGAGAGTATCTTCCAGTCACTTCGAGTTGATCAGGCTCTTAAGAGTGCTGGCCTCGAGGATATCGTAAAGCGATCAGGTTACACATTGAAGTCAGGCTTGTTTGTTGGTGCACTTGTGAAGTGGTTTGTTATCGTAGTATTCCTTGTTGTAGCATTTAATGAACTAGGTCTTAGTGATGTAAATATGTTCCTAAGCCAGGTAGTGCTTTCATACATCCCTCAGGTACTTATTGCAGTCCTCGTTCTTATGATATCTGTCGTCATCGCTGACGCTCTATCAAAGTTCGTTGTTGCAAGCGCACGTGCAGCTCACATTAAGCATGCACACCTACTTGGTAATGTAACTCGATGGGCAATCTGGATCTTCGCTATCCTTACCGCTCTTATTCATCTCGATATTGCACCGGGTCTAATTCAGACAGTTATTCTCGGAGTAGTCATCGCGTTTTCTTTGGCTCTCGGCCTCGCTTTCGGTCTTGGAAGCAAGGATGTTGCAGGGCAAATGGTAGAAAAGTTCTGGAGACAAATTTCAGAAAGAGAGTAGATAATTCCTATCTATTTTTTAGGGTTTTCCACAAAAGCGACCGAAAGGTCGCTTTTGTAGTTGACAATATTTTAGTCTCGTATATACTTACCAACACACAGAAATATGGTAAAAACTTCAACTATCAAACGGCTAAAATAACTCCTGAATAAGGTGTCATTTTGGCCGCTTGAAAAAGCGGTTTTTTCGAGCAAAAGATGCTCGTTTTACAGCCCGACCGACACTTTGACAAATCAATACTCGACGACCTTTACCAATCAGGAGGGTCGTCGGGAAAAAGGTAATGTGACCGATGTATTTGCGTATCGGTTTTTTCGCGCAAATATAAAAGTCACATATTGTAAGTAAAATACGTAAGTAATAAGTAATTGTGGTTTTTAGATTTCCTAATAGGAATCTAAGAGCATATGGTGGATGCCTAGGCTAGAAGAGGCGATGAAGGACGCTGTCGGCGGCGATACGCTACGGGGAGGTGCCAAACAACCGTTAATCCGTAGATTTCCGAATGGGGAAACCCTCTGACATAAAGTCAGAACCGTGTCACTTGATGGCACGGAGCGCAC
This sequence comes from Candidatus Tayloriibacteriota bacterium, assembly GCA_903893855.1. Lineage (GTDB taxonomy): Bacteria > Patescibacteriota > Minisyncoccia > Phycocordibacterales > PALSA-1337 > PALSA-1337. The sequence goes on from CAITNV010000006.1 coordinate 15,349, forward strand.
CCTGGGAAGTAAAACATTTCAGTACCAGGTGGAAAAGAGAACAATAGTTATTTCCTAAGTAGCGGCGAGCGAAAAGGAAGGAGCCCAAACTTAACCTTTATCATACGGTGCACGTGTAGCAATATGCATGTTCCGTTTGATAAAGGTTGGGGGTTGTAAGGTAGGGACGTGATATTTATATCAGAAAAGTTACAAAACGATTCATTAGAAGAACAAGCTGGAAAGCTTGGCCCTAGAAGGTGATAGCCCTGTAGTCGAAAATGAATTGTCTTTTTTGTTCCTATTCTTGAGTACCTCGAGACACGAATAGCTCGGGGGAATCTACCGGAACTAACCGGTAAGGCTACATACTCTTCTAGACCGATAGTGAACTAGTACCGTGAGGGAAAGGTGAAAAGAAGCCCGGTAAGGGCAGTGAAATAGACCTGAAACCATATGCTTACAAGGAGTAGAAGCGGTCGCAAGACCGTGACTGCGTGCCTATTGAAGAATGAGCCAACGAGTTTTAGCATGCTGCAGGCTAAGGGCGAGAGCCCGAGCCACAGGGAAACCGAGTCTGAATAGGGCGCTCGTAGTATGCTAAAGACCCGAAGCCAGGTGAGCTTGCCATGAGCAGGGTGAATCAGTGAGAAATCACTGAGGAGGCCCGAACGCTAAAGTTGTGCAATGCTTTGCGATGACTTGTGGTAAGGAGTGATAAGCTAATCGAACCTGGTAATAGCTGGTTCTCTCCGAAATAGCTTTAGGGCTAGCGTCTAATTTATCTTCCGGGGGTAGAGCACTGGAAGGTCTTGACAGATAGAAATATCGCAAGACCTATCAAACTCCGAATACCGTGAAGTAATTATTAGGCAGTTAGACTGTGGAGGCTAAGCCCCATGGTCAATAGGGAAACAGCCCGCATCTAAA
>CAITNV010000007.1 GCA_903893855.1 Candidatus Tayloriibacteriota bacterium
ACCCTCCTTTCATGGAGGTTTGTTGTAAAAATACAAAACTGTACACCCCTGTAATTGAGACTCTCCATATAGTTCCTAGTATACTAGGAACTAGGAATTTCTTTAGTGCTGAGAACAAAGTATTCATAACTTTGCTATAATCACCCAACATGAACGCAGAGACAACTAAACAATTTATAGCAAAATTTCCTAAGCTTAAATCCACACTCTCCCTTTTAGACAAAAGTAATATCCAATGGATGATCGGCGGTAGTGGAAGTTTATTCTTATTAGGGAACAAAAGAGTCCCCGATGATGTCGACATTTTCATTCAAGACAGCGACCACGACAAAGTCGATATACTATTTGGAATTAAATCATTTCAATATACATCTGCTACCGAAAATGTGCGCAACTCCAATCCAGACAATGATCACTCTATGCAAATCACGAGTCATCTTGCAATTACAACTAATAGCAAGAAGTATGACTTGCGCATAACGGATGACGTTGTAGCCAATCGAATACAGTTGCCGTATCAGGAAAGGACGCTTTGGCTTTTACCTCCTGAAGATGTGTTACTCATTAAAGCCCTTCTTCAAAGAGGGAAAGACGTGGGGAAAAATGACATTGAGGATATTACCAACTTCACGAAGGTGTATGCAATTAATCAAGAATACCTTCACGAGAGAATAAAAGCGATTAACGCGCAGGATAGGGTTGGTGATGTTTTTGGTACTAAGATTTAGTACAGATATTAATGGTATACTACGGCAATGAAAAAAACATCAATAATTATTTTTTGTATCGGATTATTAGCTTCACTTTTTTTCAGTACCTCTTTGTATCAATCAATTACTGGTGATGCTTTTGGCGCAGGTTTAGGCGCCATGTTTATTGGTTACCCACTCATTCTTTTGGGTATAATTTTGTTCGTAATTAGCGCATTTGTTCATCGTAAAGACAATTAGTTGTGTGCAGAACAAATTATCATCATCTGTAAACGTAAATTAAAAAACGCCACAGCAAGGTGGCGTTTTCTGATGCTATTCGTATCTAGTAAAACCGAGGAAATCAGTTTGTTTCTTAAGCTTGCGAAGCGACACATGTACGACCGCATTTGTATCGTCAGATGTAATTACAAAGCGCATATTGTTGTAATCAGATTCATGAAGTGGCGCATCTTGTACCCACACCCATTCATGTCCGGGTGTATAGGATCCAGTTATTGAGACTTTTCGGTCAATGCATGTCAGTGTGGCATGTATCGGTCCATCAGCTTTAATTTCATAGAAATAATGAACCGTAACGTCAGCCGGAGTGACTGCTTGAATCAAAGCAGGTCTCGTGATACCGCTAAAGTAGTCTGTCACACCTGATATGCCGTAGACTAATGCACTTATCAGTAACCAACAGATGAAAATGAGTAAAACAAATGCACCAATGATATATTGCACAGGGAATCCTTTCTTTTTCTTGGTTATGTTGTTGAGACGAAATTTGTGAAGAACCGCCTTTATATAAATAATACATATGTAGACAGGATATGTCAATAAAAATCAATAATATTGTATGCTATACTCTCCCCATGAAAATCAACGTCGGTTCACAAAATAAAGTTAAAATCCAAGCTGTTCGAGAGGCTGTTGCAATGTACCCGAATCTTTTCTCAGAGCCCGAAGTTGTAGGTATCGATGTGAATGTCGACACTTTCGGCCACCCAAAAAATCTCGATGAGACAGTCCAAGGTGCAATACAGAGAGCGAAAGCCTCATACGATGGAAGCCACTGTAGCTTCGGTATTGAAGGAGGTCTCATGGAAGTACCACACACCAAAACCGGCTATATGGAAGTCGGTGCTTGCGCAATATATAATGGCAAAGATGTTTTTCTCGGTCTTTCACCGGCTTTCGAATGGCCAAAGAACGTGAACGATTTCATCCTCGAAGGCAAAGGAGATGCGAGTCTTGCATTTAAACAATTCGGATACACCCACCACGAAAAGCTCGGCAAAGAGACGGGCGGTGTCATGGGCTTTTTAACCGGACAGAGATTAACTCGAGAAGATCAGACGAGATATTCTATTATTATGGCTTTGATTCAATTGGAAAAGGCGGAGATGTATCGCTAAATTGACGGATTGATAGCACTGTGATATTTTAATTCCGGTAGCAACTCTACAACGAAAGGTATTATGGCTGGACATGAGTATATTCCTGTTAATTTCCCAAGCAAAAGTTGGCTTGACAGTCTTACATCTGTCACCGGTATTCCGCATATTTTGGTCGTCGAAAATGGCCACAAAGAAGATGGTGATGAGTGGGCTCTGTTTCGTCTGACTGACGATGGGCTTAGTTGGTATCTTGAAGGCTGCGAATTTGCCGCGGGTATTATGACGCTGAAGATTGAGGGTAAACCCGCTGTTGTCGAAATCAGTCGCCATGCCACTGAAGACGAAGCCAAAACGGCTAGAGCGGCACTTCCCGAAGACGAGCTCCGTCGTACATTAATTCGGTCAGTAAGGCCCAAGAAATAACCGCACAGCATAGCGCTGTTGGCGGTTTTTTTTTATTGAAATTCCCAATGCTACGATGAAGTCGTGCGAATGTTTCCGACCAGCACTCCACACATTCCGCATTGGCAAAAGTACGGCGGGTATTATTTCGTGACAATATTCGTTCTTGTAGGTATTTTTGAAGCCATGAATTCGTAAGATTGGCTTGACTTTCTGCAAATATTTGTTTAACATATTAGAGTATTTCTAGGAGAAAGCCCTGCATAAGGTTCCGTCCTTATGTGGTGCTTTTTCAATTTAACTAAGAGTGTATTCGAGTTTCTTGCGCAAATCATGTATGTACGTGAGCTTGCTCTTCGCAGAGTTTTTAAGCAGGGAAGAACAATTATGTTCGTCGGTAGCGATAACTGCTCTAAGCTTATTTTCCGAAATAAGATGCGAGATTAGTGAATAGAAATCCCCATCACTAGAGATAATGATAGCCTGATCGTATTCGCTGATGTCAATATATGCAAAATTTTTCTCTTTTAATATCACTAAAAAATATAGCATAATGAGTTAAAATTTTAATGAATTTATGATAAAATTAAAAAGTGGCATACAAAGCTTTTATTTTCGACTTTTTTGGAGTGATTTGCTCTGGTGTTGGTGATGCGTGGCTTGCGAATAATATGTCGGAGTCGGTTGCCAACGACTTTAAAAATTCTTTTTTCAAAGTGACTGATATTGGGGCATTATCTGAACGAGAATTTTTTGTACAAGCGGGGAACGCGGTTAAGCGAACTTCTGTTGAAGTGCGCGCGGAATGGCTTAATCTCGCTCGTATAAATGTTGATATGGTTGAGATAATCCGCGAATTAAAAAAGACCCACAGGATAGCATTGTGTAGCAATTCCCCGAGTCCTTTCATTAGAGAAATAATTGCACGAGACAATATCGCGGGATTATTTGATCAAATTATTATTTCTAGTGAAGTAGATCTGGTTAAACCTGATTTGGAAATATATTCATTGACACTCGAAAAGCTCGGTGTAAATGCTCGTGAAACAGTGTTCGTGGATGATAGTAAAGGTAACGTAATTGTCGCAGAACAGTTGGGGATGAAAGGTATTATTTTCTCTTCAGTTGAACAATTAAAGCGTGATTTGAAAGATATACAAGTTTAATTTTATAAAAATATGAAATCCTTAGACCAAATTAATGCAACCCCACATGAACCCTCGCCAGAGACTCCACCTCTCTTTACGATTGACCGCCCAAAAGAAGGTGTCGAGGTTTATATCTTTAGCGGAGTTAGCGTCGCTATTAATACTACGGGTAGAAATTATAAGGATTTACCTGAAATTCACTTCGGCGAGTATAATGCCGAGACACACATGGGAAAGCATGATCAGCCACTTAATCCTAAAGCGGGTACGAATATGGCTTATGTTGCTGAGTGTATTCGACACGTTGTCGAAGCTACGGGTTTGCACCAG
>CAITNV010000008.1 GCA_903893855.1 Candidatus Tayloriibacteriota bacterium
ACGAAGTGGACCTACCGAATTGGAAAAAAGCCACACTCACAGCCGACAATACGAAAATCCCCTGTCTGCCCACAGGATTAACATCGGGAACAATCACGAACGGTTTTGCCATTACAAGTTCCCTCATTTCCTCTCGATACTTTCTTGACACTCCGCACATTAACTTCAACCCCTGCTGCAGCACAATCTCTCGTGCCAATTTCTCAAAAGCCCCTTCCATTGCAGTATCGAGAAATTCACTCGCAGCAATATTCAAAGCCCGAAAAGTAAACGCCAAAATCACCGTCACGAAGAAGAAAACCAAAACCTATCAAATCCTCGTCGGCAATAGAAAAAACCCAAAGGCTATATTGTTTTCACACTTCGATTCAATAGGCACCGGAGCCGTTGACAATGCCACGGGCACAGCCTTAATGCTTGATAAAATAATCAAAGAACCGACAACTCTCAAGAATAATTTATTCGTCTTTGATGGTAATGAAGAATTATCGTATGATTTTCCAACCTACTGGGGCAAAGGCTATAGGAATTTCGAGCAAAAATATGCGCGGCAATTACGCGCCGCAAACAAAATCGTCGTGGTTGATTGTATCGGCTATGCACCGACCGAGATTTATTCAGCAAAAAACGCTGCATCAATAATCAATCTCGCTTTCCCAATTAAAAACATCGCAGACCTTGCGACAAAAACATACCTCGTAACCTCAGATTACGATTCACTTATGAATGTTTACCACTCAGACAAAGATAATGGCCGTAATATCAAAGAGCTGTTCCTACGACAAGCGTATGAACGACTCAATGATTTCCTTTAATAATTTCTCAGGCGATTGATCTTATCGTGCTGGCGGATCTTATCATGAGCTTTCGCTTCGATCTGGCGAATTCGCTCGCGAGTGACGGCGAATTCTTTACCGACCTCTTCAAGGGTATGCGTTACACCATCGAGAAGTCCAGCGCGCATTTCGAGAATCTTTCGTTCCTTTGGCGAAAGGTCGTCGAGGATTTCTTTAATTTGATCTGAGAGAATTCTTCGTGACGATTCCTGATCTGGTGAAAGAATCTTATCATCAGAGATGAAGTCACCGAGAGTTGATTTACCATCATCGTTATCATCACCGACCGGACTTTCGAGTGACACCACATCTTGGTCAATCTTCTCGATATTATAAACCTTATCCACATCAAGTCCCATCTCAGTTGCAATCTCCTCTGGTAATGGATCACGGCCGAGGTCTTGGGTAAGACGTCGCACTACTTGCTTGTACTTGGCAATTGTCTCCACCATATGCACCGGAACACGAATGGTTCGTGATTGATCGGCGAGTGCTCGAGTAATAGCCTGACGAATCCACCATGTTGCGTAGGTTGAGAATTTGAAACCCTTTGACCAGTCGAATTTATCGACAGCTTTAAAGAGACCTAGATTACCCTCTTGAATGAGATCGAGAAGTGTAAGATCCGGTGAGCGACCGACGTATTTCTTAGCGATCGACACTACGAGTCGGAGGTTCGCACGAGCGAGAAGATTCTTGGCTTCTTTATCCCCTGCGGCAATTCGCTTCGCCAAATCCTTCTCAGTTCCACCAGAGATAAGTGGATACTGTCCAATCTCTTTCAAATACATCTGGATAGAATCGTATGAAGAATCGCCACGTGAAGATCCATAGCTGTACTTCTTCGCAGGAGCATGTTCAGGTTCCACTTCGAGAAGTCCTCCACCTTCAAGCACGTCAATACCTGCACCCGAGAGCTTGGTATAGAGATCATCAAGATTACTAATGTCCTGTTCGATATCAGGAAATTCTTTCAAAATCTCATCGAACGTAACGAAACCGCGCTCACGACCCTTAACAAGGAGTCGATTGGCTTTGGTTTGGAATTCTTTTGCAGCACCAGTGACTACTTTGCCAGTTTTTTTGGCAGCCTTTGGAGACTTGGCAGTTTTAGCCTTTGGAGCTTTAGCTTTTGTTTTGGTTTTTGTTTTCACAGTTATTTTATTTTTTTTAATTTTCTTAGTAGGCATGTCATTTATTATTAGTTAATAAATATATAAATAGCCTTTAACCTCTTCGTTGCTTGACGATATCGGCTATGCGAACAGAATATTTTTGACACTGGGCAAGTAATTCTTGCGCTTTATGTCCCTCTTTTTTTCGCTCAAGATCAGAAAGTTGCGCCATTGCGACCGCAAAATCTTTCCGTAATATATCTTCTTCGAAATTAAGAAGTAATTCGTCGAGTTGTTTTTTGATACGCGTTTGCATGTCTGCATCCTGCGCACCGGAGCCGAAAAATAGCTCGGCTTCTCCAATAAGTTCGTCTTTCGACGATTCTACTTGCTGTATTAAATTGTTGTACCTCTCCTCACCGGCAATCTTCCTAACGGCAGCAGTATAGCTGTCAACGTCGAGGGTGATTAAAGAATCCGTGTGGCCCTTCTCTTGGGCAATGTATGCGAGAAGCCCAAATAATTTCCTTGTAATAATATCAAGGTGGGACCTCTCTGCATTGGGCAAGATTGTACCATTTGTTGAGTTGGTTTGTCCAGCGTTGCCATCGTTCTTAGCGTCGCCTCTTGGGTCTGTTTTAACGTGTTGTTTTGAAAGATATTCTCTTTGCGCAACTGCAATATCCTCCCAAATCACCGCTTCATTCTCGGCGTTTCCAAGTGCTCGTTCGCGCACCATTTTTACATATTGAGCTTGAGCGCTTCGACTCGCAAGCATAGCAATAAATGGGTAGACTTTAACCTTCAAAAGTGCCGGAACTTTCCTCTGATCGAGCTTATTATCCGCAACCTCCGCCATCACACGATCAAGTTGGAATTCTACAACGGGTTTCGCATGACGAAGCGCATCCTTCCAAGACTCGGGGTTCGCAAGAACCATATCAGCTGGATCAGCTCCTTCTGGAAGGTCAGCAATCTTCACATCCATTCCAAGAGAAAGGGCAATCTCAGCGGATCGCATAGCAGCCTTTCGTCCTGCTGAGTCAGAATCGAAAGCGAGGATAAGATTGTCGGACAAACGTCTCACGATACCCAGATTATTCACCACGCCCTCTTTCGACAAAGTATCTGCAAGAGCGGTACCAGAAACTGCCACAGTATTTTTAATCCCCGCTTGATGCGAAAGAACGAGGTCCATTTGTCCTTCCACGAATATCGTATAGCCACGCTCGCGAATGGCTTGCTTGGCTTTGTCGATACCATAGAGCACCGTGGACTTATTGTAGAGAGGTGTATCTGGGCTGTTTAAATACTTTGCAGCGACAATTGTCGAGGCACTGCTTGATCCGTTCGCACCGTTTGCCCCATCAGACTTCTTATCATGTAAAATCCTCCCCGAGAAAGCGATGACTCGTCCCGAAGAATCAGATATTGGGAACATTACCCTGTCACGGAAACGATCGTAGAGCGAAGCCTGAGTCTTACCTTCTGCTGCTTCTGGCCTTTTGGCGAGCCCTGCTTTCTCTATCTCTGCATCGCTATATCCTTTAGCCTTCAAATGTGTGTACAATAACCGCCACTCCTCTGGTACAAATCCAATACGAAATTCTTTCACTGTAACATCAGTGATGCCACGTTTCGCTACATATTCTCGAGCTTCGCGAGACGCAACGCTGTATATAGAATGATCAGATATTCGAGGCACTTGCCCCGCCAAATTCTCTTCAAAAAAGACCGTAGCCTCCTCCATGATCGCATACATACGTTCTTTCTCAGTTTTAACCTTCGCATAGTCCGCTTCACGAAAGCCTTCGCGATTCTTTGAAATATCCACTCCCGCGCGCTCAGCAAGAAGCTTAAGCGCACCCATAAAGTCCAATCCTTCGAACTGTTCGACGAAAGAGAAAATATCGCCTTTCGCTCCACAACCAAAACAAAAATACCCTCCCCGCTCCGGAGACACGTAGAAGCTCGGCGTCTTCTCATTGTGAAATGGGCAGCGTGCTTTCAAGCTCTTTCCTGAACGCTCGAGCTTAACATATGAGCCAATAACGTCTTCGATAGGAAGTCGTTCTTTGATCTGTTCAACGGGTGTATTCGGCATTAAACCTAGTATAACAGATTCGCTAAATAAAGTATTAAATGGGCTCGGTATACACCCGCATCGTATCAATAGAACCAAGAATATTGTCCCCATGACAGTCTCCGCCTACACAGAATGCATATAGGGCTGAACCCAAATGCTCTGGCAGGACATATTCACTCGAGCTCGCTACTTCATGACCATTAATATAAATCCCTACCGTGCCCGTCTCCTGACCTTGTGGAATATTCCACGATACCGCAACATGCGTCCACACGCCGAGGTAAATATGCGGATCGATGTCGGTCTGGAGCTGCTTGCCATAACCACCTCCATTCCAGTCGAGTTCAATAAATTTACCTGTTGTGCCCGTATCGAGAACGCAGAACTGCGCATAGGTATCGAGCTCGCCATTATTACAAAATATTCCACTTCCTGATGGAACCTTAAGGTTAAGCCAAAAAGAAATGCTCCCCTTATGTGGGTCGAAGGTAGTAAGCGTCGTGCTGGCTGGAACATCAACCGTTCCACCCTTAAGCGTGATGGCTGAATTCCCTTGTCGAGCATCCGTCGTAGACGCCCACAAAACTGTTGGATCATTAGCTAAAGCAATTGTACTTCTATTATCCGAACCATCACGAGTCGCCTTACCCATACCTTCATCAAAATTCCACAAAGCAACCGCTTGATATCCAAAGTTATGATACAAACTCGCTTCAAAAAGCTCCGCTCCTGCATTGACCGCCTTTTGCCTAACGCTCGAAAAGGTCACCGATACTATCGTCGTCAAAATTCCAATTATTGCCATGGCAACAAGAAGCTCGATGAGGCTGAAGCCTTTTTGCCCTGCATTTTTAAAATATTTTTTCTGCATTTTACTTTTCATATTTGTTTAGTCATTGTAAACATGCACCGCATATGCGCACAAGAAAAAATGCATAAAAAACTTATATGGATTTTATGCATTATTTAATATATTTTTATTTTAATATGCTTACATATATAAAAAGAAGCAGCGTATGAATAAATTCATACGCTGTGAACCAACACTCAAGATTCTATAGACAAAACGCGAACCATGCCAAGAATCAAGGAGTCAACGGCTGAGCAACCTTCTTTCTGACGATCAAAAAAGAATTACTCTTGTGCCATTTCTTGACCCACGGATGGAGGTCGACGCATCGCAAACCATGACGTGCGTCGAGGCAGGGTACATACTGGGTTCTATCAATAACTCCGACACTCCCCAACGATACAATCGGATTTCTTCGTTGATCATCGGGGTGGTATTTCCCGTACGTCAACAAGTGCTCTATCCCAGCCAGTTGCCACGGTCCACCTGTATTGAAGTCTACTAGACTAGACGAAACTTCTTCCGAAAAAACGTCTTCAGCAAACTGAATTACCCTAAACTCCCATTCATCCGTAGTCACGGAGCTAAACGGAAAATTTTTTTGATTGATCCTCCGGTCGAATATGCCCAACATGCAACCGTCAATCATGTCAGAGCAAGACAAGGAACCGTCTACAATATGCGTCACAATCGCACAGACAGTTCGACCAACTTTCGTCACCCAACAAGCATCCTTTCGGAGAAATGCTTTGAGCATCTTCCACCAAACATCCCCATCCTGGGAACTAAGTTTGGCGAACAGATCCCTGAGGATACCGATGGTTGGTTTTGCGTCCGCACCAACAATCTGGTCGAGTGACTCGAGCAGATTTGCCAACATTCCGAGCATGATTTTCATGGTCAGATTTCCTTTCGTTGCCGACTAATTAAAGTCAGCGTGGTTTATTGCACCGAAGCTAGAGGGCTACCTTATCGCCATAGCTTAGAAAATGCCCACATTTGAGCAGCTTTTAAGCTATGGCGACGTTCGTAATTAATTGGAAAAGAGCCGGAGTAATTTGTATCATTATATCATATTATACACATATGTCAACAACAAAAAACCGCCCTATTGAGCGGTTTTTTGTTGCGATTTCGCAAGCTTTAGATTAGGAATGCTAATCTTATCGATCCATCCCATCAAACTCTTCCGCCTGTGGCTTGACCTTCTCGATCATATTCCACTTAGGGCTACCCTTGAAACCGGTACCTGCAGGAATAAGTCGTCCGATGATGACATTTTCCATAAGGCCGACCAAGTTGTCTTGGCTACCTCGAACTGCATTGTTGATAAGAATACGAGTAGTATGCTGGAAGGACGCTGCTGCAAGGAAGCTCTTACGTGAGAGTGACACTTCAGTGATACCCATGGCGATAGCTTCTACCTTAGCCTCTGCACCACCTGCCTTTACCGCTGCTTCATTCTCTTCAACGAGATTGCTTTCGCTTACAACTTCACCCTTTGAAAGGCTTGTTGTACCGCCGTCAACCACTTCGTATCGTGAGAACATTTGCTTTACGATAATCTCGATGTGCTTTCGGGCTACCGTCTCTCCCTGAAGTTCGTAAATCTTTCCTACTTCAGTAATAACGTATTCCTTTGCCTTCTCCTTTCCACCATACTTGAAGACTTCTTCAATATCAGCAGAACCATCAGTAATGAGATCTCCCTTCTTTACAATGTCACCAACTTTAACAAGTGGCATACGCTTGTAATGGAAGACGAATTCAATCTCATGTGAAGCACCTTTACCAAGCCCTGCTTCACCCATCGTAGTTGAATCCGCTCGTTCTAGATCTGCGCTCGCAATAGCTGCAGCCTTCTTGCTAACACGCTTTGCCTTTGGCTTCTCATATGCTTCAGCAAGCATTTTGATAACCTTCTCCTTTCCAAGATCTCGAACTTCGGTAACAACACCATCGTGTGTTGCAATAACCGCTGGATTCTTTGGACGTCGCTTCTCGAAGACTTCTTCAACTCGAGGAAGACCTTGTGTAATGTCTCCGCCAACCGAAGCGGCACCTCCAGAGTGGAATGTTCGCATCGTAAGCTGTGTTCCCGGTTCACCGATAGCCTGTGCTGCCACAGTTCCAACTGCTTCACCGAGTTCTACAAGAGCATTCTTACCTAGGTCGCTACCGTAACATGCTGCACATACACCTCGTACGCTTTCACACGCAAGTGGTGAACGAACTGCAATCTCAGTAACACCCGCTTCTTCAATAGAAAGCGCTTCTGCCTTTGTAAGGAGATGTCCTCTCTTAAAGAGCACTTCGCCCTTAGCGTTGACCACATCAGCTGCGAGGATTCGACCACGAATATTCTTAGAAATTGGAATCTGCATATCAGATGACAATTGCTTCTTAATCGTGATTGAAGACTTCGTACCGCAATCATCTTCAACAACCATAACATCCTGCGCTACAACGAAGAGTTTTCGTGTTAGATAACCAGCCTTTGCTGTGTTAAGCGCTGTGTCAGTAAGACCCTTTCGAGAACCGTGAGTTGTAATGAAGTATTCAATCGGTGTAAGACCCTCTTTAGAACATGAAAGAATTGGGAACTCAATTGTCTCACCAGATGTTGATGAAATAAGTCCTTTCATACCGGCCATAGCAGTAATCTGTGCGAGGGATCCTCGAGCTCCAGATGTAATCAAGTCGTATACAGATCCCATTTTATTAAGAGATTCTGGAATGATCTTCTCCACTTCGCTTTTCGCTCGGTGCCAGATCTCAACATTCTTTCGAAGTCGCTCTTCTTCAGTAAGGAGACCTTCATTGAACTGTCCCATGACAAGCTCTGATTCAGCCTTCGACTTTGTAACAATAGCAGCTTTACCCTTTGGAATTACGATGTCATCAATACCCCATGTAGTTCCAGAAACAGTTGTGTATTTGAAACCGAATTGTTTGATACGATCAAGAATCGGCTGAAGCTTATCAATACCTTCAAGTGTGATGATATCGTCAATAATAGCTCCCAAACGATTTCGGTTAATTTCTTTGTTGATAAATGGATAGTTTGCAGGAAGCACATCGTTAAATAGGATACGTCCGACGGTTGTCTCGAACAATTTACCCTCAAACTGGCTGTACTTTGCTGTGTATTTACCATCATCGTCATTGGCATGTGGAGGAAGTACTTTAATCTTCGCTCGAAGACCAATAGCACCGTAGCTGTTCGCAGTAATAGCTGCAGTAGGATTTTCAAAAATCTTACCTTCGCCTACATCGCCAACAACATTCTTTGTAATCCAGAAACATCCAAGCACGATATCAAGAAGCTTTGCGACCACAGTAGGATCTCCGTTTCCAGGCTTGAGAATGTTCTTATCAGAAGCCATGATTTCTCGCGCTTCTGTCTGAGCTTCAACTCCAAGTGGAACGTGAACAGCCATCTGGTCACCGTCGAAGTCGGCATTGAACGCTGTACATACGAGGGGGTGAACCTGAATAGCATTACCTTCAATAAGAGTTGGTCGGAAAGCCTGAATACCAAGTCGGTGAAGTGTAGGAGCGCGGTTTAGGAGCACGTATTTATCCTTAATAACTTCTTCGAGAATACTCCAAACTTCTGGAGCTCCATCGTCGATAAGTCGGCCTGCTCCACGAATGTTATATGCAAGCTCTCTTTTCAAAAGACCAGAAATAACGAAAGGTCGGAAAAGCTCAAGTGCCATATGCTTTGGAAGACCGCACTGATGAAGGGCTAGTTCAGGACCTACGACGATAACTGATCGTCCAGAATAGTCTACTCGCTTACCGAGGAGATTCTGTCGGAAGAGACCTCGCTTAGACTTCAAGTTATCAGAAAGTGACTTAAGTGCACGCTTCTGAGCCTGAGCTGCTGCAGCACCTGTAGCTGCACCATGGCGAATGCTATTGTCGATAAGAGCGTCAACAGCTTCCTGAAGAATTCTTTTTTCGTTTCGTAGAATTACGTCTGGAGCATTAATCTCGCGAAGTTTCAAGAGACGATTGTTACGATTAATAACTCGTCGGTAAAGATCGTTAACGTCTGATGTTGCGTATCGTCCTCCTTCAAGAGCAACCATCGGTCGAAGCGCTGGAGGAATAACTGGAATTCGTGTAAGGAACATCCATTCAGGACGTACACCTGATTTGATCATTGACTTAATGAGTGAAAGTCTTTTGTCGAGCTTCTCGCTATCAAGAGCGCTTGATTTCTCAAGTGCTTTCTCAAGCTTCTCTGCAAGCTTTTTCAAATCAGTCTTTTTCAAAACTTCATAGACAGCCTCAGCTCCGATTGACGCTTCAAAAAGCGAACCGTATTTCATGCTGTACTTATGGTATGCCACTTCATCCATAACAAGTCCTTCTTCAAGACTTTCGATCTCCTGACGAGCTGCAGTAACGAGGCCTTTAAGAGCTTCTTTAGTCTTCTCATCGTTAGCACTTTTAACCTTGCTTTTGAATTCGCTATCGAGTTGCTTTAGAATCTTCTCTTTCTCTTCTTCAAATACCTTTGTAACAAGATATCCAGCGAAATAGACAACCTTCTCAAGGTCTCCTGTTGTCATACCCATAATAAGACCTACACGTGAAGGCATAGAACGGAGGAACCAGATGTGAGATACAGGAACTGCAAGTTCAATATGACCCATGCGTTCTCGGCGTACGATTGAGCGAGTGATTTCAACTCCGCACTTCTCACAAATAATACCCTTATATCGAATACCTCGATATTTACCGCAATAACACTCAAAGTCACGATCTGGACCGAAGATTTTCTCATCGAAAAGACCGCTCTTCTCTGAACGCTGAGTACGATAGTTAATAGTCTCTGGCTTTGTGATCTCACCGAATGACCAATCGAGAATTCTCTCAGGTGATGCGACGTTTAGAGTAATAGCATCAAAGTCCTGTGGATCCATCATTTTTCTAGCTTGTGAATTATTCATATATTTTTATTATATTTGATGCTAATAATTACTCATCGCTTCCGCTATTCTCTGCTGTTCGATCACGGTTGACCAACTCGACATCAAGGGCGAGACCGCGAAGATTCTTAAGAAGCACGTTAAATGAAGCCGGCAAGTTAGGTTGTTTCAAGCGTTCACCCTTAACGATAGAGTCGAAGGCTGCAGAACGTCCCTGAATATCGTCAGACTTAATCGTGAGGATTTCACGAAGGGTATGAGCGGCTCCATGACCCAAGAGTGCCCAGACTTCCATCTCTCCGAATCGCTGTCCTCCACCTTGTGCTTTACCTCCAAGTGGTTGCTGCGTAATGAGAGAGTAGGGACCAATAGATCGCATGTGAATCTTATCTTCAACCATGTGGTGAAGTTTCAAGATATACATATACCCAACGGCTACTTTCTGCTCAAATGCTTCACCAGTTCGTCCATCGCGGAGCTGCATCTTTCCATCTTCTGCAAATCCTGCTTTCTTAAGCTCTTCTTTAATTTCAATATCAGTTGCTCCTACGAAAGGTGGGACAATAGCCTGATAGTTAAGTGTGTGTGCAGCAAGACCCAAGTGTAATTCAAGAATCTGTCCGAGGTTCATACGTGATGGCACACCAAGAGGAGTAAGGATAACGTCTACTGGAGTACCGTCTTCCATGTATGGCATATCTTCTTCAGGAAGAATTCGTGAAATAACTCCTTTGTTACCGTGTCGTCCAGCAAGCTTGTCACCCACTGAAACGTTTCGAACTTCAGCTACTTCAATGTATATCTTCTTGATGATTCCAGATTCGAGCTTGTCGCCCTTCTCTCGAGAGAAGATTTTCACTGACACCACACGACCTCGCTTACCTCCTTCCATTCGCTTTGAGGTGTCTTTCACATCACGAGCCTTTTCACCGAAGATAGATCGTAGAAGTCGCTCTTCTGGAGTAAGCTGAGTCTCGCCTTTTGGAGAAATTTTACCAACGAGAATGTCACCGGGTCGAACTTCTGCACCAACTCGAACAACTCCGTCTTCTGCAAGATTCTTAAGCTTCGCTTCACCAACGTTTGGAATATCGCATGTTGTAACTTCTGGACCAAGCTTGGTATCTCGAACGTTAACAACGAACTCTTCAATATGAATAGATGTAAACTTGCTATTCTTAACTACTCGTTCAGATAGAATGATCGCATCCTCGTAGTTAGAACCTGACCATGACATGAAAGCCACGAGCATATTCTGACCAATAGCGATCTCTCCACCATCTGATGTAGATGTATCAACAAGTACATCACCTTTCTTTACCTGCTGACCAAGGCTAACTGATGGTCGCTGATGGAAAGCGGTGAAACCATTCGTTCGAGAGAAATGAATAAGGTTATATTCATGTGTGTGTTCTTTGCCGGCTTTTTTACCTTGAAGAACCACTTTATTAGCATCAACTGCAACGATCTCTCCATCTTCTGGGGCAAGGACGATTCGTCCAGTATCAACAACGGCTTTCTTCTCAATACCTGTAGCAACCAAAGGAGCTTCAGGAATAAGACAAGGAGTAGCCTGCTTCTGCATGTTCGAACCCATGAGCGCTCGGTTGGCATCGTCGTGGTTCAAGAATGGGATAAGTGATGTAGCAATAGAGAAAGCTTGTTCGCTTGATACGTCGATATAGTCCACCTCGTCTTTCTTTGCAAGACCAGGTTCGCCGTTAATACGAACTTCAACTTCATCAGCTGTGATCATACCAGTCTTACTATCGTAGGGAATTGCTGCGTGAGCGATTTTAAAATTCTCTTCTTCGAGAGCATTCATGTACTGGATCTCTGTAGTGATCTTGCCATTCTTTACTTTGGCATATGGAGTCTCAATCATACCGAAGTCATTGATACGAGCGAATGTTGCAAGGTGAAGTACGAGACCGATTGAAGGTCCTTCAGGTGTATGGATTGGACAGAGTCGGCCGTAGTGAGATGGGTGCACGTCGCGCACTTCAAAACCGGCTCGCTCTCGTGTAAGACCTCCTGGGCCTAGAGCTGAGAGAAGGCGAAGATGCTCAAGTTCTGAGAGCACATTCTCCTGCTGCATGAATTGTGACAACTGGTTAGTCGTGAAGAATTCTTTAATACGAGCCTGTAGTGGTCGTGGGAAGATGAACTGTACAGGAAGTGTGACGTCTGGATCGACCGTCGACATTTTATCCTGAATATTTCGTTTCATCTGTGTCATACCAACGCGAATCTTCTGCTGGAGAAGTTCTCCAACGAAACGAACACGTCGTGAACCAAGATGGTCAATATCGTCCTCAACTGCTTCAGGAGTATTGTTCAAGAGTACGATATGCTTGATGATTGATACGATATCGTCAACTGTAACTGTTCGACGAGCGAGATCCTTCTCATCCATAGACTTCTCGAAACGCTTATTAAAACGGAAACGACCGACTGGAGACAGGTCGTAACGGTTAGATTCAAAGATTCCGCCGATGAATTCTCGAGCATTTTCAGCTGTTGCTAGATCTCCATCACGAAGTCGCTTGTGAATCTCAATGTATGAATCATCTGCTGATTTTGCATGATCCTTTGCAAGAGTGATTTCCATGGCTTTTCGAGCTGCTGGATCGCCTGCGAAGAGGTCCATGATAGCGTCATTAGTTGGCGCGCAATTGGCATTCATCTTTCCTTCAGGAGTCTTCTCTCCGAGGATTCGCATAAGTGTAGAAATAGGGAACTTACGCTTACGATCGATCTTAACATAAATTGCACCCTCTGCATCGCTCTCGATCTCCATCCAAACACCTCGCTGAGGGATGATCTTAGCACCGAAATAGTTACGTCCTTTGATCTCATCAACCGTGAAGAAAATACCGAATGAACGCGCAAGCTGTGGAACGATAACTCGTTCAATACCGTTAACGATAAAAGTTCCATGATTAGTCATCAATGGAATATCTGCAAGGAAGATCTCTTGTTCCTTTACAGAATCAAGCATCTTATTCTTCAATTTTACTTTCACCTTTACCTGACCTTCGTATGAAAGCTTATTGGCTTTAGCATAATGCTCATCATACTTCGGTGCTGATAGTTCGAAGTGGGTGAATGATAGTTCGAATTTCTTCTCAGCGTAATCGCTAATAGGAGAGAACTCCTTCAACACCTCCTCAATACCAGTCTTAATGAGCCAGTCGAACGATGCCACTTGTGATTCCACAAGGTTTGGCATTGCTGTCAATGACTCCTTGAAACGGCTGAAATATTTTTTGGTCGTTTTCATGGCAGGGTAGTGCCTTTCGGCAAAATATATAAATTAATAATGCGTACGAAACCATGCGACTAAAAATGTAACAACTAAAACACAAAATACGCCCAGAGGACGTAAGTGTACGCTTAGTTGTTAGCGTTTTTTGGTTGCAAGAATGGGATCCAATTTAAAGCCTTGTAATCCTTCGCATAACGGGCATAACACAATCTTGCTGAAGTTATCCACAGCCTATCAAATTTGACTTTTTATGTCAATAGCTTTATGTGGACATCTCTGTACATAACGCTTTACGCGTGTTTTTCTCCTTCTTTACCTTCAAATTCAAGGCATACGGAATTGATGCAAAACCGCTTCCCTCCCTGCTCTTGCGGACCGTCGTTAAAGACATGGCCGAGGTGTGCGCCACATGTCTTACAGACGACTTCTGTACGATGCATACCGTGTTCATTATCTTCTCGTAACTCCACCTTTTCTACTGCGACTGGATCTGTAAATGAAGGCCAACCAGTTCCAGAATCGAATTTCGCCCCCGAAGCAAAAAGCTGCGTCCCACAAATCGCGCACTTATACATTCCCTCTGCATGATTATCTACATACTTGCCAGTGAACGGCGCTTCAGTGCCCTTTTCTCGAGCAACTTTATATAATTCCTTTGGTAAATCTTTATCATTTTTTATATCTTTCTTGATTGGTGTTTGCATATAATTTAGGTATTACTAATAATTACAAATCCTTTATAAGTGACGCATACTTCTGTTCCAACTTCTCTACCTTAGGCCCGATGATGAATGTACAGTACGGCGCATCCTTATGGCTCTCAAAATAATTCTTATGATAATCCTCAGCTTCGTAAAATGTGCCGAGTGGTGCGACCTCGGTAACAATAGCAGTGCTGTATGCTCTATCATCGGTTAATTTCTTAATGAAAGCCTGAGCCACCGTCTTCTGTTCTTCGGTGGTATAGAATATCGCCGAGCGATACTGTGTGCCCACATCATTACCCTGTCGATTCAAGGTTGTAGGATCGTGCGTAAAGAAAAAAATCGTCAATAAATCCTCATAACTAATAACACTTTGGTCGAAAACAATTTTGGCACATTCAGCATGGCCGGTCTTACCACCGCATACCTGTTCATAGCTAGGATTGGGCACTGCCCCACCCGTGTAACCAGGAACAGCAGAAATAACACCCTTCAAACGGGCGAATAACGTCTCAGTACACCAAAAACATCCACCAGCGAGCACTGCAGTCTGTTGTGTATTGTCGGCCATATATACTATAAAAAATTATTTAGAATTAATTTCTGCTTTCCACGCTTCAATAAGGGCATGATTCCCTGAGAGTAATACCTTTGGCACGCGATATTTCTTTCCTTTGAACTCCACAACTTCTGGGCGAGTGTATACGTCCTTTGCTGCTACACGAGTCTCTTCGAGCGAAGTAATATCTCCCAACACTCCGGCAATTTGTCTTGATACAGAATCAATCACGATCATGGCCGGCAATTCCCCACCAGTAAGAACGAAAGGGCCGACCGATACTTCTTCAACTTTGAAGGCTTTCTTTACCCGTGCATCAATACCCTCATAACGACCGCATATAAAAATAATATCCGTGTACTTCTTCGCGGCTACTTTTGCGTATGCAGTATCGAACAATGTGCCCGACGGAGAAAAGAAAATAATCTTTGTTGTTCTCGTAGACTTCGCTTTACCTTTAGTCTTACTAATGGCTTTCTCGATAGCTCGCATAACAGGTAGCGCTTCGATTACCATACCGGGACCTCCGCCATACGGCTTATCGTCCACTCTTCGCTCAGAGTAGGTCATTTCATTGGGTGCTTTTTTTGCACCAACTTTAGGCGCAGCAAAATCTCGCGGGTTATAAAAAGAAATTTTTATCTTCTTATCCTCTTGTGCACGCTTTAATATAGATTCGTTAAGATACGAATCGAGGCTCTGAGGAAATAATGTAACTATATGGAAATGCACTAGATCTTGAGATCGGCCATTGCTTCATCGACAGTCTTTGAAGCCTTCTGCTCATGAGGAAGAGCACCTTCTGGCTCATTAATCTTAAGGTTAACCCGAGAATTATTCTTCATACCTACTACACGAAGAAGCGTTCGAATAGCTTTAGCGGTATTGCCTGATCGGCCAATAACCTTACCCATATCAGCGGCATTTACCTCAAGTGTCATGAGAACACCCATTTCATCAACGGTTCGAACGATCTTTACATCGTTAGGGTTATCTACAAGAGCTTTAATTACATAATCCAAAAACTGTTGGTCCTGATTTTGCATATCGTTAGATCAATTAAATCTTACTGGTAATATCCGTAATTCTATCGCGAGAATGACTATGCTGCAACAGCTGCTGTTTCCACAGGCTTAGCTTCGGTAGCGGCTGCTTTAGGTGCTTCGGCTCCTGCTACTTCTGCTTTCTTGATAGGGCTTTTCTTTGGAAGAGCATTAAGCTTCTTACCTTCGATGACTTTCTTAGTTACGAGGAAGTTATGAACAGTAGTTGAGAGCTTTGCACCCATAGAGATCCAATGCTTTATAGCTGGAACGTCAAACTGCTCAATCTTATTGTCCTTGCGAGGATCGTATGAACCCAAAACCTTTAGATATCGTCCGCTCTTTGGGCCGTTTTTAGAATCGGTTAAAACAAGCCGGAAAGTTGGCTCGTGTTTTCGTCCTACTCGCTGTAATCTGATCATTAGCATATGTGGGTGACATACTAACAAAACACCCACAAAAAAGCAAGCTATTAGACTGTCAAATAGACTTTTTCCCCATGCCTGCTATAGTTATAGCAATAATGAATACTAATAAAATGCAAAATAACACCTCGACAAACATCACCGGAACCGTGACAACTACCGCTAAAGGTATGGGTTTTATAGCTGATCCAGCCAATGTAGATAAAGACATCCTCATAGAACCGGGCTTTCTAAACACCGCTCTTAATGGCGATACCGTAGAAGTTACCGTGACCGGCAGCATGCCACCTCGCAAAGCTGGCGAACCACGCACCAAGACCGCCGAGGTTGTCCGCGTCACTGCACGCGCTAAGAACACTTTCGTAGGAACTGTCGACACTGAGAACAGTCGCTATTTCGTCATTCCTGATGATAAGAAAATGTACACAGACATTGCGATATCCGAAGACGAAGCTCGCAAGCATAAGCTTGAGAAGGATCAAAAAGTACAAGTAGTCATTGATTTTAAAACTTGGACTAACCCTGTCAGGAACCCTCTTGGTACTATCACGCGAACTCTTGGTAAAAAAGGCGACAACGATGTAGAAATGGAATCTATCGTCCTTGAAAAAGGCTTCGAGACAAGCTTCCCGCCCGCAGTCGAAGATGAAGCGAAAGAGATCGGCACTGTCGAAAAAATAATCACCCCAGAAGAGATTGCGAAGCGCCGAGACATGCGCACCACAATGACGTTCACCATCGATCCATACGATGCGAAGGACTTTGACGATGCTATTTCATTTAAAAAACTCCCCCAAGAGAATGGACAAAACCGTTATGAGATCGGCGTCCACATTGCGGACGTATCTCACTATGTTCGTGAAGGGACAGCCCTTGATGCTGAAGCAGTGAAGCGCGGCTGCTCGATTTACCTCGTTGATCGCACCATCCCTATGCTTCCAGAAGTTCTCTCGAACGATGTCTGTAGTCTTAATCCACACGAAGACAAGCTTTCCTTCTCTGCTATTTTCATACTCGATGACAAAGCGCAGGTTCATGATCGATGGTTCGGCAAGACGGTGATGAATTCTACACATCGCTTTACTTATGAGACTGCACAAGCAGCTATAGACGGCGATCCAGAACTCACGGTGAGGTATTCAAGTGGCACACAGACTGCCGACCTCGCTCTCGCCGGCATGCAGTATCGCGATGAGCTCACGACACTTAATAAGATTGCAAAGATTCTCCAGAAAGAAAAGTTCGCAGCCGGTGCAATAGAATTCGAACAAGAAGAGATCAAGTTCAAGCTCGACGATAAAGGCTATCCTATCGGCGTTTACAAAAAAGAGCGTATCGATACCCATAAGCTCGTCGAAGAATACATGCTTCTTGCCAATCGAGAGGTTGCGAAATTTATCTATGATTCCATTCAAAAGAAAGGTAAAAGAGACACTGGCGCTATTTACCGTATTCACGATGTTCCAGATAAAGAAAAGATTGCGGATCTTGCAAGCTTCGTAAGAGCCCTCGGTTATAATCTCCGCACGACAAAAGACGGCCTTGTTACTGCACGCGATCTCAATCACCTTCTTGAGCAAATAGAAGGCACCCCTCATGAAGCGCTTATCCGCACAGCAGCGGTTCGCTCAATGCAGAAGGCTATTTACTCTACCAAAAACATCGGCCATTTCGGTCTTGCATTCGACTTCTACACTCATTTCACTTCCCCAATTCGCCGCTATCCTGACCTTCTTGTGCATCGTGTCCTTGCGAAGCATTTAAATGGCGAGCCATTCGGTGATCGCGACATTGTCGTATTTCAGCACATTGCTGACTCTTCTACTCGTCGTGAGATCGACGCTTCAGACGCAGAACGCTCAAGCAAAAAGCTCAAGCAAGTAGAATACATGAGCTCACGTGTAGGTCAGGTCTTTGATGGAACTATCTCTGGCGTTACCGAATGGGGTCTCTACGTTGAAGAGAAAGAAAGCCGTTCAGAAGGTATGATAAAAATCCGTGACCTCGGTAGCGACTTCTATGAATTTAATAAAAAAACCTATTCAATTACTGGCAAACAATCAGGCGTCACCTTCACACTTGGCGACAGCATTCGCTTCAAAGTAAACGGTGCGGATCTTGATAAGAAGACGTTGGATTTCGTTCTCGCATAATAAAAAGTATTCAAATAAATAAAATCTCCTCGATACTTGCGTATCGAGGAGTGTTCCTTTCGGCTGTTATAACACAGCCTATTCAGAGCTACTGTCGGCTGGTTTTCTACCCAGCGGTGATCGAACTTTATCGCCATTGAGGATCCATGACACAAGTGAGTGGTTCAGTTCATCGATCGCTTGGCGTTGATGGTGACGTTGTGCCACAGGCATCATATGAAGTGTTAATGCCTCCATTGTCACACACTCTTGCAACTTCATGAGTGTTGAATCCCTTAGTTCACACGCCATCCAGTGAGGATGTCGAATGTTGAAGGTTAGGATACCCGCGTCGGCGTCGAGTTTCCACAGCTCAGGTGATCCTTCCATTGCTTCGTGAGCGAACTGCAAGCCGAAACTTGCGTTCTTCACCACCTTTCGAGGAGAACCTTTTGGGCCACTCCCCGTCTGCGGCTTCTTCACGTGAGACGAATCAGCTCGATTGGGCGATCCTGTTCCAGAAGTCTTTGCACCATCTCCGGGTTCACCATTACCCGAGTTTGTCGTCTGTTCACTTCCACCGTCGGTACTTTCCGCATCGGCGTGGTCATTACCAGCAACCCCTCGCCCGAACGATTTAATGACGTCCCTAAGAGGTGCGTGAGCTTGGTCCATGAAGAGATGCTCGAGCACTTTCATTGACCGTAGTCCGAGTTCTTGGAACCGTTGTTCCTGACGTGAATGCCGTGCCTCATCGAGGTATTTTGATCCGAATCCATCGAACCATTCTTCGATGGCGCAACACAAGCCGACGAATGCATCGTCTTTCTCAAGTGTTTTGCGATCAGGATGTAGTCTGGATTTCTGCGAGAGAATCTCTCCCTCGAAGAGACCTGATGTGAGTGCAGTGATCACTTCATCCCTGAGGAGTTGAGTGGCCGATCGGGCAAGGTAGTGAAAAGGAAAACGGAAATCATTTCCCGTCACACCCACCAATACCCGCCCGTTTCGGCCCTTCGCCACCTTTGGAGCAATGAACAAGCGAAACGTTGTCTCACCTGAATCACTATTTACAAACTTCTGCACAGGTAGTGCTTGCCCCCGGAATTCTTGAGCTGTGACGTTGAGACGCCGTTCGACAGTGCCATCCTTATGAATGACTTCAACTGAGATGATGGTCTTATTACGTCGCATGGTTGTGGCGTAACGGTCTTGAATCCCACCGATAAGCGTGTCTATCGGGACGCGGCTGATGTATTCATCGGACGTGAACCCGGTGAGGCTCATTTCCGAGCGCCAGTACACCTTGGTTTTACCTGCGGGCGGTTTATCTTCGAGTGTCAGGTCAGGCCGTGCACGAAGTGGAATGTTGATATCCATTCTCTGTTTAAGGATGTGAGCGGTTGAGAACGTCCATTCCTGAAACCCATTCTTATGTGGTGCAGGACAAGAGATGAACGTAAACCGTTCACATTTGCCAAGGGGAGATATGAGCCCAATACCGAACTGACCGAGGCTTCCTTCACCCTTTCGCCCTGGTTGTGCAACCGACGCCAATGCAGCATTAAACTTCTCCAACGTCGCTCCGTTTCCATTGTCACGTACAGCGAGATGTCGAGTCTTGCGATTGATTGTGATCCATATCAGATTAGCCTTAACATCCCTATCAAGGGAGTTCTGGACAAGCTCGAGGATAACCTCGAGAAGGGTCGGGTACGTACCAGCCAAGTGCAAGAGGGTCTGACCATGATTGAACTTGATAGGAGTTTGCGTATCCGTGAGAAGTGCTGATTTTGACATTGCTTTCCTTTCTTTTGTTACTTTCTTTTGGTTTGTGTTTAAGGTTTGATATCCCTTCGAGCCCGTTCGCTACATAAGCGATTAAGCAGGTTTGAAAGGTCAAAGACACCGTTAGAACGGACGACCTGAGTCAACTGCCGAAGCAGCTCCCGTTCCTCGGGGGTGAAATCATCCGTGAGGATGAGCTCAGCCAATGGCTTTGCAGTCAAGATCAATTGAGCAAGTGCTTCAATAACCTGTCTACGCAGGGCTTTGTTGGGCTCATGCTTGGGCAAAGGAAACTCTTGAACTGAAGGGTTCGATTCTTGAACCGAGTCGAAATGTAACTCTTGCAGAGTTGCCTGCCATTGCTGTTTTTTTTCTTTGGCTTCCGTTGCGTGGAGCTCTAAGAGCTCCAAGAGAGTAACTTCCATCGTAGCAACAGGATTTGATTTCCCTGCGCACCAACGCATGACGGAGTTTTCAGATACATTCGTGTATTCTGCGGCATCCTTCGGGGATAATGCCTGAATAGCCAGTTGAATGGCAAGCTCATGCAGTGATTTCGTGAGAGTCTCACGTTCAATGATGGTGTAGCCGATGAGCTCCAGTAAATACTGAAGTTTGAGCAGATTTACGCCTGAGGGCAGAGTCTGCTTGTTGAACCAGTGATATCCTGTGGTATCCGAAACGCCGATCATTTCGCAGAGCCTGTTACGGGCGCTGCATCGTTCAGCATCGAGCTGTTCTCGTCGGCTTTCCGAGAAGTGTCTGAGGCACTCCTCGGTTGTGCTTTTGATAGGTTTATTCATGTCTTAATTTTGATTTGTTAAAGGACGCTTTTGGCCGGATACACTATCCAGCCTACCTTTTTTTACTATATCACAATATTCACATTTGTCTACATATGACGCTTTCCACGAGCCAAATACTTGACACCACTCAATAAATATGAAGATAATGCTATTCACAGGAACATTCCTGTGAATGTCCCGCAAGCACCTTGAAACCTTTAAAAAGGCCGACAAAACCATAAAAATCAACGAAAGTACAACAATGCGCAACCGCGAACTAATGAAAAAATTGTCTGATCAATTCGAAAGACAATGCCAAGCATTCGAGCAAAAGCGTACCAAATTCCTCGCAGAACTCGATCAGGACCTCGCCACCCTCCGAAAAAGTTTTGGAGAAGACCTCATCAACGAGCGACTCGGTGATCTGACTCGTACTGTTACCACAACACCGCCGAAACCTGAATCAACTGAAAGCCCAGCCCCAGTCGTCAACAATGTGCGCCCGCAACGCAAGCGTCGGAAAGCAAGCAACTTTAACGATCTGAAACCGCACGTGGTTGAAATCGTAAAAACCCTTGCTGGTCAACGCTTCACGGTCCGGGACATCAAAGATGCACTGAATCAGAGGGAGGTAAAATTCAACCCGAACAACCTTCATCTTATCCTGATCAGATATCTAAGCGGCATCAAGGTGGTCGATAAACAGAAGGGTAAAGGTATTAACAAGAACGTGTACGAGGCGGGTGGTGATGTCTCCCTTGTTAACTACACCGTAGCGTCCAAAAAGTAGACTTCCAGAACATACCGTAACAACAAACACCAGCTTCCATGCATTTGGAACTGGTGTATTTTTTATATTAAAAAGCTCGCACACAAAACACTAACGTATATAATACCAATTGGTAGCTTTTACTTCGCCACCTTCACCGCTTCATCGAAGTTAATTGAGAGAAGTTTTGATGCTCCATCGGCGCCAATTGTTACTCCATATATGACCCCCGCTCGAGACATCGTCTCACGATTGTGAGTAATGAGAATGAGCTGCGAATAATTCGACAAGCTAACAATCATATCGCCGTATTTTTTAGAATTAGCCTCATCGAGCGCCGCATCAGTCTCATCGAGAATGATAAAAGGCGGAGGATTCACCTGTGAAATTGCAAAGAGAAGCGCTATAGACGTAAGCGCTCGCTCACCACCTGAGAGCATCATGAGACCTTTCACTTTCTTACGTGGGAGGCTCACATTGATATCAATTCCCTCTGGACCCTCTTCCACCATATCATCGCCAGTGTCCATTTCATCCGGCACCGCATCGATAAGCGACAAGTCCGTATCTGACTTGCGCTTTCTTTTTTTCTCACGAATGACGCTTAAGCTCGCTGCCCCTCCGCCGAACATAAGATTAAAGAAATACTGGAATTGCGCATTAATCTTCGATATACCAGCCTTGAATTCCACATCGAGACGATTGTTAAGATCCGCAATGAGAGCGACGAGTGAAGCCTTCGATGTCTCGAGATCAATAATCTCTCGCGCGAGGAAAGCATCTCGCTCTTCTGCTTCGCGATATTCTTTCATAATATCAGTGGTATTCCCCGCTCCGGAATCTTCAATGCGAAACTTTATTTTCTCTATTGTTCGTCGTCGCTCTTCTTGCACGCCTCGCGCAGGTACCAAACCCCGCTCAACAACCACGACATAATCAATAGCCTCTCTACCCGCTATCATCCTCGCATCTTCAAGCTCACGCCGAAAAGCCTGCTCTTCAAGGAGCACTTTATCTTCTTCATTCTTAAGCCTCGTCAATACTGTGCGAATCTCATTTTGTCTTGAAATAATAGTAAATACATTTCGCTCAGCCTCGCGGTTGGTATCTTGCTCTCGCTCTATTTTCACGCGGAGCTGTGTGTATTCTTCATGCGCTCGAGTAGCTCGATCAGATACAGCTCGAAGCTCATTCTCGAAGCCCGACTTTTTCTCCCCCAACTCTCGCAATTCTTTATCAAATTCCAAACGCGCCGCAGTATGAAGTGCGTCTCCACTTCGATGACTCGCTACGAACTCTCTGCAAATGTTGCGAATCTCTTCGAGAGAATCAATAGTAAATATCCGATTAACAATAGCCTCAACATCTCGCAAATACACCGTCTTCGAATCCTCACGACTCTGTTTCTCTTTCTCTTTCACAATCGATCGCTCAGTAAGAGCTATAGCTCCTTCAATCTTCCCCAATTCGCGACTTATCCTGTCCTTCTCTTCACGTGCTAGAGCAAGTGCTCGCTCAAGCGTAATAATCTCCATGCTTTGCGCATCCGCACGCTTCGATTCAGCAAGAATAGTCTTCGCTGCACTGAGGTCAGCATCGAGCTTGGCCATTTCATTAGCAGGAGCTAGCCTCTCTTCGGCAATCCGCGCCTTCTCAATACGAATGTATGCATCCTCTGCAGATAAATATTCGCGATAAAGAGTCACAAGTAGACGCTTCATTTCCTCAACCTTCTCCACCTTTTCAACCTGCTTTTTGAGAAATTTAATATGCGGAGCAATCTCTCTTCGAAGCGATTCGACTGACTTCATATTCTCTTCAGTCTTCTCGAGCTTCCTTTCGCTCTCGAGCTTTTTGTATTGATACATTTTAAGGCCAAGCGCATCCTCGATCATTTCCCTTCGTTCGCGAATATTGGCATTAAGAATCCTGTCCGCTTCACCTTGAGAAATAATGTGATGCCCAGAAGCGCCGATATGCGCGCTTGAGAGAAGCTCGACAATGTCCTTCAGACGCACCAAAGAGCCATTGATAAAATATTCATTCGAGCTATCGCGATGCACCACGCGCTCAAGTGTCACCTCATCGAAGTCCACCGAAAGCATTCGCGTACTATTATCGAAAACCACCTTTACCGAAGCGCGATTCGCTCTACCACTCGTCGTTGCCGAAGCGACATTCGCAGCTCCACCGTTAAAGATGAGATCCTCGCCCTTTTTGCCACGAAGCGACTTGATGGATTGTTCTCCGAGAACGAAACGAAACGCCTCTGCGACGTTTGATTTACCCGAACCATTTGGTCCCACAATACCCGATATCGGCGAAGTGAAATTAAGCGTCGCTTTTCTCGCGAACGATTTGAAGCCAACAATCTCAAGAGATTTCAGATGCATTACCTAATAATAGCATATTTTACCAACCCTTCACTTCAAGCGCTTTCTCAGCGGCTTTTTGTTCTGCTTCTTGTTTCGAGGGACCAGTACCGAGAGCTACTTGTACAGAACCGAGGAATACCCCGAGCGTGAATTGTTTATCATGATCCGGACCAGTCTCTTTAAGCGTCTTGTATGCAGGAGTAAAATTCGTCATCTCCTGTGCTCGCTCTTGAAAACGACTCTTAGCATCAAGCCAGAGCTTTTTACTGACGATCTCATCGATATCAATAACCTCAAGAAGATGTCGTGAGACGAAATTCGCCGCAGCATTATAACCCTGATCGATATAAATCGATCCAATGATAGCCTCAACACTATCCGCAAGAATGATACTTCGAGCACGGCCTTTATCCTTCTCTTCTCCACGTGAAAGAAGCAAATATTCATTAACTCCGAGACTCTCTGCGACACGCGAAAGAGACACCGTATTGACCAGTGCTGCTCGATATGAAGTCATATCCCCTTCATTTTTCTTTGGATATTTTTTAAATAGGAAATACGTGATAACGAGCTCAAGAACTGCATCCCCCAAGAATTCCAACCGTTCATTATGCTCCAAACCTGCGCCTTTATTCTCGTTGAGGTATGAGCGGTGCGTGCACGCAGTACGTAAAAGACCAATGTCGTTAAATACGACACCCATCTTTTGAGCAAACTCTTCAAACTTTTTCATATCCTGTCCCATATTATTTTGATTCAGTAGCGTTCTTTGATTCGGTAGCATTCAAAGCATCAGTAGTTCCCACAAGTCCTCCAGCGAGGATCTGGAGCGCTTTCGTCACAATCGGCAAAATATCATTATAAAAATTTAATTCGAGAATGTCGGCAAGCTTGAACCATTTCGCATCATCAAGGCCCGGCTTATCTGCAAGCTTAATATCAACGAAAGCAGATTCAGCGAGGAAATAATGTACTTGCTTTCGGATCTTACCTTTCTCTGGATCGCTTGCAATATATTCATTATTACCAAGATCATCGGTAATCTTCACGTCGAGACCCATCTCTTCCTTTACCTTAGCGACGGTTCCTACACGTACATCTCCTTCAGGAATTTTACCCTTAGACAAAGTCCAATGACCAAAAATATCATGCACGAAACCGAGATAAATCTCCGAACCATCCCGAGCGAAGACTACAGCTCCACCGAGGTTCTGAATTAGCATTTTCTCATATGGAACATCTTCGATACGAGCACGCTTCTTAGGGGCGACATCGTCTTTACCCGGTTCACCGAGCTCTTTGTAGACGGAACCGAGTACGCCGTTGACGAATTTACCGCTATTTTCTCCACCGAAAGTTTTCGCGAGTTCAATAGCTTCGTTAATAGCAACTTTTGCAGGCACTTCTTTACGATCAGCGAAAATAAGCTCGTAGAGTCCTACACGCAAAATATTTCTATCAACAATAGAGATTTTATCAATTGGCCAATCAGGAGCAGCCTTCTCGATAATAAGGTCGAGTTCCTTACGCTTAGCAAGGATATTAACAATAAGTTCTTCAATAAAAGAAATATCACTCACCCCAGGGGCGAATTCTTTAGCATTACGTTCAACAATGTCTTTTATTTCACTATCCGGAGAGCTTCGAAAATCCCACTCGAAGAGTGATTGCAAGACTACTGAACGTGAGAGATGTCGATTTGCCATAATTTTCTTTAAAGAACCTTGAAACTCTGCTAATTAGTAACCCCTTTATTCTACTATACTTTAGCGCCTTTTTCTACAACTGTTGGACGAGTCTCCTTCACTACCACTATCTTCCGGCCTCGATACATGCCAGTGGCCATATCGGCGCGGTGTCGCTGGTGTAAAGAACCAGTCGTTGTGTCTGTTGTAAGTCGAATAGCATCAAGTGCATGATGTGATCGTCTGTTGTCCCGATGAGCTCGGGTTGCTCTCATTCTGTTAACCATAGTGGCACTATAATACAGTATACGGCCATTTTTTGCAAGCTTTTATGACTAAGCGAGCTCGAATGGGTGGAGAAATGACTTACGGTGCACAGGTAATATACCCCGCTTTTCAATGGCATTATAATGAGCTTTCGTCCCATATCCTTTGTGAATTCCGAAGCCATAATCTGGGTATTTTCGAGCGAGGTTATTCATCTTCCTATCGCGACATACTTTCGCAGCGATAGAGGCCAGAGCAATGACGGACTTCTTCGCATCGCCTTTGATGATCGTCTTTTGATGGATAAAATCCGCCGGTACTTTTAGTCCTCCATCGAGAAGTACGAGCACGTCCGCAGATTTTATTGCCTCGCGCGATAGGCTCTTAGCATTTACGAGTTCATTGAGCGCCTTTACGATACAGCTTCGAATACATACTGCTATACCTTTGGTATCAATTGCCTTTTCGCTTTCAAATGCCACACTAAAGTCGATTAGACCCGACTTTTTCGCTTCGAGTATTTTCGCATACCACATTTCGCGCTTCATTTCGCTTAATTGTTTCGATTCTTTTACTTTTGGGAAGATTTTCGCGAGTTTTACACGTGCTTCACTTTCTGACTTCGCAGCCACAGCGAAAACACCCACTGCAACCGGCCCTGCTATAGGCCCGCGCCCTACTTCATCAACACCAAATACGAATTTCATGATCTAATTATACTTTTTTAAATTTATTTAAGCGATTTTTATTTCTTTTTGTTATACTTCAAATACGAATGTCTAAATTTATCCATCTCCATACACATAGCCACTATTCACTTCTTAATGCCCTTCCTAAGGTTGAAGACCTCGTTGAAGAAGCTAAGAAGTACGGCATGCCAGCGCTCGCTCTTACCGATGCGGGTAATATGTATGGCACGATTGAGTTTTATAAAGAGTGCAAAAAGGCTGGAATAAAACCTATCATCGGCGTAGATACGTACGTTGCCGCACGAAGCCGTACCGATATGCAGGCTGGTATCGACAATCGCCGTTCGCGGCTCATTCTTCTCGCTAAGGATGTCGTGGGCTACAAAAATCTTATTAAAATCGTAACGCGCTCATATCTCGAAGGCTTTTACTACAAGCCACGTATCGATCATGAGCTCATTGAAGAATATGCATTACAAGGCGTCGGAGGTCTCATCGCTATCGCTCCATCTTTCTCGAGCGAGATAACCATGGCGATTAAGAATCACAATATCGTCAAGGCTCGCGAGCATATCGAATTCTACAAGCATGCTTTTAATGGCACGACCGGCGAAGATAATTTCTACATTGAGATCACTCGCCATCCTGAGATCGAAGGACATGAGCCACTTATGCAAGAGCTCATTAAGCTCGCTCACGAGACCAATACCCCTATCGTCGCAGGACACGATGTCTACTATATGCATCCTGATGACAAGGCTGCTCGAGATACACTTATGCTCGTCAATACTTCTGGCGATACGAGCGATCGTGGAACTGGAGGCGCTACTGGTGGAGGGGGCAATACCGGCATGGGTGGAGGAAGTGATGAAGAGGAGGACTTCTCTTTCATTTCACCTGAGCGTGCAGAGGAATTATTTAAAGACATACCCGAGGCCATCGAGAATACATCAGTCATCGCCGACAAGTGTAATCTCACCATCGAGCTTGGTAAATGGGTCTTCTCTGACTATAAGGTGGCAAGCGGACTCTCATATGATGATGAACTTCGGCGACTCGTATACGAAGGAGTTTTGACGCGCAAACTCGCTCCGGATCTCAACCATATCCCCAAAGAAGTCACCGAGCGCGCCGAATACGAACTAAAGGTTATTAAAGATAAAGGCTACGCTCCTTACTTCCTCGTGGTGGCAGACCTGCTTAATTATGCTCACGCCAATGGTATCCTTACTAACATTCGAGGATCCGTTGCGGGTTCGCTTGTGACGTATCTATCGCGCATTACGAATGTGAATCCACTTGAGTACAAACTCCCCTTCGAGCGCTTCTTGAATCCCGAGCGACCATCTGCTCCGGACATCGATATGGACTTCGCCGACAACCGTCGCGATGAAATGATTACCTATGCTCGCGGTAAATATGGCAATGACAAAGTAGCGCAGATCGGAACATTCGGTACCATGATGGCCCGTGGTGCAGTAAAGGACGTGGCTCGAGCTCTTGGTTATCCATATGAGCTCGGAGACCGGATATCAAAGCTCATTCCTATGGGTGCGCAAGGCTTCCCTATGACTATCGATCGAGCACTTGAAGAAGTACCTGACCTGCGCGCTATGTATGAGAAAGAAGAGGATGTTAGCCGTATTATTAATATGGCAAAAAAGATCGAAGGCTGCGCCCGTCACATCTCGGTGCATGCCGCTGGTGTGGTCATTGCCCCTCGAGCGCTTACTGACTTTACCCCACTACAGTACGATACCAAAGGCGAGAAGAAGATCATTACCCAGTACGATATGTACGTCATCGAAGATGCCGGTCTTCTCAAATTCGACTTTCTCGGTATCAAGAACCTCTCCATCCTCGCCGATGCAGTGGATCGTGTAAAAAAGATTGAGGGTATAACCGTCGACATTGAGAATATCCCTCTCGATGACAAGAAGACCTTCGGCATGCTCGCTCGCGGAGAGACTATCGGACTCTTCCAACTCAATGGTACTGGTATGACACGCTTCCTTGTGGAGCTTAAGCCTACGAGCATTCACGATATTAACGCTATGGTGGCGCTCTATCGACCGGGACCTTTGGAATCCATCCCTCAATACATCGAACGTAAATACGATGAGAGTAAGATTACCTATCTTGACCCGCGAATGAAAGATATTCTCGATATGTCATACGGAGTTATTACCTATCAGGATGACGTTATGATGATTGCTATTAAGCTTGCAGGATATTCTTGGCTCGAGGCCGACAAGCTCCGTAAGGCTATGGGTAAAAAAATTCCAAAAGAAATGGAAGAACAGAAAGGTAAACTCCTCGAAGGTTTCGAAAAGCATGGTCTACCGAAACGTAAAGCAATGGAACTATGGAAACTCATCGAACCTTTCGCTGCATACGGTTTCAATAAGGCTCACGCTGCGAGCTATGGTCGCGTCGCGTATCAGACTTCGTATATGAAGGCCAATTTCCCTGCTATTTATATGTCAGCAGTACTCACCGCCGACTCTGGTGATGTCGAGAAAATTTCCGAAATCGTCACCGAGTGTAAGCGTATGGGAATTCCAATTCTCCCGCCGGATATCAATGAAAGCTTTAGTCAGTTTACGGTGATTAAGAGAACTGATAAAAAAGACAGCGAAACCCCAAGCGACAATGCCGACAAGAGCACCGAAGCCGACCGCATCCGCTTCGGACTTGTAACGATTAAAAACTTTGGTCAGGGAATCGCTACAGCCATCATCGAAGAGCGTAAAAAATCCGGCCATTTCAAATCTCTCGCAGACTTCCTCGACCGAGTGCGCGACCGTAATTTAAATAAAAAATCCCTCGAAGCACTCATCAAATCTGGCGCGCTCGACACTTTCGGCCATGATCGCGGAACTCTGCTCGGCAATATCGAGACACTTCTCGCTTACAATAAAGAGCATGAGAATCGCGCAGAGAATCAAGACTCACTCTTCGGTCTTATGAGCGATACATCGAGCATCCCTACGCTCAAGCTCGCTGAGGTTCCCTTCGCCACGCCTATGGAGAAGCTCGTTTGGGAGAAGGAGCTCTTAGGTCTCTACATCTCCGGTCACCCTCTGGATCGTTATCGTGCGAATATCGACAAGGTTGGCATGACAATAGCGAAAGCTAAAACCATCGTACTTCCAAGTGAGAAGGCAGCCCAAGCTGAAGCGGCCGCCGCAGCCAAGCTCGCTGAAGCTACCGCTCGTGCTCTCGCAGAGGGTCGCAAGCCGCCTACCCCTCCTGTAGCACCAAAGAAGCCCTACAAACGCCCCGAAGACCCAGCAGTCGTAATCGCCGTCATCATCGATGAAGTGCGCCCCGTCATGACCAAGAACAATGAAATGATGCTCTTCATCAAAGTAACCGACTTCACCGGCACCATCGATGCGGTGGTTTTCCCTCGAACCTATCTTGAATTTAAAGGTGCTTTCGTCGCTGAACAATGCGTCGCGATAAAAGCCCGCATCACTGAACGTCGCGGAGAGAAAAGCCTCATTATCGAACGCGTAAAGAAGCTTGCGTAAGGGCTCCAAAAAAGCTACTATTTCAGCATGAATAATGAAAAAATCGCCCATATACGGCATTCACTTGCCCATTTATTAGCAGCTGCAGTCATGGAACTCTATCCAGAGACCTTGAACACCATTGGCCCAGCTGTTGATAATGGTTTCTATTATGATTTCGATTTTTCAAGACCGGCTGATAGCGCTATTTCTATTTCTGATAAAGAGCTCACCACGATCGAGAAGAAGATGCGAGCAATTGTTAAAGACTGGAAGAGCTTCGAACATAAGACCGTCACTGCAGATGAAGCTCGAGCAATATACAAGAACAATCCTTACAAGCTCGAACTTATCGAAGAGATCATCGCTAAAGGCGAGCTTATTACTCTCTATACGGTAGGTGCAGGGACAAAGAATGCTTTTACTGACCTTTGCCGTGGAGGACATAGCGAACATCCTGATAAAGACCTAACTGAAGCTGGCTGGAGACTTACTCGCACAGCTGGTGCGTATTGGCGTGGTGTTGCTACAAATAAAATGCTCACTCGTATTTATGGCTTCGCTTTTGAGAATAAGCTTGCTCTCAACGACTATGACACTATGCTCTCTGAAGCCGAGAAGCGCGATCATAAGAAGCTTGGCCGCGAGCTTGATCTATTTACCTTCTCGGACCTTGTCGGTTCTGGTCTTCCACTATGGACTCCACGCGGAACAATGATGCGCAATCTCCTCGATGCATATGTCTGGGAACTTCGTGGCAAGCACGGTTATGAGAAAGTCGAGATTCCACACATTACAAAGAAGGAACTTTATGAGAAAAGCGGTCATTGGGACAAATTCAAAGACGAATTATTTAAAATCACTACTCGTGAAGGTCATCTCTTCGCTATGAAGCCGATGAATTGCCCTCACCACACACAGATTTATGCTCGTAAGAAATGGAGCTATCGTGAACTTCCACAACGCTATGCGAACACTACGGTCTGTTATCGTGATGAACAATCAGGTGAACTTTCTGGCCTCTCACGCGTGCGCGCTTTCGCTCAGGATGATGCCCATGTATTTTGCCGACCGAGTCAGGTGAAAGAAGAACTCCTCCGTGTATGGGATATCGTGCACGCCTTTTATGGAACTTTTGGTTTCGTTTTGAAGCTCCGTCTCTCTCTTCACGACCCTCTCGAACCCGAGAAATACCTCGGTGATCCAGCTCGTTGGCTACAAACAGAAAATATCCTTCGCGAGATTGCAAAGGAGAAAGGCGCTGACTACTTCGAAGGCATTGGCGAAGCGGCTTTCTATGGACCGAAGCTCGACTTCATGGCGAATGATTCTCTTGGCCGACAATGGCAAGTAGCTACGATCCAGCTTGATATGAATATGCCTGAGCGATTCGAACTTGAATGCACCAATGAAGAAGGTACTTCAGAACGTATCGTTATGATTCATGCTGCTATTATGGGCTCTATTGAGCGCTTCTTCTCTATTCTTATCGAACACTATGGAGGTAATTTCCCTCTCTGGCTCGCTCCTGAACAAGTAGTCATCATTCCTGTGGGCGCAGGCGACAATGCCGACCGTCACCATAAAGAAGCCGCACTCCTCTACGAGCACCTTCATGGACTTGGTATCCGTGTTCGTGTCGACTTGTCTGACGCAGGCTTCGGCAAAAAGATTCGCACAGCTAAGACTTCTCGAGCGCCGTATTTCGTTATCATCGGAGACAAAGATCTCGAAGCTGGCAAGATCACTCTCGAGTCTCGTGACCATGGTCAAGTGGGCCAAATATCAAAAGACGAGCTCGTCGCTCGCCTTTTGAAAGAAACTGTAGAGAAAAAATAGCTGCTATTTATTTCTCATTTTCTCACCTCTACTTCTATTAAATCTTACTTTTGTTAAAGAGTAGATAGAGTACCGTTGCCGCAAGGACAAGGATGATGAGGAGCGCTACCCAACCCCAAGGAATATTCGCAAGTGAGAAGAGAGCGTTCGCAGTCTGGCTATTAGTTGATGAAGTCTTAGCAATTCCGGTCGACGAAGTATTTCGTCCAAGCGTATTGTTAAGTGATTGTCCTGCTGGGACTACATTGACTGCACTACCGCAAGCTGCTGTAGCTGAAGCACCTCCAGAGGTTACTGTCACGCTAGCATTCTTCGAACCTGTAGACGTATAGCTTGTGGCAATTGATGTCTGAGATCCAGTAAGACCATCACTACCTGTCCATGAGTATGCGTATTGACCATTACCGCCAGTACTTTCTACTGACCATGTAACTGGAGTACCTACATTAACTGTTCGAGCATCCGCAGCACACGCTACGATAAGACCGCCTGAATTTGTAGTATTCTGATAATTGGTATTTGAAGTGTTTGTATACTGCTGATTGTTGTACTGTTGTGTTGCGTATCCACCAGTCACGTTAATAGAATTAGTACAGCCCTGTGTTATTGTCTGACCATTTGAGTAGACTGTTAGTGACGCGTATTTTTGTCCGGGTGTATTGTATGACGCTACGAGTGATGAGTTGGAACCATAAACCTGATCGGTACCACTCCACTGATATGTATATGAACCTGTACCACCTGAGACATTGGCATTCCAATACACTGTAGTACCTACAGTTGTGTATGAAGTATTCGCTGTACAAGTCACACTGAGCGGACTGTAGCTATTCTGATAATTGTAATTATACGGAACAGTGTTGTAATTGTTCTGATAATAGGTAGGCTGCTGATACACAGGCTGGTACACGGGATAGGTAGTTGGAGGAACATAGTATACCGGTGTAGGCGCTGGTGCAGATGGGTGATACGGCTCTTGATAGTATGATGGTCGGTACGAAAAAGCCGGTGCAGATGGGTAATAATCATAGTCATGATCTCGATCGTGACTACCCCCGTAATTGTAGTTATTATAAGAACCGCCGGCAAAAGCCACAGAAGGCGTAGCCACGGTCACGACTGCAGCAAGCATGAAAACAAGCCCGCACAGCGCAGTAAATGCTATTTTAGCCTTATTTTGTATAGTATATATCATATGGTTTTTGGGCAGTGCCTTAATTGACACACGCTTCAATACCCAACATTGTATACTATATTGATATAAAAGTCAAGCTCTATGATAAACCGCCAAAATAGCTCGTT
Organism: Candidatus Tayloriibacteriota bacterium; assembly: GCA_903893855.1. Classification (GTDB taxonomy): domain Bacteria; phylum Patescibacteriota; class Minisyncoccia; order Phycocordibacterales; family PALSA-1337; genus PALSA-1337. Next base: position 32,976 of record CAITNV010000008.1, read on the forward strand.
TTTGGCATAAAAAAAAGACGCGTAAATTAATACGCGTCGTTGAGTTCAAACATCTAGTTGCCCGAGCTGAGCTCGAACTGCAGCGAGAAGTTTGAGTCTTTCCGCCAATTTTGGATTATTAACTTGTGCCCTCAAACCTTCAACCCTGGCTCTGCAGTCGGTGATCAGTTGTTGCTGCCCTTGTGCTTCAATGTGCAACAAAGCAACTGCAGCTTCCAACTCTCTGATCTGACGTTCCTTGCTCTCGATCTCAGCAGTTATTGCATCATAGCTTCCTGATCCTTCGAGCGTAGCCAGCTCAGCTTCCGCCGCAGCGAACCGAGTTTTGAGTGAGCTATAACTTGAACCAATTTTTAACAGTTCCCCAACAACCGCAGCGTAGTCTGGTTCGTCAGGCTCTGACACCGATTTAGATGCCACACCGGCTTCGGCAGTTTTCTTTGTGCCTTTTCTGTAGGTCCACGCATGGTCGGTTTTTTCGGCATACTCCAAAGCTTCCGCAGTAAGTGAATACAGCGCAGGCCTTTGATCTGGGTTAACACGCGACACAAGCCCTTGGTGTAGGAACGTCTTCATCAAGACCATGGGGAGTGCGGTACCAACTGGGACACCTTCCTCTACGAGCGTTTTCCCAAATGAATTGAGGTCGAATGTCGTAGCAGGATCTGTTCCGAACTTCAGAACTAAGGCAATTGTTCCTTTGTGGAGGTTCCTGGGATCCAACAGATTCCCTTGCTGCGAAGGTGCTTCATCAGCGTCATTCGGAGGTGGGTCTTGTTCGCCAGCTTCTTCATTGCCCTTGCCCTCAGGGTCTACCTCTTCACCACCTGATGCTGCAGACCCTTTGTCAAGGTCGGGACTAACTAAACCCTTAGCGGTGGCAGAGCGATCGGCCCTTCTCTTGCTTTTCTCATACTCTGCAAGGAAAAAGAATGTGCCATCATTTCTTTTCCGGAGATCATTAAACAGGTCAACAGCTGGGACACTCTTATTACTGCCCGGTAACTTATGATAGACATGTAATCCCACAGCATTGCTATTGTCGTAATTGAGCACCAGTCTTACCCAATGATGCTCATGCTTCTGGATTTTTATACCAGGTTTATTGAGCTCAAAAAGCCGTCCAGAATCCCAGACTGTTACCTCGAACTCATCGGCAGGTCCATACCCGCACTTTTCAAAAAATGGCTCGAGGACATGATTCATTTCTGGAATGGTTGGAGCCCCCTTAACTTGATGAGGACCCTGCGTTCGCGAATTGTGTGTAATCAATTTTATTCCTTTGTTTTATATTGTTATTTTGTTGTTAACGATCAAAAGATCAACACAAAAGGTACTGTATTTATAACAAAAAGTCAAGGGAAGCTAAGGTTTAGCTACCCCCTTTCTTTTGACCAATAAACCCACTCTCTACCTAAATATCAATCGTCGCCTTCTTCGCATTAGACTGGATAAATGACTTGCGGGCTGGAACATCAGTTCCCATAAGCATGTCGAAGACTTTGTCGGCTTCTTGAGCATCGTCGATATTGACCTGTTTCAAAATGCGCTGTTCTGGGTCCATAGTGGTCTCCCATAGCTCATCAGCGTTCATCTCTCCGAGACCCTTGTATCGCTGGATTGAGACCTTAGCGACTTTTTTACCCTTACCATTACCGGCTGCAATATCGGTGGCATCTTCACCCTCCGCACCTTCTTCATCCACCGGCGCACCAGCGCGTTCGAGAAGCTGTGCTCGCTGTTCGGCATTGTCTGGATCATTTATATTCTCGATCTCCTGTACCTCATCGACGTCTTTACCAAGAGCCTGAATCTTCTCTTCATCGCTATAGAAATAGAGTATTTCTTTACCTCGCTTCACCTTGTAAAGTGGTGGCTGTGCAATGTAGACGAAACCTCCATCAAGTAGTGGTCTGAAATATCGATACAAAAGTGTCAAAATAAGCGTACGAATGTGCGCTCCGTCCACGTCGGCATCAGTAGCGAGGATGATCTTATGATAGCGAAGTTTTGAAATATCAAATGTATCGCCGATGGCTGTTCCGAAAGCAAGCACGAGGTTTTTAATCTGTTCAGACCCAAGCATACGATCAAGTCGTGCTCGTTCAATATTAAGTATCTTACCTCGAAGTGGAAGGATGGCCTGAGTACGGCGATCACGACCGGTCTTGGCTGTACCACCCGCAGAGTCTCCCTCTACAATGAATAGTTCAGATTCAGCTGGGTCATGGCTCTGACAGTCAGCGAGCTTACCAGGGAGCGTCATACCTTCAAGCGCACCCTTACGAAGCACGCTATCCTTAGCGGCCTTCGCAGCCTTGCGGGCTTTCATCGCGAGCACTACTTTACCAATGATAGCCTTGGCATCGTCGGGATTCTCTTCGAGGAAAGAAGAGAAAGCATCGCCAAATACCGTAGCCACAGCAGACTGCGCTTCAACGGAACCAAGCTTAGCCTTGGTCTGTCCTTCGAATTGAATTTCGCGGAGCTTTACAGAGACTGCTGCAGTAAGACCTTCAAGAACGTCATCTCCGGTAAAGTTATCTTCGCCATCTTTAGCGAGATTATTCTTCTTGGCATAGGTGTTAAGCGTACGAGTAAGAGCGGTTTTGAAGCCGGTAATGTGCGTACCGCCTTCTGGTGTGTGAATATTGTTAGCGAAGCCGAGCACACGTGCAGAAATATCATCCGCATATTGAAGTGCTACTTCAATAGACTCGACGCCTTCAACCTTCTTCTCAACATAGAAAATATTCTTATGAACTGGCTTCAAGATGGCATTGTTAAATTTGACCAGAGAAGCCAAACCTCCTTCGAAATAAAATGTCTGTGATGGAGCTTCGATCGAAAGATCTCGAAGATAAACGATGTCTGTATCGAGATCCACAGCCTTACCTCCAGCCTTCGCAAATACTCCAGCTGTCGATTCACGCGCATCTATCACACTGATACGTAGTCCTCGCACGAGATATGCTTGCTGTCGCATATGGTTCACCACACGATTAAAATCAAACACGATTCCTTCTTTGAAAATAATTGGATCCGGCTCGAACGTCACGATAGTACCGTGAACCTTTGTAGAAGCGATTTTTTTGACATTCGCTTTCTTGCGACCCTGAGAATACTCCTGCATGTAAACTCCACCATCCTTATGCACGAGCACTTGTGTGTATGTAGAGAGCGCGTTCACCACCGAAGCACCCACACCGTGAAGTCCTCCAGAGACCTTGTAGCCTGTATCTTCACCGCCGAACTTTCCTCCGGCATGAAGGACGGTCATAACGAGTTCAAGAGCTGAGACCTTGGTCTTGCTGTGGATGTCGACAGGAATACCTCGACCGTTATCCACTACACGGACACGATTGCCGGGTAGGAGTGCCACTTCAATATCATTGGCAAAACCTCCCATGGCTTCGTCACGAGAGTTATCGAAAATTTCAGTAATAAGATGATGCAAACCATCGGGACCAGTGGTACCGATATACATTCCGGGACGCTTACGAACAGGCTCAAGTCCTTCAAGGACCTGAATCGCATCAGCACCATAGCTATCCTTCTTTTTTGATTTTTTTTCTGGGTCCATGTGTGGTTTTTTTAGTAAAAAAACAAGAACCTACAAAGGTTTTTGACCCTAGAATTATATCAAATTTCAATAGTCACTGCACCTTGACTTATATTCAAATTATATAGTCTAATTTACAGCGTAACGAATTATCGCACTTGCCAACCCCGTCCGGCGATCTTTGAATTTATCTTATCCATTACAGAATTGATCTCGATATCAGTAAGCGTGCGCTCCATTGATTGGAACACGAGACGGAAAGCGTATGAAGTCTTGGTGTCTTTTTTAAATGTATCGAAGAGTGACTGTCGAGCAAGCAATTTATCTGCTCCAGCTTCAAAAATCCCCTTCTCTATCTCGGTCCAGACTTCGTCTTGTGAGATAGCTCCATCAACAAAAACCGCAATATCTCGAACGATAAAAGGATACAGCGAGAACTGCCGGTAACTAACAGGCATAGCCTTAGGTGCAGGAACAGCGATCTTCGTAATCGAGCCATTCGCAACGAGCGCTTCAACAATGTGATCAAGTTCGATTTCGCACACAGCAAGAGGGCCGGTTGAAAGCAACGTTTTAATTGGGAAATCAATACCAAAAGCGCTCTTCAATTTCTCAACAGCCTCATTGATGCGAGACTTTCCATCAATTCCCTTTACTTTCTTCACTTGCGTCGCACCAATAGCAAGCACGAGTGATTCAGTAAAAGTCCCTAGAGATCCAGCGGATCCACCCGCACCAACTTTTTTAAATGTCTTACCAATCTCGAAAACCGTCACTGCTTCAACACCAAGAAGCTCGGCATTGTGAGCATTCATTTCGAGACATTTACTAACGCCGGGAGCAAGCGTCGTCCGAAGTGCGGATTTATCAGATGCCAGAGGGTATGCCACTTCGATATCACCCTTCGCCGCGAGAGTATAAAGATACACCTCAGAAAATCCTGCACCAACGAGTACATTGCGAATATTTTCCACGACGGTGAATACGGGATTAAGAGCCGGAGCTTTCGCAAATGCTGGAGGTACTTGGCCGACTACATGTTCGTATCCATAGATACGACCAACTTCTTCAGCTACATCCTCAGGAATAACCACATCAAGTCGATCATAAGGAATGGTTAATTGCCAGCTATCTTTCGAATTCACCACAACGTCGATGCCGAAACGATTTAAAATATCCTTCACCGTCGCTTCAGAAATAACTACACCCAAACGCTCACCAACATAATCAGGTCGAAAATCAATCACTCTCATACTAACTGGCTTAGGGTACATGTCGACAATAGGACTAAAAACCGCCTGTGGAGTGATAGTTTGCAGACATGCAGAAAGAGCAACCATTCCTCGCAAAGCCAGTTCTGGTGTGATCTCATTCTCGAAACGCTTCGAAGCTTCATTGCGAAGATTCAATCGAGTCGATGTTCGACGGACGAAAGTGGGGTCAAAATTAGCAGAAGTAAGAAGGACATTCTTAGTCGTCGCTGACACTTCTGCTCGCTTTCCACCCTTCACTCCAGCGATATCGAGAGGCCCCGTCGCATCAGCAATAACATGATCCTCAGCGGTGAGTATATACTCTTTACCATCGAGAAGTGTAATCTTCTCTCCAGTGACTGCTTTACGAACTACGATATCCCCTTCGATCTTATCCGCATCGAAAGCATGAAGAGGTTGACCCATATCGAACATCACGACATTTGTCGCATCGACAATAGGGCTAATACTTCGTGAACCGACATCAGTGAGGAATTTCGTTGCCCACTTTGGGGTTCTCGTTGTTGCAATATTTTCAACATATCGCGCAGTAAAGCGTCGACAGAAATCATTTGCAATAACAGTAACCTTCGGCATACGTGTTCCCGTAACAGGAACACTGAGAGCGAAATTCACACCATAACGTAGCTCACTTTCCGCTTTACATGGAATACCGAGCAGAACCGAAGCTTCAAGAGCAATGCCCTTTTGCGACAAACAATAGTGCGCTCGATCAGGAAGAATTTTGACATCTATCACATCGCCTTCTATTCCTTCAATTTCAAAAGAATGAAATGTGAAAGCGTCCGCCAATTTTTCAATTGATGGCAATGGAGTCTCAAAATAACTTTGTAGCCATGTATACGGAACTTTCATGAACTTTATTTCTTAAAGCTTGCGATATCGTCTGCATCGAGGAAGTCGAAAAGGGTTGCATCTTTTGCAAGACCGACTTTAGCATTCTCTCCTTCAAGCCAAGCCTTCTTCTCTGGCTGACCTGAATAATTATTCGCAATGACACTCGCTGTCCAAGCTGAAACTTCCTCTGGAGTCTTTGTGGTGCCATGTGAGACGACCCAACCAAGAATCTCTTCATCAGTATGTCCTTCTGCTACATAGGCTTTGAATTCCTCTGCAACGATATTCTTAAAACCAAAAAACTGCTTATCAAGTGGACAATCGAAATGGTATTCTCCAATAGTTCCAGCAATCGATGCACGGCACTTATCAATAGTTCGTAAGAGGATAGCGTACCCTCCCGCAGTAAGCTTCGGGCTTCGCGGTGCTACTTTCGTAAGATCTTTAGCTGTTGTATCTGGTGTCATGTTTTTATAAATTATTAACTGATGAATAATTACTATTGTATGTAGTACTGCTACGCTTCATATATATTTCAAAACTGATTCACGAAACGAAGATCTCCATTATACAGGAGTCGGATATCATTGATACCGTACTTAAGCATCACAATTCGATCGATACCGAAAGCAAAAGCAAAACCTTGCCATTCATTCGAATCGATCCCTACTGAAGCGAAAACATTTGGATGCACAAGTCCAGCACCTAAGACTTCAAGCCAACGTGGATCCTCTCCCTCCTTAACCCATTTTACATCCACCTCTACTGCCGGTTCAACGAACGGAAAGTAACTGGGTCGGAAACGAATCTCGCTCTTCTCGCCGAAAATCTTTTTAAAAACTTTCTCAAGAGTTCCTTTTAGTTCAGCGAGCGACACTTTCTTGTCGACGAAAAGTCCTTCAAGCTGATAGAACTGCGCTTCATGTGTAGCGTCGGTCGCTTCATTTCGAAACACTCTCCCTGGTGCCACAATACGAAATGGAGGCTTAAGCCCAGCCTTTATTTTCTCTTCCATATAACGAATCTGTATTGCTGAAGTCTGTGTCGTAAGAAGTCTTCGGCCTTTTGAGTCCACCGCGTCTTTCGTGGCTTTGTCATGTCCGCCTGTTTTATCAGCCTTGATCCAAAACGTATCCTGCATATCGCGCGAAGGGTGATCTTTTGGAACGTTGAGCGCATCGAAATTGTAAAATTCACTTTCAAGCTCGGGACCGAGCGCTACCTCATAGCCTAATTCAGCCAAAATGCCGCTTATTTCACGAATTGTTTGAGTAATTGGGTGTAGATGACCTTGTGGAACTGTCTGACTCATGAGCCACCTCTCAGACTTGAACTGAGGACCTTCGCTTTACAAAAGCGTTGCTCTACCAACTGAGCTAAGGTGGCGTATTTTTCGTTGTTACCTACCAAAACAGCTAACGTGGCATTATTCAATTATTACTTAAGACCTCTATTTCTTCGTCTCCTCGGCAATCTGCTTCAGATAAAAGGAGGCTGCCCCGTTTGGGCGAATCTCACCTTTACCTGTCACCATATCAATAACTTTCTTTGAATGCGGGTGACGATGTGCCAATTCCCGCACGTACAAGTATATAGCACGGAAAAAAGAAAGTACATGGAATGCCACCCACTGAACCACCGCGATGGCATTGTGCTTATTGATATGTGAAGCTACAAACCGTACTTTACTATAAACCGCCTGAAAAATATAGTCCGTCCGATCAGCTAAACGAGAAAGAAAAGACTTTCGATTTCTTTTGATTTCAACGTATTTAAGCGTTAGCATACCAAGTATTCCTACGAACGCTATATAGAATGTGATTGTCGCGAAATACATAGATTATTTTTGCAATACGCGAGCGCACCGGTTAGTTGCCCTGACCGACTGCCATTCGTGAGAACTGCGTGATCGCGATCTTTTCGCCGAATTTCTGCATCGCATTGTCAATGAGGGCCGCAATCGTAACATCAGGATTCTTGATGAAAGGCTGATCTACAAGAACCTGTTCTGCGAAGTATGCATTAAGCTTTCCTTCGAGAATTGAAGCCTTGATCTCTGCAGGCTTAGCCTTGAAAACCTTACCTGCAGCCTTTGCCTTCTCCATATCCTCTTCTTCGGCTTTTTTCATCTCATTCTCAAAGACTTCCTTCGCTGCATTTCGTTCAGCTTCGGTGATAGCATCACGAGTACCGTACTTTGGGTTAGTTGCGGTGACATGCATCGCAATGTCTCGAACTAATACCTTAAACTCTTCGTTATTAGCAACGAAGTCTGTCTCACACATAAGTGTGACCATTGATCCAACACTACCAGTAGCATGAACATATGCGCCTACTACGCCTGCACCGAAAGTTCGGTCAGCCTTCTTTGCAGAAAGCTCACCGCTCTTCTTACGAAGAATGATAAGAGCCTTCTCAGTGTCGCCACCCGCTTCTTCGAGGGCTTTACGGCACTGCATAACAGATATACCTGTTTTATCGCGCAAATCCTTTACTTGTTCAGTGGTAATAGTTGCCATGGTAATATTAAATAATTAAAACAATAAACAATACAGACTAACCTTTATAGCCTAGCATAATTAGCTAGATTTTTCGAGGGCTTGTCTCTGAAGTAGCAGCTGGTGCTACTGGAGCAGTTGGAGCTGCTTTTGCAAGTAATTTACCTGCTTTGTAGGCATTCACAACCTCGCCGAGGAAGAATTCGATGCTAGACTTTGATGAATCATTACCAACGATAGGATATTCAACCGTGCTAATGTCACAGTCAGATCCGGCAATAGCGATAACTGGAATACCGAGGTCATGAGCTTCTTTAACCGCTGTGTATTCTTTCTTAGGGTCAACGATGAGGATAGCTTGAGGCAAATCCTTCATAGAAACGATACCCGAGAAGAATCGGTCAAGGTTAGCAATCTCACGGTCGATAAGGAGTCGCTCCTTCTTGGTGTATTTTGCAAGCTCACCCTTCTCTCGTTCTGCAGTAAGTCGCTCGAATTTCTCGACACGCTTCTTGATCTGAGTAAAGTTAGTCATTGTTCCTCCAATCCATCGTCCATCTACGAACGGCATACCAATAGCTTCAGCAGATACTCGAACAGCGGCTCGAGCTTCGCTCTTACCTCCAACGATAAGAAGTTGTTTACCTTCTTTAGCTAAATTCTCGACGAAAACACAAGCAGCCTTCAATAGTTCCTGAGTCTTCTCAAGATCGAAGATTTCTACCTTGTTTTTTGCACCGAAAATATACTGAGAAACTGTTGGGTGTCGACGAGCCTTTCCAAAAGCAAAGTGCGCACCTGCTTTGAACATGCTATCGATGGTTCCGTTATGTGTCTTTGATTCAGTCATATGTCGTGAGAGTCTATCAAATAAGCCTTTTTTTTGCAAATGGGCTTATCTTTTAGGCCGTTTTTAGTTAAATTGTCTCAACAAGGACCATATTAGTATCAGAATGCTTTCCAAATGGCATTCCAGCGACAATGACGACCTTATCGCCCTTCTTTACGAATTTATGATCAACTGACACCTTACGAACCATGCTCATAATGTCAGCGACGCTATCAAACTGAGGCACTACAACTGGGTGACAACCGAATGATAGAACGAGGCGATTCGCTTCAGACTGGTTTGAAGTGAAGCCGAGGATAATCTGGCTTGGGCGATATCGCGCAATCATACGTGCAGTTCGGCCGTACTTGGTAAGAGCGACAATATACTTGGCACCAACATCATGAGCGAGCTTTACCGCTGATTCACATACAACGTCTGTAATAGGCTGTGAGAGAGCGTGTTTATGATCGTATGAAGGCATTCGCTTTTCGAAAAATGTCTCTCCTTCTACTTTAAGTGCAATCTTTGTCATCATTGAAACAGCTTCAACTGGGAACTGTCCGAGTGTTGTCTCTTCTGAAAGCATGATTGCATCAGTACCATCAATAATAGCGTTTGCAACGTCTGATACTTCAGCTCGTGTAGGTACTGGAGACTTAATCATAGACTCAAGCATCTGTGTAGCGGTAATGATAGGCTTTCCAAGAGCATTACACTTAGCGATGAGCATTTTCTGAGCAAGAGGAACATCCTCAGCAGGAATCTCAATAGCGAGATCTCCTCGAGCTACCATCACAGCATCAGTAAGAGCGAGGATAGCGTCGATATTCTCAAGCGCTTCTGGAGTCTCAATCTTAGCGATAATACGAGCCTTTGACTTTGCTTTATCTAGAATGTCTCGCAATTCCTTAATGTCCTCTGGTCGTCGAACGAAAGAAAGCGCTACGAAATCTACCTTATTCTTAATACCAAAAAGCACATCTACTCGATCCTTATCAGTAATAGAGCTGATTGAAAGGTAAGCACCTGGGAGGTTAACACCTCGACGGCTCTTGATCTCTCCACCAACAAGTACTTTACCAACTACTTCTTTGCCCTGAATCTTAGTAATAACAATTCGAATCTTTCCATCATGAATGAGGATATGACCACCAACTTTAACTTCTTTTGGAAGGAGAGGATAATTTACATGAACAATATTCTCATCTCCCATAATCTTCTCTGTTGTAAGGGTAAATGTCTGACCAACCTTAAGAACGATAGAGCCGTTCTTGAATTCCCCTGTTCGAATCTTAGGACCTGAGAGGTCCTGCATAACAGCCACAGTCTTACCAGTCGCTGCAACAGCCTTCTTAAGGTTCTCAAGGCGCTGCTGGTGTTCAGCTGCATCACCGTGTGAGAAGTTAAGTCGCATCACATTCATACCAGCATTAACAAGGTCAGATAATTTCTCAACGGTTTCGGTTGCTGGACCTATCGTACAGACGATTTTGGTCTTTTTCTCAGGGGCTGTCAGTGTATTTTTCATGTAATTTGTAAATTATTGTTATTTTTAAATCGGGGATCATTTTAGCACATTTTTATAAAAAATCCATATTTTGCTTAACGAAGTGACTTTTTAATCCGCACTATCGTCACTACCTGCATCACTACCCGTTTCATTACCTGCTATGCCGGTCTCTCGATACTTCTGCACCGCTTCAATGATCGGATCGAGCTCACCTGCGAATATCGTCTCGATATTATGCCACGATTGCTTTATGCGGTGATCGGTCACACGGTCTTGAAGAATGTTGTAGGTTCTTATCTTCTCCGATCGATCTCCAGTACCCACCTGTCCCTTACGATTGGCACTGAACTTCTTCGCTTCGCGTTCTTCTTCAAGCGCTTCGAGCTTTGCCCGAAGGATGCTCATTGCAGTCTCACGGTTCTTCGACTGGCTTCGCTCTGCTGTGGCTCGAACCCAGAGGCCTGAGGGCTTGTGAATGACACGCACTGCAGTCTCCACTTTGTTAACGTTCTGCCCTCCTTTACCTCCAGCACGAGAGAATTCAATCTCAAGGTCAGCAGGGTTAATCTCGAATGTAGACTTCTTTCTAATAGGCAAAATAGCGACCGATGCAGTCGATGTATGCACTCGGCCCATTTTCTCAGTTACAGGGATTCGCTGAATGCGGTGCACACCTGTCTCATAGCGAAGCGCATCGTATGCCCCTTTGCCTTTAATTTCCATCGAAGCACCTTCTTCGAGCACTCGTGTGCCCCACCCTTTAGCGATAGAATATTTCTCATACATTTCAAGAAGCTCACGCGCAAAAATCGCCGCTTCATCCCCTCCAGCAGCTGCGCGTACTTCCAACACGAGTTCATTAGGAATCTCATCCTCTTCTTTCTCACGGTCGATGATTCCTTGAATCTGTACCTCAATTGTCTTCTTCTGCTCACGAATGCCAGCAAGATCAGCTTCCGCCAAATCCTTCATCGAAGGGTCAGCAGCCATAGTTAAAAGCTCCTTTTCTTCAAGGTCAAGCTTCTCATACATTTCGGCAAGGTATGCCGTCTTGTGGTCTTTTTTGTACTCTTCGAGATTGATCATCTATCCCTGCTTTGCTGCAGATTTGGTAGATTTTGTAGCCTTTGACTGACGAGTCTTGAACTTCTCAACACGACCAGCTGCATCGAGTGTCTTCTCTTGATTAGTATAGAAAGGGTGTGAAGCGCTAGAGATTTCTACGCTGTAGAGTGGGTATTCTTTACCATCAGTAAATGTGCCCTTTTCCTTGGTAGCAATAGTAGAACTAATAAGGAACATAGCCCCGTTTGAATTATCGAGGAAAATAACCTGTCGGTAGTCCTTTGGATGGATTTCTTTTTTCATGTCGCTACTATAGCAGAACTCATTAATTATGGCAAATATTGCTCGAAATCAAGCCTAATTAACCAAAAGTAAACGTAAAAGCTTCCAAACCTGGACCCTCTGTATCAATCTCGAGTGTATGAGCTCCATAATCAGAACCCTCGATTAATGTGTATAGTTTATTCTGCTGTATAGTCATTTTTTTAACAAAGACCCCATCGCGCTTAATGTCCACCATCACTCCGGCTGGTGTGCTCGAGCTGGCAGCGGCGACAAAATATACATTTTTTGCATTATATCGGTATATGATTTTCGCCTGCTTGGACACTGTCTCTGCCCATTCTGGTTTAAAGTTCCAACTACCTTCAAGATATAGAGAACTTAACGCTGGGTTCGCTTCGATATTACCGGGGATTACGAGCTGTTGTGTTCCAACAACTTGCGAATCTCCGTTAGCGAAGAATTCATTACGAGCCGCTCCAAAATACGTCTCAGGACTCTGTACACCCCTCGGGTCCATATTAATAGCATCTGTTGGATTCACGATTCCCGTCGGCACGGCATTCGTGAGACCAAGAACAGTATTTCGCTCCGCCAAAGCACTCTGAATTGCTTTCTCAGTAACATCATAATCTCCCTCTCCGATATGATCATGGGCAATGTATCCATCAATGTCGATAAGAAGTTCGTGTGGCCAATACCGATTATTATATGCATTCCACGTGCCGTTATTGCTATCGAGAACCACAGGATATTTAATACCGAACTGCGCAACTGCCGTCGTAACGTTACTATAATCTTTTTCGAATTCAAATTCTGGCGTGTGCACTCCGACAATCACGAGACCTTGGTCTTTGTATTTTTGATAGAGAGCATTAAGGTAAGGAATGGTTCGCTCGCAATTGATGCAACTGTATGTCCAAAAATCTAGCAATATTACTTTCTTCCCCACGAACTGCGACAAGGTAAATGGAGCTCCTCCAACAACTTTACCATTATCGCCATTTGGACTATTGATAAAGCCTTGTGGATCTGCGAGCTCTTTAGCTTTAGCATACTTTGCAATCTTTGGTGCTATACGATCGATTGTAGCTGCGGTAGTGGCGGCCTTAGTGGTCGTTGTAGTTGTCGTCGCAGTAGCAGCCACGCCGTTTTGAGTTTGCTTTTGAGTCTGATTTGGGATACCAACTGCAATATCTTGCGAAACTTGTATTGGAACCGAGGGTTTGCTCGTCTCGATATATACGATTACACCGATGATTACGCATACGGCAACTATTTGAATTAAGCGACGTTTATTTTGCATTTATTTTTTGGTTATTGCTGTTGAGGCAAGATATGATAAAAACCCAGGGATAATCGGCAAAATACATGGACTTAAAAATGAACCGAGTCCTGCAAGGAAAGCAATGCCAATATTAATAACTGAAAGTGAATTAATACTTCCCCCGACCGATGTCCCGATTTGGAGCGAGTCTAAAAGACCAACCAATAATTGAAAATTTGCGACCTTACTCAATTCTCCGGTGAAAATAAGAATGCCGATGACAACAAGTAATGCTCCGAATACATATTCAAAATACGCGACCCACGGCCCCGCTTTATTGATCAAAGCTTCAGCTTGATTGGTGAAAAGTCCCACCAAAAGAAATGGAATACCGATGCCGAGCGTATATGCGAATAACAAAACGAAAGCGCTCGTCGCTTCGGTTGCAGCGAGAGCAAGTATCGCTCCGAGTGCAGCAGTCACGCACGGTGTCCAGCCCACAGCAAAAGCCGCACCAAAAACAAACGAAGTCATATAATACGAATTGAATCGTTTCTTGACAGCAATGGTGTGTGTCTTCTCTAAGAACTTTGGTTTAAAAAGTCCGAGTAAGAATAAACCAAACATAATAATAATTAATCCCCCAATATACCCGAGCCATGCTTCTACTCCTTTTGAAGCGTGAGACAAAACAGTCTGAAGTAGTATTCCGACAATTGAAAATACCACCGAGAAGCCGAGGACAAAAAATACGCTACTCAAAAAAATGCTCCAGTTTCTTTTTGTTTGTACCATACAATTATATTATTTTTAAGCTGATATTAAAAACTTAGTTTGAGAAAATCGCCGAATCTTTCCATCTCTTTTTGCGCTTCTCTAATCTTACTTTTTAATTCGTCCTGTGACAATGTCTCCCTCCATTTTCTCTCATCCTCATCAGGTATATTAATAAGACACCCTGGATATATATCACCTAATGCAATTCTCACAACTGGGCCACCTACTCTCTGGGCATAGTATTCTTTAATGTATTGGCCAACTTTATTTTTTAAAGGCAGATTTCTCTTATCCTATTCTATATATTCATCAGTCTCTGGTGCGTTTCTCGTCATTTCATAATAGTCCTTCTGAGCGGAATCATTTTCGACATTAAAAATATCTGTGGCCAGAATACTGTATTTTTGAGCAATGGCATTTTTTATATTTTCTTCATCTTTAAACCTAAACTCTGGCTGATCGGAAGCTGCACAACAGACCCATGGAAAAGCGAGCCTATCGCCATCAGTGTGTCCGCCACAAGATGAAACCGTGTTGATACCATTTGCGCGTAAACCGACAACTACTTCTTTTATTTCTTCGTCAACTGGCATGCCGAGCCGGTCAGTGATAGTGTCGACTTGACGACGTATCTCGTTCCAAGCGATATCTTGCTCATTAGGAATATGTTCGTTAATGATACGATTGTATAGATTTGGAAATACGCTTTTTACGATATCAGTATGTCTCTTAAATTCCTCGAGTTCTGTATTCCAGTTGTCTCTTGATAAGCGATGCCCGATTAATTTGAATATGGTTGATTTTTTGACTTCAATGGGCAATTCGTTGTCATGTATATTCTGATTATTGACATAAGCTTCCACAGCAGTTTTTTGATAGCCAAGCAGAAGTCCACGTTCCTTATCTTTATTTTTAATGACCTCTTTAGAATCACCTTCTGTATATTCTGTATGTATCAGTTTTTCTAAAATCTCTTCATTTCTTGCACAATAAAATCTGCACCACACACTCTGGTTTTCGGTAGTAAAAAAACTTCGAACATTACAATTATTTTCAATCAATAACTGCTCGAGCTCATGAGATTCATTGTGGATTTGGTCTTTCTTAGTAAGTGGCTCTTGCCAATCCATAAAGAAAGAGGGTTTTAGACCAAGAAGTGTCAGTGCGATCTCCACTTTGTTGTGATCGCCGATAAAAGATAAATTCTTTTCATTCTCTAACTGCTCTATATGCTTTGGTAATAAGTTTTGCATTATCGCTTTTTACAAAAATAGTATTACTCCTCGCTAATTAAAATTAATAACAACAATCTCCGACTTTGTCCCAATTCGTACCGGAGGACCCCAAGTTCCGACTCCACTCGATGTATATACATGCAAAGGCTCGGCATTATTTCGCTTATACGTCGCGAGTCCATATCCAAAGCCACGGAATATCATATTCGTAAGGATGTTCACAGGGAAAACCTGCCCATGATGGGTATGTCCTGACAATTGCACCGACACTCCAGCATCCGCTGCAACATGAATATCTCGTGGTTCATGCTTTAGCAATATGCTTGGTCTATTGCGGTCAAAAATAATATTTTTCATAACCGTACGGAATTTCTCAGTCGTATCAGTGTGTCCATGATCCACACCGATGATTTGCATTCCTTCAACCTCAACTATTTCGTCTTCAAGTACGGTGATACCGAGAGCCTTCACCGCTTCGATATACTTCGGTGGATCATTTGGATTAAATTCTTCATGATTCCCCATGATAAAAAATGTTGGGCAAATCTTTGGTAAAGCTCGAAACGGTTCGACAATAGCGTGCATATCTACCTTCACACCATCATAAAGATCACCACCAATAAAAACCACGTCGGGTTTACATGCAGCTATAGCGGCAGTAACTTTGGCAGCGAAATGCTTTCCGCGGATATGCCCTAAATGAACATCACTAACCCAGACCGCTTTCATCCATCGCCATGCTTGGGGCAAGCCATCTATTTTAATTGTGACATTCGTAGTTCGAATCACACTGGCATTATATAAACCATACGCCACACTCACACAAGCCAGACAGACAAGAACAAGGCCGACCTTCGCAAGACTATCTTGATGAAAATTGCCTAATTCTGCCACGTCCAGAGCAACTACAAC
Source organism: Candidatus Tayloriibacteriota bacterium (assembly GCA_903893855.1). GTDB lineage: Bacteria > Patescibacteriota > Minisyncoccia > Phycocordibacterales > PALSA-1337 > PALSA-1337. The sequence continues at coordinate 49,027 of CAITNV010000008.1, forward strand.
TCCATACAGAGCTACCGCACCAAAAACATACATCATAAGACCGGTCCATATTGCAGTAATACGATAATATAAATGCACGAGCCAATTATTTACTTTCATCGAGAGTGCAATAGCGATTGCAAAGCTCAACCATAAAAACACAAAAATTCCTTTAACAATAGCTGTTGAAAAAAATACCAAAAAAGCAGAACTTGGAAATAGTAGACTCGCAATCGTAATAATCGCTTCATATACTACATAGTGTGCGATTCCCAAAATACCGAGGATTATAAGAATCCCAAGACTCACAAGTGAAAATATACGCATAAATAAATAATTAATAACCTTGTAACTGATCGATCTCCGATGTCTGAATATAATTGGCTTTTGCTAATACCTGCGTAGCATATGTCGTATTGCCATATACGAGACCGCACGCTTGTCCTGAGAAATATTTACACGCTGCAGTTCGCTCGCTCGTGTAGCTGCCCACTCGAGCTCCAAGATCTGCAAGATAGAGTGCAGAAGCAGTGAAAGCATCTTGTGGGTTCCATGGATTAACCGTCGAAAGACTCTGTCCTAGAGCATCAGCAATTCGCTGCTGAAGCAATACCCATGTCGAAGGAATAAACTGCGCCGGCCCCATAGCACCTCCCCAACCAACAGCTTGCGGACACGACACGAGAGTTTTATATGGATCGAAACCAAGTGAAGCGGTCAGTGTCTGGAATATTGGAGTGTCGCGCCGTGGGTTCATAACTTTATAAACCGTTGCTCCGGTCTTTGCAGATATTCCGGCACCAGTCTGCATATCGGTTACGTAACAATTGCCGACGTTAGCACCAAGTGAAGACTCTTGTGTAAGAATAGCAAGGAGGAAAGCGGTTCGAACACCTGTCGCACGGCTTGCGGCCTGAGCGTACTGAAGCGCTTGTCCGAAAGGAATTGCTTGCGAACCTCCAGCAAGGCTAAACAAAGCACTGCGAATAGCTGCAGCTTGTGATGATTTTTGTGCGAGGATCTGACCATATGTGGCTTCATTGCCTTTACTAACATTAAGCAAAGTCTGTTTCGTAGCTTCATCACGCTTAATATTTGCTTGATCTTGTACAATAGCTTGTCGAGCATCGATCTGCTGGTTTTGTTGCACAGTTAATTGGTCCTTCTCGGTTTGTGTCTGGCTTTTATTAGCATCAATCTGATCGAGTGTGGCCTGAAGCGAATTTTCAACGGCACCAAAGGTATCGAGATCTGAGAAAACTTCGGTGATATTTTTATACGAAAGAAGAACTTCGGGCAACGTCACCGAATCAAGTTCATTGGTCTTACGTAATATCTCAGCAAGACTATCTTGTCCTTGTTGGATCTGACCAGAGAGATTGGTGATAGTCTGTGCTTTATCTGAAATGTTTTTACCGAGTGTTGCAATAAGAAGATTCTTTGCCTGAATATTAAGCTGCGCCACTTTAATTTTGGCATTAAGAACTGCAATAGCTTGCTTAAGTGAAGTAGATTGATTCTGCGCTTGTGTAAGTGTGGCTTGGGCTGCTGCTTGCTCAATCTGGCATTGATTGAGATCTGCGGTTAGGCGAACATTCTTCTGTGTAGGCGTTTCATTAGGCAGGCTCGATGTATCGTCAGTACAAACAGCCCCCGTCGAAGCCACTTGAGCGTGTGCCACCGTTACGGACCCTGCCATCATAAAAAATACAATACAAAAAGCGAAAGCCTTCAATTTCATAACCCAAGTATAACACAAAAGCCGGTCTCCCGGCTTTGTGAATTTAAAATATTTTAAAACTAGATTATTTCTTTGCGTCTGCCTTCTTATCGTCTTTAGCGTCAGCTTCGCCCTCTTCACCTTCTTTAGCTTCTTTACCTTTCTTCGCAACTTCAATAGCTGTCATATCAACTGCTGTTGGAGCTTCTTCTAGTTCTTCTTTAGCTTCTGCAATCGAAGCGACGATCTCTTCCGGGTTATTTACAAGAGTAACACCTACTGGAAGCTTAATATCAGATGCACGAATAACGCTTGTGAGTTCACTAAGAGCGGCGATGTCTATTCGGAGCTCGTGAGGAAGATCCTTTGGAGCAGCCTCGATCTCAACTTCTCGAAGAACCTTAACGAGAATACCACCAAGATCCTTTACTGCAGCAGATACACCTTCGAAAGCGAGCTGAACATGCACTTTGATCTTTTTACCCTTCTCTACAACATAGAAATCTACATGACGTGGAGTGCCTGTAACTGGATGAACATCAACTTCGTGAATAAGTGCTTCGTGCTCGTCATCAGAAGCCTTAGTTCCTGCACCTTTCAAGATAATAACTGATGATTCACCGGCTTTTTTCCAAGTCTTTACGAAATCGATATATGAAATAACGATTGGAGTAGACTTCTCCTTTGGACCATAAAAGACAGCAGGAAGCTGGCCGTTTTCGCGGATTTTCTCTGGGCTTACCGCCATTGCCCGCTTCTCGAAGTTTAATGTAATCATAGACCGACAGTATATATGAATTAGTAAAAAAATCAAGCAAAAGGGTTGATTTCACCCCTTTGCACCCAAATTTACTTCAAAATATATTTATAAACAACAAAACCGGTCAAAATAAGGTTAAGGAAAACTATTCCAAAAAGAATAGCCTTCCCTTGTGTCTCATTGCTAATAATATGATGCCGAATAAGCCAACCCGTCATACCTGTAGCTTGGCTTTGTCCATAACCACCATAACCAGTTGCTGCGCTAGTACTTCCACGATACGCGGCATTTATTGGTGAATAATTCTGTTGATCAGTATCAAATTGTACTTCTCCGTCTGACATATATGCTTATTATACTAGATTTTATTAAAGATAGAGAGCTTCTTTTCCACAACAGCTTGCATCGCCAACAATGCTGGTTTCAAATAACGATATGGCGCAACTTCATCAGGACTCTCTTGAAGTGACATACGAAGGCCATTACGATATGCAACACGAAGCTCGGTATTAACGTGAACTATTGCCACTCCAGAATCAATCGCTTGTATAAGATCACTTTCAGAATCTCCTGAACCTCCGTGCAAAACAAGTGGAATACCGAGAGCTTTTGATATCTCTCCAATTCGGGGAATGTTAAGTGCGGGCTTTGGCATATTCTTAAGTAGCCCGTGCATGTTGCCGATTGCAGGGGCGAGCATATCTGCGCCGGTAGCGTCGACGAATGCTTTGGCCATATCAACCTTAGTAAGTGCTTCTTCACCGAAGCTTACTCCTGCAGGAATAGCATCGAGGACTTTCGATGATTTACCAATGAAACCAAGTTCAGCCTCAAGAATAATGTCTCGGCCGGTCTTCTTTGACACCTCGCGAGCATAATCAACACACTTCTTCGTTGTGGCGACATTATCATCGTATGACAATTCAGTTCCATCAAATATGGCTGAATCATAACCAGCATCAATCACTTCTTTCACTCGATCATATGAATATGTATGATCAGCGTTAAGGTAAATTGGTGGGTATCCGCCCGCAGCGTTCACACTGTCGACAAGAGCGCGAGCCTGTGCGACACCTACGAAGTCTCGCTCACCTTCTGATACACCAATAATGACGGGAATTTCTCGGCCAGACTTTGCAGTGAGAGACTGCGCAGCACGAACCACAGCCCAGAAGCCTTCGAGATTGGAAATATTAAAATGACCCACGGCTACTTTCGCTTTCCGTGCTTCATCTACCGCTTGTCGTAATGTTTTCATACAGCAAGTATATCACATATTAATTGTAGATTTCTGGCTATGGTACAATATGTGCATATGTTTAAAAAACAACTTGATTTTCTTGCAATTGGAGATATTACCATCGATGCTTTTATTCACATACCCGGTGCGGCGGCTGGAATGCATGAGGAAAGTGGCGCTCATGTCACTTGTAAAGATGCTGAGAAGGAGCATTGTGTGCTTTCTCTACCCTTCCCAGATAAAATTCCTTTTGATTCTGTAGAGGAGATCGCCGGTGTAGGTAATTCTGCTAATGCCGCTGTATCAGCAGCACGCCTTGGTCTTCGCTCGGCGCTTGTAACAAATATTGGTTCAGATGAACGTGGTAGACAATGTGTTGTCGAATTAAAAAAGAATAAAGTTGAAACAGATTTTGTAACTATACAAAAAAACGAATCGACCAACTATCACTATGCGCTTTGGTTCAATACTGATCGCACTATCCTCATCAAGCATCATGAATACAATTATCATTTCCCGAAGAACGCTACGAAGCCTGATCCGAATGCTCCGCGCTGGATTTATCTAAGTTCTCTTAGTAGCAACTCGTATGACTATCATGTTGAGATAGCGACGTATCTTAAAGCAAACCCTAGCGTGAAGCTTGCTTTCCAACCGGGGACTTTCCAGATGAAGCTCGGTATTGAGAAGATGTCAAAATTCTATAAGCGTAGCGATGTCTTCATTGTGAATGTTGAAGAATCACAACTCATATTAAATAACGAGACAGAAAACATCGAAGAGCTCCTTCATGCAGTGTACAAGCTTGGCCCAAAGATCGTTCTCATAACTGATGGACCGAATGGTGCATACATGTTCGACGGCACGACCACGTACTTTATGCCAATTTATCCTGATGTAAAGCCTCCGTATGAACGAACAGGTTGCGGCGATGCTTTCGCCTCTACATACGTCTCTGCACTTATTCTCGGAAAGAGTCCACTTGAAGCACTTGCATGGGCTCCGATCAATTCAATGTCAGTAGTGGAATATGTTGGTGCACAACGAGGTCTTCTCTCAAGAACAGCTCTCGAAGATCTTCTTGCTCAAGCTCCAATGAGCTATAAACCGACCGTCTATAATAACCATCTCGAACAGCAAAAATAGCCAATACGGACGACTTTATTTGGTAAATTTAAAAAGAGTAATTAGTTCCCACCAACATATCTCGCGAGGAATTCTTTTTTAAAATTATCGAAAGTGTCATCGATGAGTGATTGACGAATATTTCGCACGAGATGCACGATAAAGTGTAGATTGTGCACTGAAGCTAATGTAGCGGCGAGCATTTCTTTCGATCGGAATAAATGTGAAAGGTAGGCCGGCGTATAATGCGTGCACGTATAGCAAGCGCACTTGTTACCATCTGAACCGTAAGCAATATAACCGAAGTCTTCTTTGAACTTCGCATTATTCATATTAATTCGTCCATACGCTCCGTAAAGATTCCCTGTTCGAGCCAAGCGTGTTGGGGCCACACAGTCAAATAAATCCGCACCATTCTCAATCGCTCCAAAAAGATCCGCAGGCTCACCGATACCGAGTAGATGTCGCGGTTTATCTTGTGGCAAAATATCATTTACCCAACCAACCACACTGTACATATCTTCTTTATCAAATGAACCACCAATACCGAAACCATCGAAACCTTGCCCATCTGACGCTTTCATTGAGCCGATTACCGTTGCGCTTTCTTTACGCAGATCCATATGACGACCTCCCTGCACAATACCAAAAAGCGCGTGATCACTATGTGCGCGATGGTATTCAAGTGAACGCTTCGCCCAACGATGCGTCCGATCCATTGCTTCACGTTGATATTCATACGGAGCGTGCGGAGACGTACATTCATCAAAAGCAAATATCATATCCGCTCCAATAGCGTGCTGTATTTCCATCGATCGTTCTGGAGTGAAGCGATGAGCACTACCGTCGATCACTGATTTAAATGACACACCGTCTTCATCAATCTTCGCAAGTGCTTCGTGCGGAGATGTTGTTTCGTCATTCTCATTTGTGTGCGCTACTTCACTTACTACCACATTGACACCCTCGCGAGCGGTATCGTGCCGATCTGCAATCTTACTGGCTTTATTGCCAAACGCTACGCCAAGTGAGAACACTTGAAATCCTCCTGAATCAGTCATGGTGGGGCCTGCCCAATTCATAAACTTCCCCAACCCTCCAGCTTGTTTGAGAATCTTCTCCCCCGGTTCGAGATAGAGATGATAGGTATTCGCGAGCACCACCTGCGCATCAATAAGACCACCAGCAAGTGCGCTACTGCCAACCTGTTCCGGCGTGAGAGCCTTTACCGTGGCTTTAGTTCCGACCGTCACAAAAGCTGGCGTCTCGATGATGCCGTGTGGAGTAGTAAGAGTACCCACTCGTGCACGTCCTTTAGCCTTATTTATTTTGAATGAAATTGCCATACATGCTATAATAGCCGAAAACTACAAAAAAACATATGCAACCCCTTCACCTAACACGAGACGAGCTCGTAAAAAATATTGATGAACAAGTAAATACTGCGACGAGAGAGTTTCGAGCTGGTTTTGAATTTATCCAAAAATACCCGAAGCGCGTGACCTTCTTCGGTTCTGCTCGTGCTCTTCCTGAAAGTGTTCATTATCAACAAGCTGAAGACCTTGCCAATCGCGTCGCAAAAGAGCTCGGTTATGTCGTAGTAACTGGTGCGGGTCCTGGTATTATGCAAGCAGCGAATAAAGGCGCTCGAGAAGCGCGTGTAAAGACTATTGGTATTGCTATTGGTCTTCCTCGTGAACAACGTATTAATGAATTCGTCGATGATGTAGTGTGTTTCGAACATTTCTATGCTCGTAAGACCATGCTTACCTTTGCTCCAAAGGCTTATGTCTTTTTCCCCGGTGGTTATGGTACTTTCGATGAACTCTTCAGCATCCTCACTCTCGTTCAGAACCGTAAAATTCCTTCAGTGCCAATTATTTTAGTTGGCGCAGACTTCTGGAAACCACTTGAAAGCTACATGACTACAAACATGTATGAATCACACGCCACCATTAGTAAGAACGATCTCGATCTATTTACCATTACTGATAGCATTGAAGAAGCCTTTACTATAATTAAAGACGCCCCTGCCGCCGATTGGTGGACTGATGCTGATTGATTCTGTAAAAATTACTCTAGCTATTTGACGTCTCCTTCGCTCGACACTCTCTGCAATATGATTTATTTGTTTTGTCTGTTCGAGGGCAATTTTCGCATACGATGAACTTGAGGTAACAATCGTCATTGCCACAATTGGTATATTGCTCACTTGGAGCATTACAAAATTCACATACGCCGATTACAGATCGCTTATCCTTCGAAGCGAAAGCCATGGTAGTGCGTTCATCGAATACATAGAGTGAGCCAAGGAAATTATTTGCGGGCACCGTTAAAGTTGTGGCGGCAGTTGCAGTTGTGGCTGAAGTCGCTGCATCTGCATCAGCTGATACTCCCACATTCTCAAATTTCTCCATATAGGTCACGATACCACCGTTCAATTGATACACATCTTTAAAACCATTCTTCACAAGATAGCCCGAAGCTTTCTCGCAGCGAATTCCTCCAGTACAGACAGTCACCACGGTCTTATCTTTTAAATGCTCAAGCGTAGGTAATACTTTTGGTAAATCACGAAAATTACGAAGTGGCGGGAGTACCGACCCTTTAAAATGTCCCGACTGATGCTCATAGTCATTACGCATATCAACAATGACAAAATCATCTGGATTCTTTTTTGTAAACCATGCGTGCAATTCCTCTGGGCTCAAATATTTTCCAGTCGTCTCACGTGGATTGAAATCTTCTTCTGGAGGAAGACCAAGTGTTACGACTTCTTTTCTTACTTTCACTACGAGACGTCGAAATGCACTGCCATCAGCCGTCCCTGCACTTCTTTTAATGTGAGTATCTTTAAAGCGTGAGTCTGCAAGAAGCGCGGTGCAATACGCATCAATATTAGCATTGAGTCCTTCGAGCGTTGCATTCATGCCTTCATGAGCAATGAGGACTCGACCCTTAAGACCGAGCGATGTGCAAAGAGCTCGCTGTTCATTGACAAAAGCCTGCGGATCTTCGATGTGCGTATAGTTATAGAATAAAATAACTGTATATGCAGGTGCGGATGTTTTCTTGTGTATTTGTCCAGTCGCTGTTTCCATATTGCACACTATAGCACGCACCTCACGAAATGCGCAAAACAAAAAACCACACTTTCGTGTGGTTTTTTGTATAAAGGATAGTCCTTTATAAGACGGGTGGTATTACCAGTTGCTTCGTCCTGCGCCTGCATCACCTCCGCGATTGAAATCACGTCGTGGTGCTCGTGGCTCCATTGGGCGAGCTTCGTTAACTGTTAGCTTTCGTCCTTCGAGCTCTGCGCCGTTGAACATGCTAATAGCCTTATCAGCATCTGCATCATTTGCGAACTGAACGAATCCGAAGCCTTTTGAGCGACCGGTCATCTTGTCCATGATAATGCTAGCTGATTCGACTGCACCGGCCTGAGCGAAATGATTCTTAAGTGTATCTTCGCTAGTTCCGTATGCAATACCTCCTACATATAGCTTCTTTGCCATTTTCTATTTTACTTCCCGTCTTTAACAAATAAATGCGTAAGCGACTGAGAAAACTTACTACCCCACTATCCTAGCAGATATGAAGCGAAAAGTCAAGCCTTTCCAAGTGGCTATATAGAGCCGTATATTGCGCATCATTTACCGAGATTGTAAATCGCTCTGACTTCTGCTGCTGATATTGCGCGGTTATATACACGGATATCATCTGCATAACCATTCATAGCTGCATCACCGGGTATACCTGACACCGAAAAAGCTTGGCTATTTGGAAATACCGAAGCCGTTGCAGAGCTCGTAGCAATTAAGACCGAGTTAATATAAACCGACATTACCGTTCCAGTTGAAACGCAGAACACATGATACCACCGATTCGCTAATACAACGA
>CAITNV010000009.1 GCA_903893855.1 Candidatus Tayloriibacteriota bacterium
CGGCAATAGCGAGTGCCCCAAGTGCTCCGGCAGCTTCAAATGGCGGTGGATACTCTTCACCCGCAGTTTCTGCACAAGCTCTCGCTTCAGTTCTCGCTCCTTCGGCTGCAGCGACGGCATATCTTAATTCGCTCAAGGGGATAAGTACCGTCGCTCCAGTTACGACCGCAGCTTTGACCGTGACAAAGAAAGCGTCGAATCGAGATTTGATTGTAGGATCAGTTGGTCAAGACGTTCGTGCATTGCAGGTGTATCTCAATACTCATGGGTATCCTATTGCTTCAAAAGGGCTTGGCTCACTTGGTAAAGAAACAGATACTTTCGGTACATTAACAAAGACGGCGTTAATGAAATTCCAGAAGGCACACGGCCTACCTGCGAGTGGAAATTTTGGTCCGTTGACGAGAGGGCTTATTAATAAGGTAATATAGTTTTATTATTTTCAATTATTTTTTTTATGGAAGACACCACAACAGCGAGCGTTTCAACATCGGCATCAGCATCGACACCCGCATTCTCATTTCCCAATGTTTTCAGCTTAATAAAAGATGCGGCGATTTTTGCGTATAAGAATTTCGGGCAGTTATTGGTACTCATACTTGTGCCAGTTGCTATCTTGGTGTGTATCGAAGCGGGTCTATTTCTAGCAATGCAGCCATTTCAAACTGATGCTTCAAGCATCGCTGTATACTCACAACCGCAGACTTCAGCACTCTTTCTCGTCTTTGGTTTTTTGTTTCTACTTATTGAATGTGTTTTTATCGGCAGTATAATTTCATTCATCTCTAAAAAAGATTCTGGCAAGGATACAAACATTGTCGATTCATGGCGTGTTGGTCTTTATAATTCTTGGCTACTTTTTTGCGCTATCTTTATCTTTCAATTGAGTGTAACAACGGCAGTACTCGTATTTATCATCCCAGCTTTGGCTTTGACATATTATGTAATGTTTTTCCCATTTACGACGATCGTCGATGGATATAAGAATGTCGATGCGCTTATTGCGAGCTATGTCCTTGTGCGAGGAGCGTGGTGGAGAACACTTGGGTATTATTTAGGCTTGGTTGTAATGTTTATGGCACTGGAGATTTCGTTTATTATCTGCTTCATGGTATTCGCTCTGCTGTTTGGTGTTCTGGTTGCTGTATTGCATATCACGTCTCTCGTGTCACTCGTATGCGCAATCGTTGTTTTGGTAACTGTAGCTCTTGCTCTCATTACGTTTGCAGTTTCTATGACAGTTCATTATATTTATGGGTATTATAAGAGTTTGAAAGTGCGAAAACAGACTACATTCGAAGGAGAATTCGCTAGTGTCCGCCCAAAAGCTCGTAAATTCTTCGCTACTACAGCGATCATCGGCTTCGTGATTATCATTGCTTTCTACGCTTCAGGACTAAATACAAAATATATTAATTTCATTCAGAAATTGCAGACAGAACAGTTGCGACAAAATGCTTTGAGAGGGAATAGTTACAATTCCCATGTTAATCAGATTGATGATTCAAACATATAATGCACAAATATAAAAAAATATTGTTGGTGATGGTGTCGGCTGTATGTCTATCTTTCGGTTCTTTTGTGGTAACTGCTCATGCCGACTCTGTTGTTGACACAGTTACTACAGGTGCAGGACCTTCTCGTGTTGCAGTAATTGGTACTAATGTATATGTGGCGAATGCGAGCGGGAATAATGTGACGATAATTGACACACTTCACGGTGATGCAGTTAGTACTATTGGGATTGGAGGTAGTCCGCGAGGAATTATTGCTATCGGTACGAAGCTCTATGTTGCTAATTATGATACCAATGCAGTTATCGTTATCGATACAGCGAGCGGTAATGCGACTAGTTCTATCGGTGTCGGTAGTGCTCCAGAAAATTTCGTAGCAATTGGGAGTATGCTCTATGTGAATAACTATGCTGGAGGTTCGGTTACTGCCATTAATACCGCGAGCGGTAATGCTACTACGACAATGGGACTTGGTACATTTCCAGAAGCAATGCTCGTCATCGGTGCAAAAATATACATCACATCACTCGCGACCCCTTCGAAACTTTATGTTATCGATACTGCAAGTGGTAATGCTACATCAAGCATTGCAGTTACTTCTGCGTATGCAATTACTTCAATCGGTACTACGATATATTTGCCTGACTTTAATGGCCACGTGAATGTCGTTGATACTGCAAATGGTAATGCCACCTCATCGATCGGTGGAGTAGGAAGTGGTTCGTATAAGATTCTTGCTTTGGGTGCTAAGCTCTATGTTACAGATTATTTTGGTTCAACGGTGAGTATCGTTGATACTGCAAATAGTAATTCAATCACGTCAGTGAGTGTTGGCAGAACAGGATATGGGATTACAAGCCTCGGTTCGAAAGTTTATGTTGCCAACAATGCAAGCTCAAGCGTATCGATTATCGATACAGCCAATAACAATGCGGTTACTACAATAGGTGTTGGTTTACTTCCTGTGGCATTTGGTACGCTTGGCACGAGAATTTATGTTGCTAACAGTGGAGGAACGACAGTGTCGGTTATCGCTCAGCAGTACACGCTCAACTATATTGCAGGATCAAATGGCACTATTAGTGGTAGCTCTACACAGGCTATCGGTACGGGATCTAATGGAACACAAGTGACGGCGGTTCCTGCTAACGGTTATCATTTCGTAAATTGGAGCGATGGTTTGACGACGGCTGCACGCACCGATACTAATATTGGAGCAGATGCTACACTCACAGCCAATTTCGCCGTTAATCCTGTTGTATTTGTGCCTGTTTCCGCATCTAGTTTTGGTGGAACGGCATCAATAAGCGACCTCGCGAAAATACTCGCACCGAGTCCAGCGACCGATGCATATCTCGCTTCACGAGGATATCATTCGTCGAGTATTTCATCGACGACGCTACTTTTCTCAAATGATATTCTTGTCGGTGGTGCAAGTCCCGATGTAAAAAAGCTCCAGCAATATCTCAATACTCACGGATACATTATTGCGACGAAGGGGATAGGGTCTCTGGGGAAAGAAACGGATCACTTCGGTCTACTTACTTCTATCGCTTTGAAGAAATTTCAAAAAGCGCACGGTATCGTTGCAACAGGGAATCTCGGTAGTGCGACGCGGACGGTGATCAATAGTGGAAAATAAAAAACCACGACCGTTATGGTTGTGGAGGAATGAATGGCTCAATTGTACACAGGCAACGGGCCGTTGCAGGGACAGTTGGTGGTGTTGATATCCCAACCACCTCCAACAGTAGGAGGCGAGCAGGTACCATTCAGGTGCAGCGTAGCCATGTTGTAATTGCAATTCGGCATCATGTACTCGTATGAGGAGTTGACCCACCGCCAGTAGCCACCGTAGGCTGTATCCCAGACATAGTACCGGACAATGAACTCCGGTTGTCTGAAATTGTACTGGTCTACACACCCTCCGTTATGGTAAATGGTGACTACCGTACCGTCGCCGAAGTCATGCTCGTCCGTATCCGTGATGATTTGGTGCGTACTGCCAATCCACATGGTACCCGAGAAGGCGCCACCAAAGCTGATCGTCGCCCGATAACAGGGCAGCGACGCCTTGCTGTTGATCGCCATTGCCATCATGACCCCGCACAGGATACCCAGTGCGCCAAGGAAACGTTTTTTGTTCATGTCAATTAACCCGATTTTTACTGATTTTCTACTTATTTTTTCGTTTTTGCAATCCAGTGTAGAATTGCACCTTGAAAGAGGCTAGCATAGGACACAGATTCTGTCAATGGCTATTGTAAAGTTGTTGACAGACTGTCATATACGGCGTAGATCTAGCTAAGAGGGATTTTAACAAAAAAATATTTTGGAGAAATATGAGAAGAATTGCAACTCTATGTATATACGTAATCGCGCTTGTGATTAGCTTGTTACCAAACATAATCGCTACGCACTATTGGGGTAGACAAATTTACCATTATGTAGGGCACGACGAATTGAAAGCGGCTATGGTTGTGCTCGTGCTTTTTATTGCCGGACTAGGATGTTTTCTTGCTTTCGTAGCAATTATCAAAAGATTGTTTTTTTTGTGCGCTAGGATCACCCACGTAGTATATCGTGGGTTTTATTTTTGGTAAATAAAAACAGGCCATTATAGCCTGTGTGTTGTATCACAGCTCCGCAAGGAGCGATGCGATTTCTTTATTGTGTCGTACGATCCTACCTTCCTCATCGACCAAGTCGGCTTCGATAATTCGTGTTGCGAATTTGCCGAGCTTTTTGTGGTCAATGCGTACAGGATACGCTCGTTCTTTACGATATGCAGCACGTGTCGACGCACTCAAAGAACCATTGTTGACGATTACCGCATCGAAACGGTCACGACCGATGTACGAAAGGAGCACCTCAGCAAAACGTGAAGCAGGAAAGCGGTGCGTCTCAGCTTTCTTTGTCATGATGTTAACGGCGAAGATAAGCTGTGCTTTGCTTTCAGCGATCGCTCCTACAAACCCTTCGGTTAACGTAGTAGGGATGATCGAAGTAAAGAGATCACCGGGGCAAAAAAGGATTTTATCTGCTTTAACGATCGCTTCGTACGCACCGACATAAATGTTGGCTTTTGGTTCGAGCCGAGCAGATACAATTGTACGATTGTCATCATGTGATCGTGTATCGATAAGTCCTTCTCCAGTAAGTGTTGAACCATCAGAGAGGATAACTGACAGATTTGCATGATCGATAGATACGGGCAACACTTTACCTTTGACTCGACAAAGTCTACAGAGGTCGTTAATGGCAAGTACGATATTACCATCATGATACTCAGTCAATGCGGTTAAGATAAGATTGCCAAGCGTAGCTCGGTCAAGTGAAGGATCGTTCTTTTCTTCAAAGCGGTATGACAGAAGGAATCGCATACCGCCTTCAAGTGAATCGTCTGCAAGTGCCAATATGCCTTGGCGAATGTCACTGGGAGGTAACATTCCTCGTTCGTCTCGAAGACGTTTCGAGTGCCCGCCGTAATCGAACATTGTTTGTACCGTCGTAATGTTCTTACGGATGTGTTTAAGAAAGCGGGCGACGCGATATACGCCACCGCCACCGCCGATAAGTACGATAGATTCATTAATGTTACTCATATATTTCAAAGTTCTGTACTGACAATAATCTCTTATGTGAGGGAAGTCAATATTTGCAGAAAAAGATTCCATATGTGAATATAGGTATATATAAATATTGAAATACTAATTTATGACACGACCCAAATTATTAGTTCTCATTCGTCACGCTGAATCTCTCCGCAATAAAGCACGGAAGGGTGCATCATATTTCGCTGACGATGAAGCCCGAAGAGCGATTAAGGGTGTTCCGGATCATAAAATATCTCTGACTCCTCATGGTCATGAACAGGCACGAATGACGGGTGTTGCACTCCGCGAGCGATACGGTACACCATTTTATTTTTATGACTCTGGGTATCTTCGAACAGAGCAGACCCGAGATGGAATACTCGAGGCATATACGCCTGAAGAGCGTGCGAAAATAACCGTTAGATCGAGCCATCTTATTAGAGAACGTGATCCAGGTTATACGTATGATATGACTACGGAAGAAGCTGAGACGGCATTCCCGTGGCTTGCAGATTATTGGAAAACATTCGGAGGATTTTTTGCGCGTCCAGTTGGTGGGCAAAGTCTGGCCGACAAGACGCTCGAGTGTCAGCTTTTTCTTGATATGATATATGCACGAAGAGCAGGACAAACAGTCTTCGTTGTTACGCATGGCGGTACGATACGTTGTTTGCGATATCTTATAGAGCATTGGGATTATGATCGAGCTGTCGGTTGGCCAGCAGGGCAAGATCCTGAGAATTGTGGTGTTACGGTCTATCGAGCAGATGAATCGGGACAGCACCTTAAACTTGAAGACTATAATCAGGTATTTTGGACACCTCAACTTGAATAATTAGACGTTAATGTGCTACGGCTCAAGTTCTAATCTGAATCGCAACAACCCCTAAACACCTCTCGTGGAGTCCTGTAACCCAGCCGTTTTCTCGGTCGGTCATTCAACATGTGTACGGCATGCTGAATTTGGTATGAGGTGATCATAGCAAAAAGCATTCCTTTCGGAAAGAATTGCCGCACAAGTCCGTTCCAGTTTTCATTGGTTCCTCGTTCCCATGAGTGGTATGGGGTTGCCCGATATACATCCATACCGAGTCTTTTTTCGAGCGTGCGGTCATAGTCTCCGAACTCAACACCATTGTCTCTCGTGAGTGTTAGTCTCATGTGCATTGGTATCTTTTTGAAACACTCTTCCGTTCTTTGCTCGATGATCTCTGCTGTCACTACGTCCAGTTTCTCTGCCATCCCGTACCCACTTTTTCTCTCGACGTAGGTGAGTATCCGTTGCTTCTTTTCCTTTCCAACAATCGTATCTCCCTCCCAGTCCCCGATACGGGATCGACGTAGAACGACCTTCGGTCGTTCAGTGATACGTTTGATTTTCATGGCCTTGTTGCGTTCAATTCGGGCCCATGAGCCTCGTTTCTTTCGGTATTTGCTCTTTTGATGACGCAAATATTTTACAAGATCAGGTCTTTCCATGTAGATCCACGTATATATGGTTTCGTGACAAATGATCGTCTCCTTCAGCCTCAACCTTCCTGCGATCTGCTCAGGTGACCACCAGAGTTTTAATTTACAGACAATGTGACGACGCAGCTGAGGATCATTTTCAATCTTACGATTTGGTTGTTTTGCCTTTTTCCGTTTCTCAAGATATTTCTTGTGGGCGTGTCCACCTCGATATATTCCGTCATCATCCACATATCTCTTGATCTCGTTGGAAATACTTGATCTGTTCATTCCCAATCTTCGTGCACATTCGCTCCGGTTCTTTCGAGCCCAGAGCATCGTGGCTAGCTCGATTCTTGTATCCCTGTTAAATTGTATATGTGACATCCTCGTTGTGCTTAGCTGGTAATGGTATACCGCTACAGTACCACGGGGATGTTGCGTTTCAGGGTGGAATTCAGGCGGTTAAAATTGACAAATCGAAACAATAATGCCAATCTAGCACTGGATTTAATAGTGTTTATGAACAAAATTCAATTTGAAAGAGACGAACCGACTATTGTCGATATGTTTCGACCAAGAGTTGGTCTTACAGAGAGGAAAGTTCAACCTCTCGTACGACCGACTTTTGAAGGAAACGAATTCAGTGCGGACAAACTCAAGATCGTTGCTCTGCCGGATTTACCAGAGGGCTATGACTATCGAAGGCCCAATTTGTTTGCATACTTACATTGTGTGCGAGCGGAAGGACATCTAAGTCTCGATAGGTTTGCGTGTTCCGCAATTCTTCGGGATCGAGTAGTGTTACAGGCTCTTGCGCATTCATTCGGCGGCATACCCAATGCGTCCCGAATCATCTTCGATGGGACTGCATGGAAAACCGGACATGGAATTAATTTTCCAGCAATCGCGTTTATTGGCGGTCAGTTTTACCCTGATCTCTGGTCACTTGCTGATTTCAGACCAAAGAGCATTGCGTATCGGGCAGTCTTGGTTCAGTAAGTGCTTAGCTCACAGCCGCGTTTTCGCGGTTTTTTTATTGTACATTTATCCGGATACTCACCTTGACAGGTTTTGAGATAGTGTATATTATACACATATGAAATCACCTAAACCAACACTTGAAGATCTTCGTTTTGCAGTGCTTGCGACTGATGTCGTATGCTTTCGTATTATTGAGGGAAAACTTTCTGTACTTCTCGGTAAGGTTGATGCCAAATCAGTTTTTGCTTCGAAATGGGCAGTGATTGGTGGACTTATTTCTCCAAAAGATACTGCAGACGAAGCGGCGCGAAAACATTTAAAAAATAAAGCGGGTATTTCTGATATTTATATGGAGCAACTTTATACATTCAGTAACGTAGACCGCGATCCGCGTGGCAGGGTAGTGTCTGTCGCATATATGGCACTTACGAATATTGATCCACGATCTACTGATACAAATAAAGCTGGATATGTTGAGACAAAATGGTTTCCAGTTGATGAATTACCACCGCTCGCATATGACCATGACGAAATAATCGCATACGGTCTTGTCCGTCTTCGCAATAAGATTCGCTATACTAATATTGCACAATTTTTATTACCAGATCGTTTTACCTTCTCACAATTGCAGTCTGTGTACGAGGTCTTGACGGGGGAGGGAGTAGATAAAAGAAATTTCCGTAAAAAAGTCATGGCCACAAATTTACTAAAGGATACTGGTGAGGTGCACAAAGAAGGCATTATGCGACCGGCAGCGCTCTACTCATTTACATCAAAGAAAATAATCATTACCGAAATACTTTAATCGGCTAATAATTTGCTAATTAGTGTATATTTGACACTAATACCCTTTTCATGCTCTAACTAAGTGTAATATTGACATTAAATAACAAAGGTATATAGTGTACTTAGAACACGATATAACATAGATTTTTGACAACAGAATAAACG
>CAITNV010000010.1 GCA_903893855.1 Candidatus Tayloriibacteriota bacterium
ACTATCAGATTGTATACAGGTAGACAAGTAGGCATGTAGACAAATATGATAATTTTCGTTATTGGTCCACTTAGTATTCTTTTTTAGGGGGGCTACATTTGTTGAATCGAAATAAAAAATTTGAATTTGAGGCACATAGCGACATGGCTACGGACAAAGGCGAACTGGTACTTACGTCCGTTCATGATGAAATTCAGGACGGCACCCGCCCGCTAACCGAAATAGTGGCCGATGCAATCGTTAATGCCGTTGCACAAGGGATCTTAAAGCCAGGACAGCGGTTGATCGAAGTTGATTTAGCTAATCAGCTTAAGGTTAGTCGCGTGCCAGTTAGAGAAGCCATAAAGATTTTACAAGCTCAAGGCATTGTGAAAGCGGTTCCTAATCAGGGGGTTAGGATCGCATTATTTGATAGCTTGGTTGTCGATCAAATCGTCGAAGCGCGCATTGCACTCGAAAAAATAGCCGCACAACATGCCCTCTGCGTCTACACGAAAGAGCCTCGACGCATTGAGAAGCTGAACGAAATCGTCATGCGGATGGAAAGCGCTGCAAAATGGCTAGATTGGGCGGAATTGCGTAAACTTGATTTGGCATTCCATCATGAATTTTGTCGAGCATCAGGCAACGAGATTGTTTTAAGTCTTTGGGAAGCGCTCGCTCGCCATATAACGATCATTTTTGGTCGAGAATTGGAAAATGAACAAAATTTTCCTCTCGTTATCGCACAACATCAAAAATTAATTCAGATTTTCCAAGGAACTAAGAGCAATCTCGATGATGAAATTCAGGCCCACATTACTAGATTAGTCAATAAAACAAAAAATAAACTTAAACCCAAACAGGTTAAAAAATGAAAATAACAGATATTGAATGCCATACTTTGTTGGCGCCTAATTATAATCAAACTTTTACTTCATCCGCTCAAGATTCGTTTGTTGTCATTGTCCGAACAGATGAAGGGCTCTTTGGTGTTGGCGAGAGTGATGTTAATCCATGGATTGCGAGAGCTTGTTTAGAAGCTCGCGGCACCCACACAATGAGTTTATGCGCAAAAGATATCTTAATAGGCGCCGATCCAATGGATATTGAGGGGCTTTGGAGGCGAATTTATATCGGAACAGCCATGCATGGCCGCCGCGGTGCCTTCATTCACGCACTCGGTGCTGTTGAAATGGCACTATGGGATTTGAAAGGAAAAGCGCTGGGGAAACCTGTCCACGCCCTGCTGGGCTCAAATCCACGCGATAAGGTTTTGCCCTATGCGTCGCTTCAACCTAATGGTTCAAGCTTTGAGGCCTATCGCGATAGTCTGGTGGCGTGGGCAATTCGAGCCAAAGAACTTGGATTTAAAGCAGTAAAAGCCGAAGTTACAATGAATGGCCCCTATGCACATTCTGGGCTTAACGAAAGTTATGATCGTCATACCCAGGTGGTCGCTGCTGTTCGAAAAGCGATTGGTCCGGATATAGATCTAATGGTGGATGTTCAATATATGTGGCCGGACGCAGATACAGCTCTTAGAACGATCAAGGATTGGGGTGAGTTTAATTTATTCTTTTTGGAAACGCCAATCTGGGTTGATGATATCAACGGCATGGCCAAACTACATAACGAAGCTCCGATGCCGATCGCTTTTGGGGAGTGGCAAGCCACTCGCCATGAGTTCGTCGAACTCATTGATCACGGTAAAATCGACTTTGCTCAACCTGACGTAGGACGGGTTGGAGGTTTAATTGAAGCAAAGGCTGTTTGTGATTATGCGCGTGATCGGGGTCGTAGAATAGTGCCTCATTGTTGGAAAACAGGTATTTCGATTTCGGCCACTGCCCATCTCGCTTTTGTAACCCCCCATTGTCCCTATATTGAATTTTTGCCGCCTGAATTATCAGAAGATACCTTGCGACGTGAACTTGTATCGCAAGAATTGACCATGAAGAACGGTGAAATACCCTTACCAACATCACCGGGGTTAGGCATTGAACTTAACTGGGATGCTTTGAAGCGGTTTGCCGCATAAGGGGGTATGAACTGAATAGGAAAGAGCCTCGGTTATGCAAACCATCCGTGCAGAAAGTTGAAAGAAAAATTATAGAACTTTGGATAGAAAATCCTGAGTGCGTGGAGACTTAGGGTTTTTAATAATATCTCGGGGATTCGCCGCCAACCAACCGAGTCTTCCATCAGGCGCGTTTTCCTCTGCGTTTGGCCGGTTGTCCAGCATCAATGCCGCTACAGTCAACCTGTACCGCCCCCAAAACGGGCATATCATGTCTCCTG
>CAITNV010000011.1 GCA_903893855.1 Candidatus Tayloriibacteriota bacterium
ATGATCGAGTCCTCTACTTTCTGCAAATTTGTAGATGGCTTTGGCAGAGCACTGGATATCATATTCTCTCTTGAGATATCCACTAATCTGCTTTGGTGACCATTTTTTCTCGAGTTTCTCTTCTACAAATACTGAAAGGAATGAATCCATGGCAACTTTCAAACACTGTGCCTTTGCTCTCCACCTCCGTGCAGAGGACTTCTGCCGAGCTTTCTCTGCAGTGTATATACCCTTAACACTGTATCTTTTAATCTCTCTACTTACTGTATTTGCACTTCTCCCCAGAAACTCTGCAATTCTCCTGATTGCAGAGCCTGCAGAATACAATTTTTCAATGACAAACCTCTCTTCAAACGACAAATGATGATACGTCATGACAATGAAATTAATTTTTGCTAATCCATTAATTCTACTGTCCTACTTCAAAGGTAACTAGATCTTACTCGGATACATTACAGCGAAAGGTTACCGTGTGAACAAAAAGACAAGAAAATCGATACCAAAATGCCCTGAAGCGGAGGCAAGCGCCTTTCTTTTGCTTCATTCCGATTTACCTAAATGGAAAAGACGGCTGGAGAAAAAACCTAAGGAAGTCAGACTTGCCAAGAGGATTTTGGCCTAGCACACAAGTTCTCTAAGCATGCCCCACTCAAAGATCGCCCCAACTGACTTTGTTGGGGTATTTTATTTTATTAGCATTTGACCTACATTTATTGACTTTTAATACGTAAAAGGTAGTCTTTATATCAGACAATTTAGGAAACAACAAAGGAAATTAGATTGAATACTACACCAACAGACGTTGAACAGATCACATTTGGCGGTCCTGAGTTCTGGAAAATCTACGATGAGCTGTGTAAACCAGAAAACCTACGCAAGCTCGTAGAGGACGATGGGTTCCCACTTGCCGAACGCTTGCATAGAATTACGAAAGCTGCTCACCTGACAAGAGCGATCCATATTCTAACCCGACCTGAGCGAGGTTGGACACATCACAAGGCTTGGGTGTCACTCAAGACTGTCACAATTCAAAAACATGATGGCAATTATGGAACCACCATGCGATCAGGAGATATTGTGGTAGTCGAACATGGCTGGGATCGTGATGTCATTATCACACACTGTCCAATCGAGAGAAATATGGTCTCTGGGTATCTCTTGAGCGGAAAATGGGAACCGATGATTGGCCTCTTCTTGCCACTTTTTGACAAAGCGACAATTATGACCTGCATCGACTTACGTATGGAACAAAACGTCACAGATGCCAAAGAGCTTGCCAACGAAGAAGCTCGAGATTGGAATTGGTTTGTTTGAAAAAGTACAGCACACACCAGTAATGGTGTGTTTTCATGTATATGTAATCTGCAGTGACTTAAGCGACATATGCTGCATTACCTACATGATACCAAGATATTGAAGCATGAAGCTTTTTTGACAAGTCAGCCAATTTACGTTAGTCTGTTTCTAGAGTTTAAACATCGACAAATATATGCGCACAGCAATTAACCTAGCCTCAATCAGAGAAGGTGCACTCCTTCTCGTCCTCAAGGAAAATGTCTGGATACTCCCCGGTGGTAAACCACTCGAAAACGAGGATGCCATCACGTGTCTTACGAGAGAAGTCGGCGAAGAACTTCCGAAGGCCTCCATGATTATTGGCCGCAGCTTCGGAGATTTCACCGGCAGAACTCCGCACACCGGAGACACCCTTTCAGCAACAGTCTTCCTCGGTCATATCGAAGGAGACATTACTCCCGCAGCGGAGATCAATGATGCGCAATATTTTACGAGAGACCAATTGCGTTCTCTGCCCGTCTCGGAGATTACACGAGACATCATCATCAGTCTTGCTGAAGCTTGCCTTTTCTAAAATGAAAGAATAACTATGAACTGGCAAACGCTATCGATAGTATCCTGTCTGTCATTCGGCATTGGAGCCGTACTCATCTCTTCTGCTCTCAAGACGCAGTCGAGCTTACCGAGCATGATGTGTTACGCAACGGGTCTTGTCGTAACAGTTATAATCGCTGCTGCTGTGGAATCAAAACCACTCAGTTTCGGCAAAGCATCAGTCGTGTTGGCTATTGGATCTGGGGTTTGTACCGGCGTTGCAGTGTTATTACAATTCGCAGCGCTGAGCAAATGGAATGACAAAGCCCCGTGGATCATCCTTATCGGAGCTCTGTACCCCGCAATCACACTGATCTACGCGCTCTGTCTAGGGCGACGGTTCACGCTCACTCAGTGGCTTGGAGTTCTCTTTGCAATTGTCGCAATTGTACTTATCAATTTGCCAAGCAAAACGAATACCGCACCGCAATAACAGAACTTTCTGTTGTTGCGGTTTTTATTTGACACATACAAAGAAACACTATAGTATTCAAATTAGAAGGAAATAATACTATATGGAAATAAAATTTAAAGATGTCAGACTTGGTGAACGTTTTTGCACACCGAGGTCAAAACGCCTTATGACATGCGTCAAGATCGCTCCTACCGAAGTCACCCCTGGGGACTTTCGAAACACAGTCATTTTACTCAACCATGTCGGCACTCCGGCTGATGATCTCGGTGCATTGATCACGTTCGTCGACGATACTCCGGTCGCTGTAGATCGTCAGCCCTAGCAAAACTACCTAGAATCAGGTAGTTTTTTATTTTTTCTATACTGCGAATATTCTAGCAATAATAATTTGCCATTAAACACATCTTGATGTAGCATCTATTTCCAAAAGCAGTACAACTCGAAAAAATGGAGTACAATGAAAAGAATCGAAGCTATTATAAAGCCATTCAAATTGGACCATGTGACTGAGGCGCTCGATGAACTTGGAATTGGGGGCATGACTGTTACTGAAGTTAAAGGCTTTGGTCGCCAAAAAGGTCACCCTGAAATATATACAGGGAGCGAATACGACATCAACTTCCTTCCAAAAGCATCAATCATGATCGTTGTACCCGATGAAGTGGCCGCAGCCGTCGTCGAGATAATTCTCAAAACTGCAAGGACGGGCAAGATCGGCGACGGAAAGATCTTCGTCTCGCACATCGAACACGTGATCCGTATTCGTACCAATGAAAGGGGCGAAAATGCCGTATAACAGTAAGAGCTCATTGAGCTCTTTTTAGTTGTTTAAAAACCTACAAATTTGACTCATTTTATTAATCATGATACCGTACTTTTTAGGTAAATCTCAACCTCTAAAACTTCGGTCTTTGAAAAACTATGACCCGACAATATGAATAAACCGATCGAACTCACCTCCTCGGGCTTTTGGCATGAGCTTGAGGCACTCGTCACATCGGGGGAACTCACGCCACGATTGGCGGATTACCTCAAATCCTTAGCATCCTCCCATTGGTGCCGAACGATTCCGCCTCACGCTTCGGCCGAAATAATCACGGAAGCGAAAGAGCGCCTCACTCACGGTTTTGTCCTGTCTGACTCTGCTTTGACCCTGCACTACGACATTATGGTGTATGTGCCCGACCGCGACAAAGAAGCTACTCACAAAACGTTCTTTGTCTTTGTGAGGAAATATCCGCACGGTCAACTGATGCGCCTCAGCGAATTGTGAATGTGCTCCCCCGCTTGAAGTCTTAGACTGAGAGCGGTTTTTATTTTATACAGCGCCCAAATTAAAGCGTCACTAAAGTTGACAGAATAAATTTAAAATGTTATTGTAGATTTTAGAAATTTTGACCCTTACAATTCAACAACGTAGATATCCAAAGAAAACCACATAATAAATGAGCCAACCAGCGACGATATTGGGGATCCTCAAACAAAGGAATGCCCTGCTCTATTTCATCCCGATGGCTTTATCGCTCACTGCGGTAATCGTGCGGGTATCGGGGCTTGCGTATTTCATCAACAAAGTCTTGGGGAAAACAGAAGCCATCCCCTACATCGGCTATGTCATCACGATGAATCTAGCCGCGGGTGCCATTTTTGGAACCGTCGGCGGATTACTCTTAAGCAGATTCGAATCACGCAGGGCACTACAATTCGTGTCCGTGCTCAGCATTCTTCAATCAGTAGCTCTTGCATACATAACGAGACACGGTGAGAACACTCCGCAAGCAGATAAAATGGTTGCGGTTTGGGCTGTCATCATCGTCTCAGGAATCGGCAGCATTCCGTACGCCATTGATGGAATATGCAGGAATGTCCTCGTGAAGCATGCTCTCAAGGATGCCAACGATCACGGACTCGGAACTAATATCTTCACATCGCTCTACAACTTCGGTTTAATCTTATCTACTCCGATTGTTGTTGCGCTCGTCCCCCTCGTGGGATTCGGCGGTCTATTCCTTGTGATCGCACTCACTTCGATATTTCTCATGGTGACATTACACGCAATGGACTTGTCACACCTCAAGGCTATTCCCGAGTGGGATGGCTTTCGTAAAGAAATATCTGCGGGACTACGCTACACATTTAACAATGCTGGCATTCGTCTGTGTATTGGACTATCTACGGTGATAACCATATTCGGCTTTGCGTACAATGTGCTCATGGTCACCATCAGTTCCACGATGTTCAGCGGCACTCACAATGCATTTGCACTCTTGGGACTTGCAAGTGGTGCAGGGTGCGCACTCGGTACGGTGATTGCTCTCCGGTATGGGGAGACACATCGAAAGCGGTGCGTTATTGGCTGTTGTCTTACGGGTGGCATCGCTCAAATACTCATGGCAATGACTCAAAACATATACGTGGGAGAAATCCTCATGTGTTGTACTGGTCTTGGCTTCATGGGATCGTTCATGCCATTACGTGGTGCGCTCGCAACACTCATCGACAATCAACACCGTACAAGCTTCGTAATCGGTGTCACCTTCCAGAGTTTTTTCCTTGGAATGTCAGTGAGTTCAACGGCATCAAGTGCTCTGGCAAAGCAATTCGGTTGCCCAACCGTGCTTGTAATATGTGGGTTAGGTCTCACTCTCACAGGCATTATTACGCCAATGCTTTCAGGGATCGAGAAGATCGATAAAGCTCCGGCAAAAAAAACGACTTAATCTCAATAGCACACCAGAAATGGTGTGTTTTTTAATATGCTAATTATGCCTCCTCACCTCGAGATGTCTATCTTTATAAATAAAAGAATAGCTTGACAAATGAGACCTATGTATGCTATGGTATTTTGTGGAACATAGGTCAGTATTGGGTATATCCCAAGCCTGCGTTCATTAAAACTCAAAGCCTATATGGCGAAAGGAGTTGACAGTGAAATGGAATAAATTCCTCGAAATGCAGCGTCAGTACCCATCCCTTGCACACAACATCAATTGGCGAGGGATCGTCCAAGACCCTCATGACTTCGTAAGAACGAAGCTCGAATACGTCGCTTTTCGAACGTTCGAAAAGCTCGATCTTGCGACCACTAAAAGCTCTTCGTCCTCCACACCTTTGCCGAGCCCCTACCAGCACGTAAGATTTGAATCCTTCGTGCTCGTCGAGTTTAAGCTCGTCTTCCACACCGAGTACGAACCTAATGGAAGCCGTGAAAGATTAGTTTACGACGATGTCGGCAACGGCAGCATTCAAGCTCACATCGATGAGATCGCAGCTTGGCACGCCAGTTGCCAAGCTTTCCGTGGCCAACAGTTGGTGTGGGAGTGCATTGTAAAACGTACGGTTAGCGGGAGTACCCATGTCGGTATCTCCAACATGCGTCTGGAGATATACCGATTCCCGAAACACTATCGCTTCAAAGCGATGCCACGGCAACAATTGCCACCGGCCAACGAGGCGACGATCGCCTATATGACTGGTGGCCACATGCCACCCATCATTCCGGGGACATTGAGTTTCGCATAAATTACACCCGCTTTGACAACAACAAATTGTCGAAGCGGCATTTCATTTTTTAATAAACATTGACAGATTATATTAAATATGCTTATATATCACCAGCGAATGAACACATTAAAAATCAAATCAGACACCTTTTGGTGGCTATTCATGGCATTGATCGCACTGCGTAGCAAGCCCTACTACATCCCAGCGATGCACGCGATTATCGATCGACACGAGACAGTGAAATGGGTAATCTGGGCATACGTCTTCGCCCTCATACTTAACTTCACTGGTTTAACCCGCAGGGTTTTGCAACGTGGAATTTACACAAAAGGCCTCTACAGATATTATGCGCATCCTGCGTATCTATCGTATGCATTTGTCGATCTCGTGTTGATGTACAACATGACCGAAATAACTCAAGTAAATATTGTTACGTCAATTGCGCTCAATGTCTGCTTGTTGCTTACCTCGTATTACGAAGAAGAGCAACTCATTGAGAAATTTGGAAGCGAAGCCACATCCTATCTACATAGGACCTTGAGCATCAACAGAATGCTCGCTTTCCTTAAAGGACAAAAAAACCCGCAGTGATGCGGTTTTTATTTTGTTTTTTGTTATACTCATACCATGGAACACAAACACGATGACAATCACACCAAGATTCCCACCAACCGCCTCGAGGCTTTTAGCGATGGCGTAATTGCTATCATTATTACGATCACCGTTCTTGAGCTCAAGGTGCCAACTGGCGCAACACTTAGTTCAATCATCCCTCTACTACCTCTCTTTATCACCTATGCCGTGAGCTTCCAAATGGTTGGAACGTACTGGAATAACCATCATCATTTACTCCAAGCGACCAAGCATGTAAGTACAGGTATTATGTGGGCTAATCTTCATTTACTTTTTTGGCTTTCACTTATACCCTTCTCGACAGGTTGGCTCGGAGAGAATCACGGTGGCACAATACCAACCGTATTCTATGCAAGCGTACTTCTTCTCTGTGCGATAGCCTATACCATTCTTCAGTACACCGTGCTCATCCACGCCGAGAATCACCATGAATTAAAAAAAGAAATTGACAGCAGCTGGAAAGGAAAAATATCGCTCTTAAGCTACCTCATCGCTATTCCTTGTGCATTCATTAATCCAATCATATCTGACATTTTAATATTCGCAGTGGCAATTATATGGTTCATTCCTGATACAAGAATCGAAAAACATCTATAACACTTGTAAGAAAATCACCATTTTTTGCGAGCAATATATTACTTAAAACGTACGTCAAAATTGACATTTCTCAGAAATGGGATATATTAAAAACTGGCAAATATCGCACAGTACTACTCACGCGATTACATTGAAATTTACATATGAAACCACTCAAACCATACATCGGTATCACGGACTTTATGACGCGCGATCAGGTGCGTGCGATGCTCGAAGTCTTCAATCGGACTAAACCGAAAGAGGGTTCAGGACGGGTCCTCCATGTCGGTGTAATGACAGGGTACAATACACTTCACGGCAACGAAAGCATCTTCACTAAAGCATTCCCAAAAAACGAAGCTATTGCCGACATCTTTTGGTCCGATGAGACATTCAACTGCCTCCATTATGCTGACTATAAAGAACACCCCAAATTAGCAGCTTCCCTAACGAAAGCTATCACGCTCGGCGGTACGGGCATTCACGCACTTCAACTCGACATGATATGGCCTGCAGTAGCAGAAATAGCAACTGCCGTACACACGTCGCGCAAAAAAATCGAGGTCATTCTCCAATTAAACACACTAGCCCTTAGCTACGTCGAAAACGATCCGAATCAGCTTGTCGAAAGGCTTGAGGAATATAATGGCACTATCCACCGAGTTCTGCTTGATATGAGCATGGGGAGAGGACTAGGTATGAATCCTATTGTGCTACTTCCTTTTGCTCGTGCCATCAAAAAATATTTCCCTCACTTGGGTCTCGTCGTTGCTGGCGGTTTGGGACCTTTTTCGATGAAGCTTGTAAAAACTATTACCGATGAGTTCCCTGACGTGAGCATTGATGCACAAGGACAGCTTCGGCCAAGTTTCAGTTGTCTTGACCCCATTGACTGGACGATGGCTGAAAACTATATCATCGAGGCGCACAAACGCTTACCATGAGCACAACAACCGTATAGCACATTTTTGCTTGCGGTTTTTTATTTGACATTTCTATAAAAGAGAATAGATTTTAATAAGGAAAAGAATTGCTCGTAGCGATTCACACAGTACATTAAACATATGTAAAATATGAATGATCAACCTTCCAAAAACGACGTACGGATGAGAACCTTCCTACTCATTGCGATATCACTCGCAATGCTCTGGACTCTCGTATCCGAAAACCTTGCAATCGAAAATGATCCAAGCCAGTGGTTCCACTGGGCTATATGTTACATTGGCGTTATTATCGCAATGGCATGTGCATCAAAATGGTTTTTTTCCATTTTAATGGGGTGTCTCTACAATCCCCACGAAACAGGATTATTTGACCTCGGTTTCAAGAACTCCACTCGGCTGATTAATTGGACTCTCGGCTTCGCACTTGGCATGTTCATTATGGTGTACGAATTCAGGATCGAAAGTGACTGGCTCATCGGTCACATATAACCACCGTTTGGTGGTTTTTATTTTGTCTTAAAATTGACCGTCACCCCACGAACTATTCCAGCGCTATTTTGTGCAGCAATTCGGGCATAATAGGTTGTGCCACGACTCAGACCGTACACATTCATACTAACGAAATTCGCCACAAATGATTCAGGAAGCCCAGCCAATGTCTGTGATGTTGTTATCGCTGTGTTACAGAACTCGAGAATGGCACTTTCTGATACTCGAACCAAAACGTAGTCGTGTCGCCATTTGGAGTAACTGAACCGCGTAATGTTGCTGTTGATGTACCAACATCAGTCGCATTACGTGTTGAAGCTGAAGGTGCAGTTGAGGCTTTCGGTCCAGTTGTTTGGAAATTAAGGATGGTGCCATTAACGATACCGAATTGATTTTCTGCATTCACACGATAATAGTATGTCGTCTGGGGCATGAGATTTGATACTGACACCGACACCGCTGAAGCTACATTTCCATTCCCAATCGGCGACAGAGTAGATGTATTACCGAGGTCAACGCTTGTTCCGTACTCGAACCAGTATGAAGTATAAACACTATTTGGAGTTACCTGACCATTAAGTGTCACCGTAGTTCTTGCAATTAGACTAGCCGCATTTGTCTGCGTCGTGGGAGCACTGCCAACCGGAGATTGATTACCTTGTGTTGTATGGAATTGGTACTGTGATCCATTAACCGTACCAAATTTATTTTGACTTACGATGCGAATGTAATATGTAGTGTTTGGAGCAAGACCAGTGATATATGCGGGTGCAGGAATAGCTTCGTATCCAGAACCTACTGCTTGTAGTGATGTTTTATTCCCGAGGCTCGCAGTTATGCCGTATTCATACCAATAATTAGTCAGAGCACCGTTCGGCATCACGCTCGCACTTTCGATAGCTGTTGTATCACTTGTAACAACACTCGTATCGGTAGTGACAGTTGGCGTGGTTGGAGTAGCAGATTGACTAGCTACTACCGGTTTTTCAGTCGCTGGTATAACAATCGTTGTCGTAGTATTTGTGGGAACTACGGGGTTTTGCATATTGTCGACAGTATTTCTTCCGATAAAATAAAAACCGAAGCCAACGACAACTATTATAGCCACAACCCAACCAAGTATTGATGTTTTATTCATAATATTAAGACGTGTATCATGCAGAAATATTACGAGCACCAAGAAGAATACTCATCGTTACATTAACCGTAATATTACCTGTGTAAGCACGTCTCTACTATGCAAGTATTTATTTAATAATAGTATATTTTTATGACAACAATTATTAATACACCACCGAACACAACAGAAGATTCTTCAGCTGCAGTGATTTTAGGTTTTATCTTAGGAGCAATCATCGTAATACTTGTTGTGGTCTATGGCACTCGGTATTACACACGCACGGAAAATAACGCTTCAAATGCAGCTCCAGCTCAGTCAACGGTAGTCGTACCCAGTGGTGCTACGACGGTAAATTTAATTACTCCAGCTGTGGTGGTGCCACATAACGGAACCAGCTCAGCATACTAAAATTAAAGGGATAGTATGTATATTAAAATACCACCTTGTTTCCAAGGTGGACCAACGACGATGCACATGTTAGGATTTTAAAAAGTAAAAGTTCCTATGAGTGCAATTAAACCGAATGTAGACTATGAATGTCTTTTAGTAACGTCACCGTCAACAGTTCTTGCAGAAGCCGCAAGCAATGCAAGAGCTTTAGAAGAAATAAGATTCCTTCAAGATGGAGGCATCATTGATTCATACCGAGCGGAATGTGAACTCGCCAACGTTCGTGTCGGCTATGAATAAAACCACCGTTTGGTGGTTTTTATTTTACACACACAAAAAATACCTACAGTTTCTTATACAACTGCTTAAATATCACCGTTTGAAAATCCGCCAGATTGCGATCGCGTATCACATACCCTTCTTCAGTCGTAAGATTGATAAATGCCACACTATCTCCATAGACCAACTGGATAATATTTTGATCAAAAAGGTCTGCTTCTGGAGGAAAGAATTTAATGAAGCGTTCCAATCGTGACTTTTTCATTTTCCCCGATACAGGATTACTAATGACAAGTCGCTCGAGCTTTTTCTTATCACGACGGACTCGGTAATCTGGAGACAGATAGCTGTTCACCGTGTTCAAATCTCGCTCTGATGTATAACGATAAAACACTCCTTTTGAAGGCGAACGCTCAATCACATCGTCGAAGACCGCACGTATACCACTCGGCCCTTTAAAATATTCCAGATGAATTGGTAGTTCCTTTTCTATCGTATTCGCAAGTCTATCTGTAAGACTATCAACGCCAGCCGAGGTATGTCCGAAAGCAGCTTGAATACGCAAAGGACTTTCGGCTACATAGAGCGTACGTTTACCGATGCTTTCCTTCCGGATGAATTTCATCTTCATACAAGCCCTAATCGCACGATATACTTCAGGCCTATCAATACCAGCGGTACGAGCAATGTGTGCGATAAGCAATGGTTTTTTATAATCTAGAAGCACTTCATATACCTTAGCGGCATTCTTGCCGAATCCCAATCGTTTAAATATGAATGCTGTGTTCATATACTAAGTGTACTATACTTAGTACACTTTTTCAAGCTTTTCTGCAGTATGTGAGGATGTGACGTACGATAGTTACGTCATCGTTCATTGAAAACAAAAAAACAAAGGTGAATTATGGGACAAAAAATCGCACCAATCAAACCCGATCAAATACCCGCCCTTCAAGAGGTCGCCATCCCCGATGTGGTCATTGAGGTATTCAACGCACTCATTGCCAAGAACTACAGGAGTGGCTATTCCAGCTTTCTCCAAGATGACGCTGTGGCTGAACTCATGAAGAAAGGTCTCAATAAAAAAGATATATATGCCAATAACTGGCTTGATATTGAAGAAATATACCGGAAGAATGGCTGGAAAGTCGAGTATGACAGACCGGCTTATTGCGAGTCATATCCGGCATCATTCAACTTCAGTAAAAAACGGGACTAATAACAACACACACTCACCTCGCTCGGTGAGTGCTTTATTAATACAAATATGAAAATCATTATAGGATCTACAAGTATTCACAAAATAAATGCCGTACGACAGGCGTGCCAAGAACTAGGAATCAAAGCGAACATTAAAAACGTCTATGCCCCATCAGGACAGAACGCTCAGCCGGTAGGTTTTGACGAGACATTTAGTGGTGCATACGCTCGAGCAAAATTTGCACAAGCAAATGAACCCGACACGATCGCAATCGGCATCGAGAGTGGCATATTCAGAATTAGTAATTACGATAAGCAAATCACGCTTGATATTGCCATCATCGTTGTACTCACTCCATGCGGACGATGCATCATTACTACCACCGAGAGTATCCAATTACCAGAGAAATATGTCAGCATTGCAGAACAACGAGGTTTCGCTTCAACGACAGTTGGTTCAGTATTAGCCGAACAGTGCGGTGGCGATTCTACAGATCCCCATTCCATCATAACGAAAGGCAAATTAACCCGAACTGCGACATTCGTCAGCACTTTAAAAAGTGCGTTTGCACAAATTATGTAGAGAAAAAAAATAAGTTGACATAACATATATAATATGATATACAGTCATACGGTGTAAATTTACAATTATGAAAAGACGTTTCAAAACCGGTTTACCAAAACAGCCGAAGCAAACCAAACGAAAAGGCATACTATCACCCATGAGATGCCTGCAAATCATTATTGCGATTAATCTATTAATCGCCGTCTGTTTTGCAGCCACAACGGGCAGCAAGAAAATCAAGCAAATGCGGATCGAAAACATCCACAAAAAAGCATTAGCTCTCGGTCTCATTGGGGCGCCATTCGACGTCGAGGAACGACATGTCTGGATCACTGAACATCCCGCCGGACCCAATCGGAATGGAGATATCAACGTACACATCATGTATCGCGAGAATGGACTGGACCCATGGCAATTTAACGGTACTGGTGCATTACTTGGAAAATCTTCCGGCGAACTCCTAACGGCATATCATGTCTTCGAAGGCTTTAATGGACAATTCGGGTACCGAAAAATCGGCCCGAATGAATTCACCGGTAAAGAGATGATTCACCCCATTGTTTCTTGCCCAATTACTGACGGTGATGATGCAGTCGTATGTGCTGTTGATCTCACGGGGATGGACTTCCCCACACTCATTGGTGCACATCATACAAATATGCTGCACACTACAGAGAAGCAAAAGAGCACAATTACTCTATGTACCAGCAACACAGTTCGGTTCGGAACATATCCCGAAAAAAAAATCCGAACTCTAATGTATGCACGGATGGAACGGGGTGCTGGTCATGTTACCTTTGACTGGCTGCCACGACCGGGAGAAAGCGGAACGGTAGCCCTTATCGATGGAGCACAAGACCCTGATGAATACCTTGTCATTATTAGAGGTCATGATATTCTAAAAGAAGTGATTGACAAATTCCCACCCAACGAGGTAGAAGTCTTCAACTGGACACCCGACAGGGTTTACGGCGTTGGCAATAGGATAAAAATTGTCCCAAAATACACCCTCAAGTGAAGACAGTCGAAAGGTTAGTTCATTACTTCGTATACACACCCGCAGACCACAAGGTTTGCGGTTTTTTATATTTACTCAGTCCGAGCAAACTAAATCATTTCGATACAAACAATAATTGCAGATATAACAATATAGACTATAATTACACCATAATAATAAAATCAAATACATGTTCAAAAACTTGATGGTTTTTTCATATAAGCGAAATTGGAAAGAAGCAATTGGTTTTTATATAGTTTTTATCCTAATATGTCTTGTACTCGGTGGCATTGGAGGTGCACTATCATACAATGGATCTAGTACGGCGAATGCTCAGCAAACTTATGAACAAGGAGTTCATGTCGGAACGTGGATAGCACTTATCTATTGTTTAGTAATTGCTGGCATCTTGGTTAATGCAAAGAAATTGTACACGAACTTTGGATACATACTACTCGTAATTGCAACAGGTATTTTGTCAGTTTTTGGAGGGGCACTACTTGGCCTTATCATACCCGCAATCATAACTACACGAGCGAATAAAGTGTAACGAGCTTCATATTGAAATTAAAACCTTAACGGAGTATGATGCATTAAATTGTGCTCTTTAATAGCGCACTACGACTTTCACACAAAATTATGCAAAATAGGGATATCTGCCTGCAATACGCGAGACTGGTGATTACTGGTCACAGACGTGGAATAGCTGGCAATACCGCAGAGGAAATGCTTAAACTCGAACGAATCAGGGCCCATCTTAATAAGAGCCACGAGCAAATTCTTCACCAAGCCATCGATGCTGCAAGCATTTTTAAAAAGAGCGGGCAAAAGCGTCGTGTCGCCACACCATAACCCCGACTAATGACTCGGGGTTTTTTTATATATAAAATCCCTATTGCCCACTTCAGCGATCTCCATATATCCATGTTTTTTTAAGAAAGCATCAATCTCATGCTTCCGCACATCGGTATGAATCTCAAGCATAATAAATGTGGGATAATTTCGAGAGAAATCAATACCCTTAATAACCTCTATTTCATAGCCCTCGACGTCAACAACGAAAAGGTCTATATTTCTTTTGGTCAAATTGTGATGATCGATGACCTCCTGCACTGGTTTCGCATTGACAGTAATAGTTCGTGGCGGTGTCTTTATAATGCTTGAACCTGCAGCAACCCACTCCTTTTCATTATCCACTGCACCCTTCACTACTGACATAGCATTAACATCGACAAGTTCGATTGACCGTACTCCACTATTATAGGTATCGAAAGAAATAGACGCACTATTATCGACGTATGAAGCGCGCCGATTCCGTTTACATAAAGTAAAAATCGGCAACGGCTCAATAATGATACCTTTCCAACCAAGTGCTTTTTCAAGATAATAGGTTGGATCATCGAAACAACCATCATTACCCCCAACTTCCACAAAAAAACCACCTTTCATTCCACCAAGAACCTTAAGAAGTGCATCGTGACCGGGGTATGGCTTCGATGAGCGATAATCTCCGAACTTCTCCCTCATGCGCCGCATTGGACCTTGAACCTTACTCCCAAGGAATGGCAGTACTTTACCGATATTTTCTTTCGGGTTGCGGAGTAATTTCTTTGCCTTTATGCCAAATGATTCATGATATGCCATATAGTTTTAGTTTAATATGTTCCTACACTCTAACATATAAATAGATTGACGCGCTAGAACAATGTGCTAGTGTATAGAAAAGAACTTTACACATATACCAGATCTGACCAAAATGAAAGTAACAAATTTAGACGGTGAAAGCCATACCTTCGAACTTGTGGTAGACTCCAGCAATTTTTTTGATAAAATACTCAAGTTGTCTTCGAATGCCCTTGGTCTTGTATTTACTTTTGAACAATATGAATTAGATCTCTTTCTAAACCTCCTTCGCCTCGACACGATTGAGGAATTTATCCAATTATTGCGAGACAGTGTGCATGATGATGGCAGTATGATCATCTACACGTCGAAGATTGATGATTGTGATGTACTCACCACGTGCGTAAATGAAGAATAATGTATCGCCAAACCTCGCTTGTTTGGCGTTTTTTATAAATTGACATTTTTTCAAAAAAGAATACATTTAATTAAGTGATCGATTGCTCGTAGCAATCATAGAACATAAAAAATTCGTATGAATGATCAACCTTCCACAGGAGATAAAGCTGTCATGGCTTCCCTCCTCAGTATACTCGCCGGCGGGGTACTTGCTCTACTCACATCGGAAAATTTCAAAACTCAACCCGACCCGAGCCGCTGGTATCACTGGGCGTTTTGTGTGCTCGGAGTCATACTTGTCATTATATCCTGTCTGAAGTTTTTGATGCCACTTGTGACAGGGTGTATGTACAATCACAACGATGTCGGCATCTTCAACATCGGTTTTCGCAATTCAACTCGATTGATGAATTGGGTTCTCACCTTCGTAATAGGACTTTTTATCGTCGTGTATGAATTAAATATCGAGGTTGCTTACGCTCTCGCAGGACACAATTAACCACCCTTTTGGTGGTTTTTTTATCAATTTAAAAAACCGGAATATAATTTAGTCAGTTTAACGTAACAAACGAAATTAACTTTGACAGTTTTATTATTTAATGTTAATATACTAGTGAAGCCAAATGCATCTGCAAAAGCAAAGAACTTTGAAATATGAAAAATATGTTTTTAATTCTGGCAATCATCGTCATGACAGGATGCCAGACTCTGACGGTCCAACCGATCCTTGGCAAACAAGTGATTGCGAACAATACACCATACCACCTTCAAATTGAAGGAGTTGGACAGTCAATCCCACCCAACGGAACCGTAACTCTCGACCCTAAGAATCAAGCACTGACCATTCGGGCAATTAGCTCGATGCATCTCGAAGGGTGCGTAGCGTTCGAAGGTCACCAAATCGGACGACCATTGGTAAGGATCGTGCTCCCCGGAACATGTCTCGTCGTACACAGCTACGACTTCTAACTGGGGGGGGGCGATTCCAGACCAAACAAGGCGCGCAGGTAAAACCTCGCGCCCTTTTTCATACCATTTTTTTATACCAACCTTTACACAGGTCTTGTTTTATTTTTTTATATAAATTGCTATACTATAGATACAGATGAAGAAAAAATCTTCAAATTATATATTTTTTGTTTCAATTTTTAGTTTCTTTTTAAGCGTGCTGTTTGCAGCACACACACCTAATGTACACGCACAAGCTACCGCTTCCACTCCCTGCTTCACCCCGATTGTCTCAACAGACCCTGCTTATGCATATGATCCCGCCATCCCAACATCTAAAAATCCTCAACCTGGAATTGATCCCTCAACGGGACTTCCAAGACAAACAGGACCGAGTATCCCCATCAGCCGACCAGCTTCCCTACTAAGCACTATTCGTTTACAACTACCACCGCTCGATAACGATACAAATGATCCCGACTATGACATTCGAAAAATCCAGAATTTTGCAGAGAACTGCAAAGCAATCGAAGCATATAACCCTCTAGCTATTGTTTCGAGCGATGCACCGGGACTTTCAGCTTTTTTATATGATACATACTCCGGCAGTTATGATACCGACCTGAGTGCAGGTATAGGTAATTTTAATGGTGGAGTGAATGCTTTGACTGGCCAACCATTTCGTTCTGGATCAAGTCCGGCACTTTACACTAATGATAGACTTGACGCTATATACCTCAATGATAAGCCTCTTAGTTATGTTTCTAATTATGTACTTCCCATACCTCCATCTCAAAGGCTCGGATACTCGGGTACTGATGTAGTTGTTGCTTCAACCCAAAAAAGAAATCAAACTTTATATGATATTGCTCAAGCACCAAGTAATATGGTCGATGACTTTGCCAACTATAATGATTACACGGGATATGATGACACAGCGGTATATACCGAACCACCATGCTACCTTGGCGTGCAAGGGCTTGGTTCTTCAGGTAACCCATTCAATGATGACATTGCTCCATTTCTCAATACAATTAATGACCCTCTTCCTGTATATATACAGACACTTTCGCAAAATAGCACCCTTACATCTCTACAAATAAAAAATAACCTAATTCCACGTGTTAATGTGAGCAAACATGTTGGTTGCCTCGACTATATAGAAAGTACGAAAGGCTATGGTACTTCAGCTAAATATAAACTACCTGCAAATATCACCGGAGTTGGTAATGTTACGCTCAATGCAGCCTATGGTGAAGGAGACCTAAATGAGGGAATATCTTTCCCTGCTGAATATGATAAGAGCAACGATTCATATTCCCTTTACACCCGCTCAACGACCATACCCGTCACACGCTATATGTATGATCCATTGAGCTATGATTTGGACACATCGAGGACAGATGGGCAATTACTATATTCACTCGATACTCTTTCACCTCCACGACAAGGATTTACTAATGTT
Source organism: Candidatus Tayloriibacteriota bacterium (assembly GCA_903893855.1). Taxonomy (GTDB): domain Bacteria; phylum Patescibacteriota; class Minisyncoccia; order Phycocordibacterales; family PALSA-1337; genus PALSA-1337. Next base: position 17,438 of record CAITNV010000011.1, read on the forward strand.
CCGATTGAAGATCAGGTTATATCTCAAATACAAAAAACTGGCGTATTGACACTACAAATCGGTAGCACCACCACTGCAAACAATGTCGTAAATATTCCAATGACTAACTGTGTCCTTCTTGAAGGTTCAGGACCGATCAAAGTCGTATTCATGCGGGGGCGAAGCAAAAACATGCAGATACGCGACTTCATAAATGACAACACTGGCTATATTCAAAGTGTTTTTAATACTTTTGAACCATATAAATCATATTTTAATCAATTCTCATTTTACGCTGATTTGAATAATTATGATGATGATAGTTTTCCTAAAGTAAAAATAGCTGCTAGTTCATTCGCTTTTAATAAAAACACTCCGGCAACTATTACATCTCAAACAAATTGCACACCGAAAGTCATGGGGGCGAATGCTAGCCAATACATCTTTTTTTCAGACATTGTCGGTGAATATCCAGCCTATAGTTTTTTCTCAAACAACATTACTTTTTTAAATACTGGATTAAGCTCATCATTTATGCCTCAAGTTATCGCTCATGAAGTTGGACATGCTTTTGCAAAACTACGAGATGAATATATCGTATCGCTTAAGGGTGATTTGTCTGATATCTTTGATGCACAAAATTATGGCTCAACAGTACTTTCAACCGAAAATTGCTCGAATCAGCCAGCGTGGGATTATCGTAATGCTATTGATAATAAGATATACGGCGGTACTTCATATCTCGGTTGTGCATTTATTACATCAAAAACCAGTCAGCATCCCGACAAATATTATCGCCCGAGCAATACGAGTATCATGAATGAAACTGGTTTCGTAAATGATACAATTAAATTTAACATCATCTCTTGTGGTTACCTCGTCTCTGCCCTTCTTAGAGAACCCCTCGATCAAGCACATGCCCAGAAGCATTGGCCAAATATTGACCAATCGGGCAATCCCCTCGTTCCGAAGAATGCGGGTGGTAATCCAATCGGCTGTTCGGGAATGAATAATGTTATTACGAGCGGACCTCCTGCTGCGAACATGACAAAGCCGACTATTACTTCTGTCAATCAATAATATGAAAAAAATATTTTACAAAAAGTATGTATTAGTTACAACTCTCTATCTCACCGTGTTCTGTGTGGGCATATTTACAGGCACACCAGCCCTACATGCCCAGACAACTGCACCTCTCGCTTCAAACCCTGGAGACACCGTCATCATTAATGGCACGGGATTTACACCTGAGAATGATGCAGTACAGCTCAGTTCCCTTACCAATGCGAATATCGTCTACGACATACCAGGACTTACGAGTAATGGCACCACACTCGTCTTCACCGTGCCCGCCGACGCTACATCGGGCCCGTATACACTTAAGGTTGGAGCATTTAACAGCGCATGGAGTGATGGCATTTCTTTCATAATTACGACCGCCACCACTTCCCCTCGAGCACCTTTTGAATTATCGCTCGTGCCAAATGCCGGCCCGTCTGGTGCGCCAATTACTATTCTCGGTACGAACTTCACCCAAGACGCAGTTGTTATCGTGACTAATGCATCGGGCACCACAAGTATTCACCCAAGCGTTGCGAGCCCTAATAACATTGCTTTCACGATGCCATCACTAACCACAGGACGATCGACGACGACCGTATCCGTCAGGAATAACCTCGGTACAAGTAACACTCTACTCTTCACACTTTCAAATAGCAGTTCGACCGGTTCAACACTATCCGCTGCTTCGTCGACCGTGGCTCATATTGACACTATTAGTCCAACTATCGGTGCCCCTGGGACACTATTCGTCGTTAATGGTTCTGATTTTATCTCTGGTGACACCATCCTTCTACAGGGCGCGACATCAAGTGTGTCGATTCTTCCAGTTACCATTAACCCATCAACTATTTCTTTCTCTGCTCCGTTTGGAACTAAAGCAGGTGTGTCGACTATCGTAGTTGCGAGTGGCAAAAAACTCAGCAATCCGATTCAAGTAGAAATAAAACCAGCCTCAACAGTAAATTATTCAGCACTTCCTCTTGAACAAGCTCCGAAGCCTTGGATTGATGGCGTGGTATTTTCACCCGGTTCATGTTCTTCGCAATACGAGCTCATTATCAATGGCCACAACTTCGATCAAAGCGCTACGATATCAGCGTCTATCGGCACTTTCAGCATCGAAGCAATCACCGCAACTTCAATTAAAGCCTCGCTCGCATGTCCGTACGGAGGTAATTTCACTCAGGCCATCATTCCTATAACTGTAATCGACAATGGCAAAGTGTCCAACTCAATCAATATCACCATCAATGGCGACCCAATAAATAATGGTACCAATGGTGGCGGAGGTCTCGAACAGAAGTTCCAAGACAATCCAGTAAAACCCGGCCTCCCTTCATCACAAGATACTCAGAGTATACTGCCTGTGAATAATTTACTTGCAGTGGTATTTAAAGCTATCGCATCAATATTTAAAAAATAAAAACCCAACCATCACAGTTGGGTTCGAAGACTATCGCATAAACACGGGCACAAAGAACTTTCGTGCTTTGATGCTGTTTGCATCAATGAGGTTCGCTCTCCATTCATACTCGACAAATCCCATATACAGCACATAGCAACCAGTCGACAGCTCTGCCGATGGTCCTTTGGTATACGTGACTCGTGGGAACAGCAAGTCGAAATAGCGCCACCCCTCGGACAACGACTGCCCCGAGAACAAAGTTTGTGCTGTATCGAGTGTCGGTAAGGTGTACCCCGATTTACGTGCCACACGAAGGATCCGATCATAATCGGGCCTCTCATGCTGCCAAGTAAACGGCCACCAGCCTGTCTGGTTCACTGTCTTGCGCCCATAGTACTTTACATCTTGGGGCTCCCAAAGGTGCAGTGGTTTCGCAGTTGGCATCACAGGTTCTTCACCTGCAATGCTGATGTGATAGAACCCTTCAAACTGAAGGATTTCCCCGCTAGTTATATAGTTCATAATTTTCAAAAACTGTATATATAAAAGCATTTTTAAAATGACTTGTCAATGCATTTTACTTCACCAGATCCGCAGTAACAATCAATCGCTTATCATACATCTTACTCCCTGACACCCACGCACCGCCACATGTAATAAGCTTAAGTGAGCTTGGTGCCACATCAGTACCGAAGAGTGCCTGTTGCGGGACATTAAGATAATCATACACGTGCATACTCACCACTACGAAATTAACATGTACCCCACTCTTTCTCACGACAGTGACCGTGTCTCCGATCTTGATATCAGATAAATAGATAAAAACTCCAGCCATGCCAAGTCCATTATCTAGATGTCCGTCTATGATGGCGCTCCCTGTTTCCCCCGGTACTACCCCTACCGAATACCATGCCACATCCTTGAAATTACTCGGCGTTCCAATATTTCCCTTACTATTCACGCCGACATACTGTACATGCGCATCTATATTGAGTGATGGGATTATGAGTCGATCAGGATTTGCATCATTTTTGACGCCAAAACAGTGGTCGAAGCTTGTGGCATAGATGACGAACTAATGACAACAGAAGTACTTGCTACTAACGACTCGCTTGGAGCATATTCTACTACCCCTGCATCTTCTGGATTAAAAATTGTAGCCAGAATAAAAGTCCTACTAAAAATCACAAGACAAATTAGAACAACTGCGGCAATAAGGTAATCTCTAATTGTTTTGTGCTTTGTCTTCATTGTGTATGCAAAACGGACGCGCATGCATCCGTTTTTACCTCATAATTAAATTACTCGAACTGTCTTTCGATTGGCAAGATATGCCACACCTCCTACAGCAATTACCGCTGTAGCAATAAGTGTAAACCATACTGAGCCTGCATTACCACCCATTCCTGTATTAGGAACACCGGCTGTAGTACCGCCTGTTCGTGTACCAAAAACAAGCATTACTCCTGCTGTACCATTAGGATTGCTTACGCTACCAGCATACAATCCAGACGCTTGGTTCACGAATGTTCCATCACCATTGTAATAAATCTGTGATGCTGTTGGAGCACCTGTTGTCAAATAATAATACCCTGGAGCTAATGCTGACATGTTTGCCGCATTAACCTGAACACTTGCACTGTTATAAATAACTGGCATTGTCGTTCCATTTGTAGTTCCCTGCGCGAAAGCAACAGATGATCCTACGAGGCTTGCACCAAGAACTGCAACAGATAAAACTGTCGCTGCATACGAACGTGTTGTATTGAATATATTCATATACGTTTTTAAATTAACCAAATTAATAAATACTATTATTGCTAATAAGCTTACATACCCAAGCCGTTGCGATATGTAATCTATTGCATACGTACATCGAATTTGAAGTGTAATAATTTTTGATATCACTCGGCATATACGGTAAGTTTTATTACAAATTATTTAATTAAAAAATATGATATTTACAATCGCAATTATCCTTATCGTTCTTTGGTTACTTGGTGTCGTAACTGCATATACACTTGGAGGATTTATTCATATCCTTCTTGTTATTGCTGTCATCATGATATTAGTTCGCCTTATAAAAGGAGAAAAGATCCTATAATACGGACGATATTACTTTGAAGGTGAAGTGTAGTCGAATAGGCGTTTAAGCTTCTTTGTCCCACGATTCACCTGCACCGCAATAGCATTCTTAGATTTACCTGTAAGAAGCGACATCTCAGTAAGCGACAAATCCTGTATATACTTCATTCGCATAATCTTATGATATGCGATTGGAAGTCGTGCTATTAATGTAAGCGTCATTTTTCCATCGAGGAAGTTCACAAGTCTACCAGAATCATCAGTACTTGGTTCAAAGCCTTTTTCAAGGAGAATATCAAGCGACGACGTCTTATGCTTTCGGTATTCATCGACAATGAGATTGTTGAGAATATGATAGAGAAAAGCCTTCATCGTAGCGATCTTTCCTCCTTTAACGAGATACTTCCATGTCTTCATATAGGTGTCCTGCGCGAGATCTTCACCCATTTCTTTATTATTCATCTTAAAGAGGGCGTGAGAGTTAAGCCCCTTTCGGTGATCTGAGTACGCCTGCGTGAGAATAGCTTGGCGGTCTTTATTTTGTTGTGGGGTCATTATATAGAGCTGTATGAACGGCATTAGTGTTACATGGTGTTGTGGGACAAAAACACCATAGAAATTGCTTCATTGCAAGTATAGCATACAAACTGTAATATCACACCTATTGCTACGTCTATTGGTGTATGAAAAAAGAAATAATAAAGAAGGCCGGTGTTTTGCCCGCTTCAGGAACTGAGCTAGCCGAACTCATTTGGGCAGAAAGCTGGACCTATATCAAGACCATTGTTGATACGGTACACGAGCCTTTTCTCATACTAAATAAAAAGCTGTGCGTCATGGCGGCAAATGAATCCTTCTATCGCATTTTTCAAGTGGAAGAGAAAGACACTGAGAATAAATTAGTCTATAAACTCGGCAATGGACAGTGGAATATTCCGTCACTCAAGAAACTTCTCGAAGAGATTCTTCCGAAGCAAACTTTTTTTAAAGGTTTTGAAGTTGATCACAAATTCCCTTTTATTGGTCGCAAAGTAATGATATTAAATGCGCGCCAAATTCATTTTAAAGAAAATGCACCTTCATCTCCGCCAATTATTCTTCTCGCAATGGAAGATATTACTGAAATGATATCCGTCGCTCAAAAACTCGCGAATCATACCAATCATTTTGAAGCGAAGTTCATGAATGAGACCAAAGCCCTCCACACCAATATCAAAAAGCTTAAAAAAGAGATCAACGACCTCAAATTATTGACACTTAAGCGTTAGTATTGCTTTTATCATCGACTTGGTATATCCTTACCGCAGAATTGTTGTTTGAATTGACACACCGTGTCAGCAACGTTCATAGACATCAACTCAACAACCGTAGGAATACATATGAAAACAATGGATGAAGGCAGTCAACGATGGCGCGCAGCCATTTTGACTCCTGCAACACTCTCACTCTCAGGCCTTCTCCCCGATCTCTCGGGTAAAGGAGGAAAGAATTACAATGCCGTTAATTGGTGTCAGTGTCAGTCGGTCGGTTATTGCTGTGCCAACTCACTCAAAAAAAGCCAAAAGGGCCAGAATGAGGACGAAGTCATAACTATCAACGTTCTCTCACTCGCTACCTATCTGGTAAGCAAGCTCAGGGCGAAATGTTTCGCTTGGGTCATCTTCTGCGAAGAGGGAGGCATCTTAACCCCGCAATTGCACCGCAATGAACCCATCCTCAATTGCGATTTCAGTTCACCGGACTTTTTCATTCCCGCAGATCTTGCGAAGGGAATGATCGAGCTCGCCGAGGCTGGGATCACGGAAATGCGACCCTCAGGCACTCCGAACGGTTGGAATGCTGTCTATGCGGATAAGACTGAACGTACCTTTGAAAGTTGGCCTCAGGTTGAACTCCGGCCGGCTTCGAACGCCAAATACCGTGATAACTTTGTCGTCGATATGCTCGTCAACCTCGATTTCGTAACGCGAGCGCAAGTCGACCAAGCAGAGGCCGATCCCGCAAGCGAAGCTCTCGGGGTCTTAGGGGTACTTTTGCATCAGGAGCTTGTGACACCTGAACAAGCGAGAAGGGCTTTCGCGGAACATTTCGGCTGCAAGTTCATAACGCTTGGTGATCGGGAAATCGCTTCGGAAATCATTGCTATGGTCAGGCCTGATTTGGCAAAAGGGATCAGGCTGGTGCCGGTCAGCTTCGATAACGGGGTGCTCACGGTTGCCGTCGCAGACCCCTCTGGTCTCGACCTGATGGAGACCCTTAGGCACTGCACACCTCGCAATAGCGGTGTCACTGACTTCGCCTTTGCCGTCGTCACCCAAGAAGACTTGGATCTCGCGATCGATAAGTATTACCTGTAACACACAAGCTCGATTTTCGAGCTTTTTTATTTGCATTGACGTATTGAAGCTAAAATCGTGAATCAGAACACGACTTCGCACCAACTTGATATCGACAGTAAAAATGCTATAATTTTCATACTATGTCAGAGAAAAAATTTTCCGTAGAATCAGCTGAGACACTAGAGCCACCTAAATATAAAGCTCAAATTATCTCAATCGTCAATGCCGTTGAAACAAAGATAAGGTTTATAGATCCGGAGCAAAGCAAGGCTCTTTTTGACACAGTCCACGACAAAAAAAATATAGACTCGCGACTCGAGGTGTCTGAATATTTACCAATCAGAAAAGATATCTGTGAAGCATTCGGCGTACCTCTCGATGAGGATCATATTATTTTATTTGACCCCCATGCTGGCAGTACTGAAAAAAATGCCAAACAACGAGCCTTCAGATGTTTTTATATTGTAATAGACTCTAGGACAAGAGAGGCATTTTATTCCGAAGGACGAACGATCCACAATATCTTACTCAGTAAGATAATTAAAAGGATGATTGCCGACAATCCTAACCTAACGGAAGATACAATTTACGAAAAGATCGACACGGATCCGCCAGAGATAATGGTATTTAAGGGATTCATGAGTACAGATAAATTCTCCGATCTAAGTGATGATCATCGACAATTGCAAGAGCAAGCACTTTATAATTCTGAAGGGGCTAAGGTTGATACAGCTGCAGATTGGTTTATTTCTGGTCACAATTTGCCCGAGCCTGAGAAACATACATAGGTTCTTTAACCTATATAGTTACAATACTCTGGCTCGTCCAAACCATTTGGATATTACGAGCTAGTTGACTTATTATTGCTAGTGTTATATTATATACCCCGCTTAAGAAAGGAATGATTAATGACGTACATAGGTTTTAATGCCCAAGACATGATTCGGCCGGAGAAGTCGGTAAAGAAACAGAGAATAGAGCTTTCGCAAGTTAAAGAATTGCTAAGTCAAGGAGTCGTGCAATCACGCTGCTTTGGCAAGGACACAGAAACCTTACAGGCGGTAAGCGCTCGATGCGATATAACTATACCAATTGTGCGGTATCGTCTGAAGTACCTCAAATCAGAAGATTCATACATTCAAATTGAAACAATTAGCACGCCCCCGAGTTGCGTGACTGAAGACGTTTTTTGGCTCATTACCGCCGATTAGTAAAGACAAAAAACACCGATCATGTTCGACGAAAGTCAGGACATGGTCTTTTATTTTATAGATAGGGTGCCTTTCGCACGAAGATGCAATGATTTAATGTGTCTTGAGTTCAAATCATTACATTGAAATCGATATAGACTCATGCTATAGTAGCGATGGTTGCAACAGATTCGCATATGCAAAAAAGAATGGCTCTGCGGAGACCAACAAACGAGAACGCGTATCTAGAGACGCTAGTATCGTCCCTTTGGCTCTCCCTTTGACACACTGGTTAGTGGTTCAACCACCCCACACGGACGCACAACAGTGCCATTCTGGGCAATTGCCCACCCACCCACCGCCCCAAACGGTGGGTTCCTTTATATATGAACAGAATGAAATTTTTATTTTCCGCCTCCCTCCTCTGAACTCAAATATTTATACGCTTGCATTCCAAATACCGCGCCGACAATAGGTCCGAACAAATACGCGA
>CAITNV010000012.1 GCA_903893855.1 Candidatus Tayloriibacteriota bacterium
GGCAAGAGAAATTGCCAATAGTTTTAGTCGTCGCTGTAGTTGAAGCATTTGTAGTGAGTGTTGTTGAAGCTGTAGTTGTAGCTGTTGAGCTTTCAGTTAAGACTGGGCCTTGTGTAGAGCTTCCACCGAATGAACCGCCGGTTGTTTGGCTGTATACGGTTTGATTAATCGATGGGTCAATCTGACCGCCGAGAACTGGTGGAATCTTTGAATTAATTGATGGGTCAATCTGACCGCCAAGAATATCGATTGATGATGTGGCGTCAGCAAATGTTACTGAAGGAATTACAAGCACTGCTACGATTACTGAAAATACGGCTAATTGATTAAGTGTTTTGATCATATATGAAAAATAATATAATGTAATTATAATGTAACTGGGCGGCGTAATAGCTCGCACGTGCTAATAACCTACTACAACATAGACCCTAAGTCAAGTAAAGAAAAAGCGCATGGAATGAATCACATGCGCACTGTTTAATAGTGTTGTTGTAGAATTACTCAACAATTACTCGGAAATATCCCTGCAGACCACCGGGGTTCATGATGGTAATATCGGGATCCCCTTCATTGATGCTCGCAATCGGAACTGCACCATCGAGGGACGAATACGATGGATACCACATAAGGAGCCCTGTGGCATCAGTGGTAAGTCCCGAGACATGTAAGGTCATGTCACTTCTACCGAGACGCTTTACTGCGAGCATCGGTTGCATGACAGTCACCGTAGTCTGAAGTGTTACGGTCGCACTCGCAGGATACAGGACATCGTCAAGAATCCATGTCCCCTTCAAGAAGAAGTTCTTGAAGCCATTTACGTAACTTTCAATTATGCCCTGTCCAGAAACATCAGTGTACGCAAACACACTCGTAGCTGCCCCTTGGTACACAAAACGGTTCACCTTCACATTTGTCCAATCGAAACTGGTAAACAAAGTGTTAGTAGCTCCACCTGTTCCATAGAGAACGCCGACGGCGCTCATCGAGAAAACATGCCCAATGTCGTTGAATAAGTTGGTTACGTTCAAACGGCTGTCAGTCGCAGATCCAACAAACTTGATATTGCTCGGAGAGAACAACACCGACGAGTCCCCACCGATGATGTCAACGGAAAAGAAAGCTGTATAGTTCGTGAGACTGTTGACCGACTGCGCAATGTAGCTCGGTTTGAGCTTGTGATCATTAACCACGTTGAGCGGCTCACCCCCGTTATATATCCGCATCGCATTAACACCAGCAAGCGGAGCGAACAAGGAGTTCGCGCTATACGGCATAAGGTCCACGTGGACCCTGATGATGATCGGCGCCGGTTGCGGCGGTTGAGGCAACAATTGAGCCCTCGCAACATCGGCGAAAACGAGGGTCACCAACATTTCCACGTTGAGTAATATCACGCAAAAGAGGCGCGAGTTGAGGAGACGGGGACTAGTTTTCATAATATATCCTGATTTGTCTTGTAGTTTTTTTGAATATTTGTTCTTTTTCACCAAAAAACCTTCAAAAGGCTTTGGTGTTAGCTCCTATATTCCTATCACGTTTATGAGGTTACGTCAAACAGTTTGAACTGGGGAGGCAGCAGTCTCTATCTACCTACATTAACTCTCTTTTCTCCGCCTCCAACAAAGCCTTCTTTTGTTTCGCTCCCCTATTATAACCACCTATAGTGCCATCAGAACGCACTACGCGATGACATGGAATATCCACATCGTAGTTTTTATTAAGAATATTCCGCACTGCTCGAAAAGCCCTTGGACTGCCAGCACGCTTCGCTACCTCTTTATAGGTCAATGTCTTTCCACGAGGAATACCTGCAACGACAGATCGTACACATTCGGTAAATGATACAGCAGGCCTAGCGACTTTTTTCATAGCCGTATTTTACTACAATTTACTATAGTTGTTCTAGTGTGTTATATTCATTCCATGAAGCATGAAGAGAAAATTTGGGATATCGTCGTCATAGGTGGTGGCCCAGCCGGAATGATGGCTGCAGGACGCGCTGCAGAAGTAGCACGAACGGCGGGCAAAAAAATCTCCATCCTCCTCATCGAGAAAAACGACTCTCTTGGCAAAAAGCTCCTCATCACCGGAGGCGGTCGTTGTAATGTAACTAATGCAGAATTCGACAATCGCATTCTCTTGGAGAAATTTAAAGACGATAGCAAATACCTGTTCTCCGCTTTCGCTCAATATTCGGTGAAGGACTCACTAGAATTCTTCAATTCTCGCGGAATGGAGACCAAGGTCGAGGCAAACAAACGCGTATTCCCTGTATCGAATCGTGCTCAATCTGTATGGGATGTGCTCGTCAACTATATTCATAATAATGCTACAGTGTTATCGAACTCCCCCGTCAAAGACATTATGCTCGACACAGGAACAACTGACGATTCAAGTGTAGATAGCACTACGAAAGCCGCACGCACCAGCATTTCCGAAATTATTCTCAAGAATAACAAGCACATTCGCTCGAAACAATTCGTGATCGCAACTGGAGGCAAATCCCACCCAGAAACTGGCTCGACAGGCGATGCTTTCCCTTGGCTCACCAAAGCAGGTCATACGGTCACCGAACCTTCAGTATCTCTCGTGCCCATTCGGATTAAAGACACTTGGGTCACTAAGCTCGCGGGGGTCACGCTTCAGGATGTGAAGATTTCTGTTTTCCAAAACAATACCAAGCAAACCGTCGGCGACATTACCGCTATTAAAAGCAAGGTTTTATTTACCCACTTCGGCATATCAGGACCTACGGTGCTTAATATGAGCCGCGACATAGGCGAGCTTCTCCAATACGGCGAAGTTGAAGTGTCGCTTGATCTATTGCCGAGTCATGACTATGCGACGCTCAATACTGCACTGCAGGATTTATTTAAATTGCATCATACCAAAAAAATTAAGAACGCCCTCACCGATCTCATTCCTTCAGCGCTTGTACCGGTGGTGCTTAGTGCGGTAAACATCGATCAGGACACAGCATGTAACAGTATTACCCGAGATGAACGTAATACTCTTGTAAAATCCCTCAAAGACATTCGCATGCAAGTCGAGGGCCTACTCGATAGCAGCAAGGCTATCATCACTTCAGGAGGCGTCGCTCTCGATGAAATAGACTGGAAAACTATGCGCTCTCGCAAGATAAACAACCTCTTTATTATCGGAGACATGCTCAATATCGATCGACCATCCGGTGGATACAGCCTGCAACTTTGTTGGACAACAGGTTACATTGCAGGAACTACTGCAGCAGAGAGCCACGAGCAATAGCCGATTTTAATCCCGCCTCTCTTTAATATATCCCAAAAGCACTCTCGCAAGGCGAATATCTTTAAAGGAAATATTCGGACCCAACTTCTCTTTCACCGGCGAAAGTAATGGTGGCTTATCACTTGAATCATTATCCTCTTGCACTTCTTCAAGAGCGTTTTTTATTTTATTAAAATGTTGCGGAGAAATTTCTCGCTTCAAGTACGCAATATCATCCAATGATAATTGATCGTCATCTGCTACTGCAACGAGCTCTTCTAAATGAGCGATGATAGTCTCGACGGTCATATCGCGCTCTTTGGCAATTTCGCGAAGCATTTTCTCTCTCTTCACTAAAGCCGCAGTCTTCGCATATGTACTCACTTTCTTTGGCTTTGCACGGCTATTCCCTGTAATATCGTCAAAATCTTCATCGCCTTCACGATGAAGTGGCGCGACACGAGCGAGAAATTGTTCTTGTCGCTTTATGATTTCACTTTCACCTTCTCCAGCCATAATACCAAGCACTTCATCTGATCGCTCCCGTAACTTCCTGTCATATTCGAGCACCTCAGGATGCACTTGAAGCGCCATTTCATTCATACCGAGAATGGTAAGTCCTGCAAGCGTTCGCACACGAGAAAGCGCCACATACCCCATCCCCGGTTCAAAAGACCGTGACAAATCCACCTCAATAGCATCGAGACTCATCCCCTGACTCTTATGAACCGTAATGGCCCAAGCGAGGCGAAGCGGATATTGATCAATCTCTGCGAGCACTTTCCCTTCATCTTCGATCTTCCAACTCGCTTGCTCAATAGTAATAGTGCGTCCATTTGGATAGTCACGATTGGGCACCGTGCGAATAACTGGATCGACTCCGGGACCACAAGAGACTACCACGCCCAGCGTGCCATTTACATAGTCTTTTTCGAAATTATTCTTAACACACATTACTCGTGCACCTTTGCGAAGGCGAAGTATTTCTGGAGCAAGGCATGAACGCTTGAGTGCTTCAACCAAATGCTTCTTGCCACGAGACGACATTTCATATCGAAATTCAGGCGCCTCAATCTTCGCGAGTTCATTATCATTAACCGTATCGACATTAATATTGTGGGTAAATAATCTCGTCGGTTCGAAACCATTGGTCAACACAGCCTTATGTCTTCCACGAAGATGCTCGCGCGCTTCATCTGAGACTTCACCGCTGCGAATCTCATTTAAAATAGAGAGCGACACATCATCAGTCTGACGATAATTCTCCGAGAGATAACAGACATTAAAATTGGCATTTTCCCAAGCGTCCGAGTGATACATAAAGCGTGGCATAGGCTCGCCCATTCGCGACACAGGAGGAAGCTGGAAAAAGTCCCCGCAGAGTACGACTTGCATGCCACCGAATGGCAGCTCATCGAGCGACATCCCCGGTTTTGATTTATTTAAAATATACCGAAGTACTGCATCCACCATATCAAGGCGAAAATGATGCAACATCGACACTTCATCGATAATGAGCACTTTGGTCTCCTCGATTCGACGGCGAAGCTGGACCTTCTCGGCTATCGCTTCGATATCATATTCAGAAAGAGAATCCACGATACCAATCCCCGCCCAAGAATGAATCGTCACTCCACCCATATGCGTCGCAGCAATACCTGTGGAAGCAGTAATACCCACGGGCACATGATGCTCGCGTAAATAATCGATGTATTGATTCACCACATACGTCTTACCACTTCCGGCAGGACCAGTGATGAAAACATTTGCTCCAGTTTTTAAAATGTCGAGGGCTTCTTTTTGTGTCACCTCATGAGTATATCAGATATCGTCACGCATCAAGCCTATACAAAATAAAAAAGACGTATTCGTGTATACGTCTTTGTAAATAATGGGACTAGTCGATCAGTATCGTATGCGCGCGGTGACCTATTCGATGTTCAAGCGGCGATGCCTCTGGCACACACCAAGACCTACACACAATGACGGTAAGATAGCTGATGATCACTGGTGCCAGTAACATGAAGACCCATCTATGATGATACACATCAGACGACATGTACACCACACTCAAGCCTAAAAGGAATGAGAACAAGCATAGGTTAAACTTGCCACCGGCGTTAGAACAGAGAAAAATCGAAGAGTAGATCGTAGCAAGGACCAATTTCTCAGCAACTGACTCGACGATATTAACCGACCGCAGGTGAGTAATGATGTCACCGCCGATTAACACTCCAAAAAAAATCCAACACCCTGATGCCACAAGTCTCCGGAATCGAACGTAGACAAGCCACTCCTCGAACAGGGTGACACATGTGTACGCCACAAGCATGCAGGACAGATCAAACAGACTGCGTATAAAGTTCATATTTTTAAAAATCTGACCGAATTTTTACTACGAGAAAATATACCACAAATTACAATTAAAGCAATAAAAAAAGACGTATCCGTATGGTACGTCTATTGCAATTTACGGGATATCCAAGTGACCGAATGGCGCCCTATTGAATCGGATTGCATGCGATACCGACCGAAGGATCTTTGCGACTCCATGATCTAAGCATTCCAGCTACCGATACTAGAATTGCCAATCCATACAAGGTTACACAAAGCCAACCGTGATGCTGCTTGAAATGTCTCTCAGCAATGACGACGAGGATTCCGAGCAGAAAAGGATAGCCTACCGGCATCTCTGTAAACCAAACATTTGGACATAGAATGCGTGAAAACACGTACACAACAAGTATTGCAAAAACAGTAAATAACACCACATGATCGCTTGGTTCAGAAATACCATAGGTACCGACGTACACACCCATTCCAACGAGACAAAGGGACCATATAGCCTTTGCGATACTGAAACGCTTAGTCCATTCGAACAGCACGAATGACACAGCCTCACAAATCACATCAAGGACGAACTCAGCGAGGCAGGACAAAAGATAGCCAACTAAACTATGCATATAAATCAAGGTTCAAAAAGTTTTCTACATTTTTTTTGAAACACACCTCAAGATGTGTTCCGCTGCGAAAAATATAGTATATTCAAAAAGGAAAGTCAATGACGCCTATTGTTTTTTTTACATATATATGTTATTATTTTATTATGAAAAAAACCTCTCCAAAACAGGGCTACAATCCGAATCGTGGCTCAAAGCCTCGTTTTGGCCGACAACTACCAATGACTAAAAGCGGTCCTCAAGCGCCAGCGAAGGTCGTGAAGCGTCACGGCCCATCCCCTATCCCTAAGCAACCAGCTGAAGCATTTCCAATGCGTATTAATAAATATCTTGCAATGAAGGGTTACACCACACGTCGCGAAGCCGATGTTCTCGTAGCTAAAAAATTCGTCACCATCAACAGTCGCCCAGCAGTGCTCGGAGACAAGGTTAACAAAGACGATGTCGTCGAAGTTCGTCGCAACAATCGCAGCAAAAGTACTCCATCAACTAGCCCGACCAATTCAACCAATTCAAGTTCATCTACTCCCGACACCATTTCCACAACATTTCAATACTATGCATACAATAAACCACCGGGTATGCTTCTCGAAACCGCCGCACGAAGCCTCCCACTTCAGGAGATTTTTCCAGCTATTCCACTCGACCGCGATGCAGAAGGACTTGTAATCCTCACCAACGATCGCCGTATCATCGACCGACTCAACAATACTTCCCCAGCAAGCATCACATGGAGCCATGTCGCAGAAAACGCTCGTATTAAAGAATATTTGATCCGCACACGCTACCCCCTAAAGCCAAATTTTAAAGAAAAGATGGAGAAAGGCGTCACCGTAGGTGGCAAACATAAAGTCACGGTTGATTGCGCCATCAACATTATTAAAGAAAATCTTTTCACCCTCCGAACCACTGACAATAGTGGCCACATTCGACACATCTGTACACTTTTCTTCGCTGAAGTAACTGACCTTGTTCGCTCAAAGATCGGTACCGTATCTCTTGGTAGCCTCGGCGCCAATAAATACCGTCCAATTAAAGACGAAGAATTGCAAATTTTCCTCCGCGAACTCGGTCTCTAACACGAGCTAGACACGAGCCATATGCTACACCAAGGAAGTGACATCCTCATGACGAAAAGTGCTGAGAGTTTTTAAAAAGTTTTTTGTGACTTTTTATTATGGCGACGTATAATCATAATCAAGCTAGATATCACTCCCAATAATGAAAATCCGACTATCGATACCAAAGGCCACGGAACAGTAGTCGTGGGGTGATTATTGTCTGGGTTTGGTTGCAATACTACATTACCACTACCCGCAATCATCGTCATGAGCGAATGATTTTCGACTACAGATTTGTTTGATAATACCTGAAGAATAATTTCCTCGCCGTTAGGGCCGGTAAAATTTGAATAAAGTGCATATATTGTATGACCATTTGATGTTAATGTATGCTCTTTTGCTAAACGATTTTGACCCAAGATATTTATTGTAATTGGCTGGACGTTACTAAAATCCATCTTAATATCGGGGTTCTTGAGAAACGTAGTTACGGACCAATCACTGCCGATCGCCTGCCAAACTTCTAAAGTTGTAGAGCTGTTAGTCTGAACATATGCAGGTAACTGAATATTCACACAGACACCAATTTTTCCACACTTTTTTTCAATGGTTGATGTTGCTGCAGTATTTGGTTCAGGTGTAATCACATCTGTACTTGCATATGCCGTTGGTACAATAGGCCAAAGAAAACCATGAGGTCTTACAACTGGCGTTATCGGTATGACCTGATACTTACTACTAGTATTTCTGGGAGGAAGCTTCACAAAGCTGTAATTGGTAGGATCGAGGTCAAAAGTTTGTCCGCCATAGTCAACTCTAACCCATGCATGATCAGTATCAAATACGATAGAACTATTATATCCATCGGTCGCAAGTGCGTTTGCCAACACAGCAGCCTCATGTCTGCATACGCCTATGCCACACTCGAGCGCTTGTGCCATAGAATAGTTATCAGCTGCATTATTGGGAACTATTGTTTGCTGAACATTGTCAAATATTTTCTCAATATTTGCTTCTGACTGTCCTGACAGTGATGTTGCATAATTTATGATGCTGTTATATGTATCATAATTAGACCCATTTGCTTGTACAAATTCTGAATTACTATTCACACGCATATTAGTAACTAAACCAGTAAGACCTGTGTCTGCCATTGCAGAACCTATAATTTTAGCGACCATCCAGTCACTGTCCGACAGTGTATTCATGTTGGGAGAAACTATTTCTCGGTAATAGTTCTCGAAACCTTGAACGCTCGATTTCGGGACGATAGCCCATTGAGATTGACCGGACGCTGTATCTTCAACTCGTAAAAGCATCGTAGTATCAGTCAGTTTAGCTTTAAGTGCTGCCATCTCGGTAGATTTTTCTACCCCAGCAGGTAAATGAATCGATGAATCAAGTGGTCTAAAACCATTGGGAGCAGAACCGTCTCCTAAATTTTTGTTATCAGTGGATTGATTTGATGTATCAAGTGTGCTCATCGAACCCGAATATCCTCCCACACCCGAGCAAAGCGGCTCATTGAAATTCCCCATGTCTGGTGTCGCGTTTATATACTCTTCAACTGTCTTGTAACATTTTTGAGAACCACTATTAGAATTTCCTTTGGCAGAATTTTGAGTATTACTCTGACCTGACGGATACACATGTGGAGCATTCTGTGAATTTAATGTACCTGACAAACCAGCACCTGAATTCAGTGCATCACAATCTGCCTGAGTAGCACAAATATGAGGTGTTGTTTCTGGCGAGAACTTTAAATTCGTTTGAGCATAGACATAACCCACCTGTAGATTAACACTGACGCCCGTTAACAAGATGATTGTGACTATGAGATATGATATTTTTTGTTTTGAGAGTATCATTTTATGTTAGTAGCTAGTGTAAAATTATTTTTGATAGCTAAGTTCACTATCCGTATATGAAGAATTCGGGTACTGAGCAATAATCTGATCTACAGACAAAGTGTTCATCATATCAGTCCCAGTGTAGTTTGATATATCAACAGACTTCGAGCTTTGTAATAATCTACCCTCTCGTAGAACGATTACGCGCGCAGCAGAAAATTGATTATCCTTGACACTCCTCGTCTCTAGATCCAAAGCTTTTCCAGATGGTGTATCAATTTCACTTATTTTTATCTCTGAGACATCACTATTCTGCTTGGGATTATTATTTGAAATCGTCACGCCTGCCATAGTGACCTTATCGCAGGTGAACCAGTCACCCATTGTGTTCCATCCTGTAGATTTAGCACAAAGATTTAAAAAAGGAATTTCAAACTTAAACCAATCAATATATCCGCCAGCAAATTGAGAAGATATTAGCGATGATGTAGCGGCAGACTCCAGTGTAAAAGAAGTTCCATCCTTACTGTATATGGTGACTTTTTGACTTTTAAAATCAGATACTATTTTTGATGCACTACCTCTATTTTTTGTACCAGAGATATTTAGAGTCACCGTAGAATAACTAGATATATCAGTCGCTTGTGAATAATAACAAATCAAGGGATCACTCACTCCGACAAAATCTGTAAAATCTGTCATGTCACCACTGTTATTCTGATACCCCGCACATCCAGATTGCGTTTGACTCGAGGTGAGATCATTTGTTGGATTGTTTATGTCTGAATTACTATTTGTATCTAGTGCTCTGTTTTTCATTAAAGACCCGAAAAAATCTCTGACAGTTTGCTGACAATTGGCCTGATCTGTAGGAGATGAACTCGAACATATTTTACTTGGAATACTCGTAATACGTGAGTAGGCGTAATAGCCGAAACTTGCCAAAGCTATAATGGCTCCCACGAAACCGATAAGAACCAACCACAAAATTACACGGCCAATAGTCCAACCTTTTTTTGCTGGGTTCAAATTTGGTGGCTGAGAAGCAGAACCTGTTGGTGCCTGTATGGGTGCTGAAACGGCATTAAAAGCTTCTTGAATATCCTGCAACATCCAACCTTGTCCTGAGAGTGACGACGTTAAAGCCTCCCGAGATACTCCTGCAGCGAGTTGAGATCGTATGTATGAAATTATTTCTGGTGTAATCATATAATTAATATTAATTTCTTAAACCTGTCTGATTTCGCTTACTACCCAATCAAACTGCCCGCTGGTAATTACGGCGTTACAATATTCACATTTACCGGTTGCATTAACCTGTAAAGCTGCGCCACAGTTCGGACATTTATTATCTTTGAGTTGTTTATTCGGGTCAGATGTAACTCCGACTGTTCTGAGAAAAGTCCAATATTCAGTAAAACCTTTTGGTGTCTTGCTACCTTTGACCACAGCTCCTTCGCCATTGAGCGTATAGTCAGCAGCGCTTGCATCGATTTTAACCGTAATATAGTTAAAACTGACATCACTTTTTACATCAGTTATATCCATATGACCTATGACAATATTTTCCAAAACATCTTTTTCGTTTCGCAACTTCATATCAGAAAGTTGATTGGTAAAGCGAGATAGTACAGGATCGGAAACGAAGGGTCGCATAATAGATAGATCCTGCCTTCCCCACCCCTCTTGAAGTTTGTAAAAAGCGGTCTGTGCCTTGTCTTTAAATACCTCTTCATTAAAACCTGGGTCTACTGTCTTTATTTTGGTCAATTCAGCTTGAATATCAACTCCACCGCCTACACCCGACATACCAGTGCTAAATTGTTTACCTAGACTAGAAAAAATACTGCCAGCTGCTGCACCTAGGGCAGCGTCGAAAAGAGCCCCCTCGACATTGCCTCTCTGTAGATCTTGCTGTACAGAATTATTCAGTATTGGGTTGTTGTTCATATTCCCCTGATTCATATTTCCGAATCCACCAAGTGGATTATTGCCTGATATGTTGCCAGACATAGGATTTTTTATATTGACACCCTTCTTCTTCAAAACATACACAATCCCATAGACGATAGCCAAAAATATGACAACTGGAACTATACTTCCGGCACTAAAAGAAAAACCTCCGCCAGAAGAAGCCCCTGAGCTCGTATCAACATAATCCTGCCCTCCACCAACACGAGCAAAGGCTGTAGCGACGAAACCAAAAAACCCGATGACCGTCGTGATTAATACTTGGATTGAAAATCTACAATTACGTTTCATTTTTTACAATTTGTAACTATTGTTGTGCTGACGGAGGAGTCTGTGGGGGTGTAACTGACGGCTGTTGCGGTGCTTGTGAGGGTGGCTGAACCGCTTGATTCATACCTTGAGCCATAGCCGCACCAAGGCCTGCACCCGCACCTAATCCCACTCCCGCACCTGCGATACTGCCCGGATTTCCGGCAGCCATTTTCAAAGCTTCAAGCTGCTGAAGCTTGGCGTAATTGGCCATTTTTGTCGGATCGATATTACCAAGTGCATCGATAGCATCAGCTTGAGCCTGAACATTAGCAATGGAATCTACTCGCTTCTGAGTTGCATCATCAAAGTCGGTGTTTTCAATACGGAAATCCGCCATGGTAAAGCCGAAAGCCGCAAATTCACTAGCGATCTTTGTACCAATTGCTTTTGACAACTCTTCGCGATTTGAGTCTATGTCAATAAAACCGAATTTGGCCGAAGCGAGTGAGTCAGTGATAGGAGTGATAATACGACTGTTGATGACCTGCTTGAATTCTTCAAGGGACATCGAATCTCTATCACCCACAAACTCAGTGAAGAATTTCATTGGATCGGTGATAGTGAAAGTGTAATTCCCAAAAGCTCGAAGGCCGACAGGAAACTTGTAGACAGGATCGGCATATTTAACCGGTGATGGTGTACCCCACTTTACATTCGGAATCTGATTTATATTAAAGAAAAAAACTTTGCCCTTATGCTTGCTATCACCGCCACGAAAAATAGAGAGCATCGAGGTGATAAATGGCGTGTTTGCTGTTGTAAGATCAACTGAACCGGGCGTATTTATCACTCCTTGTGGCTTGCCTTCGCTAACAAAAAGAAAAGCCTGCCCTGGACCGACGATAACTGTCGAATCATTCTGCAAGACTTGATCCGCGTCTGGAAAGCGCCAAACTAAAATATCCGGTGTTTGCCCTATCCACTGAATGTTCGATATCTTTTGATTATTTAGGAATCCCATGTTTTTTTGATAATTAATTATTAGGTTACCAAGGATAAAGCGGTGTTAATTTGGCAGATACAGTCTTTGAGTACCAGTAATAAACTGCGATGTGTACTACGAAAGCGATGACCCATCCGATAAATAACCCACCAAAACTTGCAGAACCATATCCGGCAGTCGCTGCAACCATAGCCGCTCCCAGACCCAACATACTTAGTAAACCAAAAGCTGCACTGATGATAGTAACAACTAGGAATGGCTTCCAAAATAATGTGAACATGTCATGGATATATCGTGATAGAAAACTATTGCCTTTAACCCAATTGTGAATCGGGTCATAGAGGAAAAAGAAAATAGCTCCACCAATAGCAGAGCCTATTGCACCAAATATAAGAGCTGCGATTATTACACCGAAATTAAACACACTATAGTAGGGTGACCAGCTAAACGCAGAAATTATCATACCGAGCACTGCATTGATAACATATACAA
Organism: Candidatus Tayloriibacteriota bacterium; assembly: GCA_903893855.1. Lineage (GTDB taxonomy): Bacteria > Patescibacteriota > Minisyncoccia > Phycocordibacterales > PALSA-1337 > PALSA-1337. Next base: position 12,836 of record CAITNV010000012.1, read on the forward strand.
TGGAACCATATATAGCGAAGGTCTTTATAGTTTCCATAAACTTTTGATTCTTCTGCAGAGAATCAACAGTGAATCCAGTGCCTGAGGATGGAGAATAAGGGGGTTTTGGTGGCACAGGGATATCATTTTGTGGAGGCATGAAATTAATTTTTAACTTTTCTATTAATGTCTTATATTGTACCTCCCATCGTACAATTAGTAAAAACCAGTTATTAACACCTTTAAATGATTAAGTTACTACTCTAAAATTAAGTTTTTGAGCTATGCTACTATGCGCTTTTTTGCTGTGCGATAAATCTCAAGGAGTGAGAAAAGGAAAGCAAGTACCAAAGGACCGAGCACGAAACCGATAAGACCAAAGAAAGCAATTCCACCCAAGACCGATAGCAAGATAAGGAAAGGGTGAATTTTAATACCACGATTGACCAAGTACGGTCCGAGCATATTGTCGATAAAGATAATTGCGAGTATTCCCCACACCAAAAGTCCGAATGCACTCGGTATTGAGCTATTAAGTACCAAGTATGCAATACCAGGACCTAGAACAAGCCATATACCAATACCGGGAATAAGCGCTGCAAGTACCGTCATAGTGCCCCACAAAGCAGGGTTAGGAATATTAAACACCGTAAACGCCAAACCCATCGATATTCCCTGCACGATTCCCACCGATATTGAACCGACGAAAATCGAACGAATAGCCTGCTCTAATTTCTCAAGAATATGTTCATCATCGACATCACCGAGTGGCGAAAGCATAATAATCTGTCGGCGGAATTCATGTCCATCGCGAAGGAAATAAAAGAGAGCGAGGAACATCACAAGAAGTCCGAGGAAGATTTTAACTATCTGATCAAAAATCACATTGATATTCGAGAAAGCCCAGTGAATAACATTCTGAAGGATGGTGACGATATTAAATGAATCAAAAGTGTAGTCTGGATAAATATTCGGGAAATAGTTCTGCACCACAGCCACCGCATGATTAAGCGTATCTACAAACTGCGTTCTTCCCGATTCATTAATGAGGTAAGAATAAATCGAATTGATTTCGTTATAGACCAAGAATGCCATGAATGTCAGTGGCACAAGAACCACCACCGCAATGATAATAATGCTTATAAAAGCCGCGAGCGAGCTCTTCTCTTTCTTATGAAACATATGCCGTACAATCCATTCATGAAGCGGATCGAAAATGACCGCAAGTGCCATAGCGAGCACAAGCGGCGTCAGAAATGGCAAAAAGATAAAAATTGCCAAAACCATAACCGCGAGCAAAAGCCCGAAGAAAAAATAACTTGGTGATGATGTAATCATGTGTCTATTGTATCGCTATTATCATTTATATCAAATTGGTTGACTTTTTTAGCATTTAGGGTATATTTTCGAATGTAGTAGAACTTTTTAAAATCGATTACAAATTATGTCTGAAATCGTCATAACGGGCAATACCAGTTTCAAATACAATGGAGTTGATGCAAAAATCTTGGGTAAAAACAGGAAAACCGGTATGTGGACAGTAGTGCAATACAGGCTTGGGGAAATGCACAAATATCATATGACCGCGGAGGAAATTGCCGAAGCAATGCGTCTCTCCGAAGCTGAGAGACGTGCCACTACACCAGCTGAAGACATCTCAGGGGGAAGAGGTATTGCGGACACCACAAGAAGGATGTACGGTCGGAAACCGAGTTATCGGAGGCTCCGTATCGGTGACGCCACCGGAATCAATAAACTGGTCGTCACGTAACCGCACTAGCGACTCTTCCCACAGGAAGAGTTTTTTTATATACTTTATTTATGCATAAAAAACACAAGACCGCTCATTATATAGCGCTATCACTTATTAGCCTGCTTTTTGTTATTGCCGCAATTCCAAAGTTATTAGCACAACCTGAAGCAGTCGCAGGATTCACCGTCGCAGGTTTACCACTATGGTTCGTCTATTTGATAGGCATTGCCGAGCTCTTGGGAGCTATCGGTCTTTGGATTCCAAAGGTTCGTGCACAAGCAAAACAAGGTCTTGGTTTAATCCTCGTCGGCGCAGTTGTACTCACCGCGATATTTGTTGGTTTTCTACCATCTCTATTCCCTCTTGTCGTGCTTATCGTACTTGCGAGTCTCTAATCCTAATTTAATTCTCTAGTTCGCCAAGTAAGTTCTCAATATCGAGAACTTCTGTAACCATTTCGACTTGTCCGTCGTTATGTACTTTCCATTGCTTTCGAGGTCGATCTGCGTATAGTTCAATGCCATTACCATCAGGATCATTTAGATAAACCGCTTCCGATACTCCATGATCTGCAGAACCGGTAATGGGATAGTTAGCATCAATCAGGCGTTTTAATGCCTTCGCAAGTTCCAAACGCGATGGATATAGAATAGCCGTATGATACATTCCTGTATGTCCTCGTGGGGCTGGAGTCGCACTAGTGCCAGACCATGTATTGAGGCCTATGTGATGATGATAACCTCCCGCAGAGAGAAATACCGCCGAGCTACCATAGAGTGCCGTCACTTCAAAACCCAAAATATCCCGATAGAAACCGAGCGCTCTATTGAGGTCTGCAACCGTGAGGTGCACGTGGCCAATGGTTACTTCTGGGTGTATTTTCATGTGGTTAGTATAGCATTAAAGACTGGACCTCGGCCGAATTTGACCTTATTTTAGAAAGTGATATATTGCTCGGCAGTGTAGTTGAACTTTCATATATGACCTCTCCAAATAATTCTGATATAAAGTCCGGACTGACATTCCGATTCAAAGGAATTGAAGTTGTCGTTGATCGCAAAGACGGCAATAGACTCTGGTGGGTACATCGCAACTTCCCAAAAAGAAGGCCTCGCCACGGCAAAATGTCTGAACGAAGTATATTAGCTGCGATCAAAGACAATCCGACCGTGCGACTTGGCCCGATCCCTGGAATCCCCGGCCATGGTGCAGCGAAAGGGATGCAACCTCATCGGCCGACCAAGCAAGAAAGGGTGAGGGCGGACCGCAGATCTATTCGCGAATTGAGGCGTCAGTTTGTGGATATGCGCTAATCGCGCTTGAAACATCCTCCGTTTGGGAGGATTTTTTATTAACAGTTATGCACATATTGGCTCGGCATTTGTTTGACAAAGAATTCTATGGTGCTATAGTTCCCAACTAGTAGCTAGTCCTGTTCTTATGTAAAAAATAAATATACTCATGAACATACCCAAGGTACGGCAGCAGGTTTCCTTTGTCAACAACGGCATTGGATACGAAGTTATCAGACACTTAACCGGGCTTAATTGGAGGCTCAAAAGGACCTTCAAAAATGGCAAATTGGACACTGTCGATTTGTCGGAAAAGCAGATCAATGTATTGCTTTTGCGCGCCGATGGACAACCGAAATCTGGCAGGGCCGCGAATAAAGCGGCGAAGTCGGCAACGCCTCCGAAAGATGGCATTTCCTCTGCGTTTGTGTTGGGTCACCACGGCGGAAAGGCTTCCGCAAATCAACAGTCCAACCACCACCAAGTGCCTCCTAAAGCTCGGATCCTGGTAACGGCCTAGCCTCACCAAGTTTCTCTACCTCCCACGGGAGGTTTTTATTTTGTATAAAAAGTATCTATCGCGCGCAACTACTGCCACGCAATACAGCGTATTATTTCCCCATTTCAAGAGTCTCATCAATACGAATTTGCGAAACGAATTCTGGAACGTGAGAGACAAGAATAAGTGCACCTTGATAGGCATCAAGAGCCTTTGCAATAACTGGAAGGTGACGGAAGTTAATATGGTTAGTAGGCTCGTCCATTATAAGTAGTCCGGGCTTCTGGAGTACGAGACGTGCGAAAGCCACAAGACCCTTTTGTCCCTCCGAGAGATCGCCGATGCGAGTATTAATAGAGTCCGCAGTGATAAGGAAGCTTGCTGCAACTGCGCGAAGATCAGACTCAATAAGACGCCCTTCTGTCGCACGAATAATTCGTTCAAGAGACTGATACACTGTATCGTTAAAGTCCATCATCGAAAAATCTTGTCGATAATACCCCACGCGGATATTGCGACTAATACTTATTCCACCGGTAGTCTTCATGTCGAGAGGATTATTAGCCGTACCCGATGCATCGATCTCGCCTGCTGCAGCAAAAATCTTCTCAAGAAGAGTAGACTTACCAATACCATTTGGTCCAGCGAGAAGAAGGTGGCGATTTTTTCGCAACCCAATCTCAGTCTTGTGAATCGTAGGCTTGTGCGTCTTCGGCGATAGACATGAGTACGCAGATATATGCATGATCTCCCCCGGTAAGCTTGATATATCCGGTTGTACAGGAATCGTAAAATCTCGAATCGTCTTATCCTCGCGTCGAACGTCCACCTTCTCCTCTTCGAGCTCTTCTGCTTTCTCGCGCATACGCTTAGCTACGAGTCGCATTTGACCTCCTTTCATTGCGAAGAAGTTGGCTTTGTCTTTATTCTCTTGGATCTCTTTCGCGAGCTGGGCATTCTTCATATTCTCTTTCTCGATACGCGCGGTGATCTGTCCTACCACGTCAAAATAGTTACCGACATACTGTTCAACTTTACGAGTATACACATCAAGGTAAAGCACTCCATGAGTGAAAGCATTTAGAAAGTCCGCATCGTGAGAAATAACGAGGCAAGTCTTTTTATAATTAATGAGGAATTGTGTAAGATGCTCGATCCCCGCTTTATCAAGATTGTTAGTCGGCTCATCAAGAAGAAGGATGTCCGGTTCGAGAATAAGCGCTGAAGCGAGAAGAAGACGGGCCTGTTGTCCGCCAGAAAATTCCTTTATGATACGGTCTTTAGTTGTCGGAGTATTAGTAAGGTTCACCGCTTCAAGTACAGCATCGATACGTGGATCGATATCATATACCTTTGGCAATCCTGCATGCATAAAGCGAGCATTAAAATATTCTCGCACCGTAAGCTCCATGTCCTTTCGTTCGATGACCTGTCGTGCCATAGCAACGGTCACACCATTTGGAAGGAAAATATGCCCCGATTCTGGAATGTCTTTTGCATGATCTTTCTTCTCTTCATCGCCTGCACCCTTTCCGGCAGCGTGAAGTATAAGGCCGAATATTGTACTTTTTCCAGCACCATTCTGTCCCATGAGTGTCACCTTGGTCCCGCGACGCACGGTAAAATTCACCTCATCGAGGATGGGCTTTTTCTCCCCATGTTTAAATGATACCTCTTCGAAACGAATCACCGTATCACCAGAAAAGTTGGCTGCATTCGTTGCAGCGCTTGTTGTAGATTTCTTAGCCATTGAAACAATACATTACCACATAACCGCTGTTTTATCTAGTTTTATGAGCTATATCACTGCGTGGCAATAGCGCGTAATTCAGCTCGTAAAGCCTGCCAATCGGGCACCGTAAGCGCCACAAGAGCCCAGAAGCCCTCTTTATGATTAAACTCCTTAAGATGGCATAGCTCATGTACGACGATATAATCCTGAAGTTCCGGACGTAAGCTCGCAATACGATAGTTAAAATTGAGATTTCCCGACCGCGAACAGCTTCCCCAGCGTGAGCGCTGATTACGCACACTTATACGCCCACCAACACGAGACAATTTTTGTAATGGCTCTGGGTGGCCGAGCTCATGATAGCGTGGAGCAAAATGCGCCAAACGTTCATGCACGATCTTTCGAGCTGTCTCTTTATGTGCAATATAATCACGTCGAGACATAGTAAAAACCTAAATTAAGCTCGCTTTGATGGTTTTGTTTCGTCGCGATCAGTTCGTGAATCCCCACGAGAATCCTGACGGATCATAGAGATGGCTTCCTGTACCGTCGTCATAAACTGTGCTGGGAAAATAATCGTAGAATTCTTCTCTGTAGCGATCTCAGACATAGTCTGAAGCGTTCGAAGCTGAAGTGCTACTGGATGTTGAGAGATGATGTCTGCTGCTTCACCGAGCTTTACTGCCGCTTGGAATTCACCTTGAGCAGCCACAATCTTCGCTCGTCGTTCTCGTTCTGCTTCTGCTTCCTTCGCCATTGCTCGCTGCATATTGTCAGGAAGGACGATGTCTTTGATCTCAACTGCGGTAACTTCCACTCCCCACGGTTCAGTATGAGCATCGATAACGGTCTTAATCTGCTGATTAATCTCGAGAGTCTGTGAGAGGAGCTGATCGAGCTGGAACTGACCCACAACGTTACGCACCGTTGTCTGGCTGATTTGATTGACTGCATCGAACACTCGCTCAACTGATATGACGGACTTCTTTGGATCAACGATATGATAATACGCTACAGCCGCGATCTCGATAGATACATTGTCTTTGGTAATAATCTTCTGAGCAGGGATATTCATCGTAATAGTTCGTAGCGTCACCTGTGTCATCTTCTCAAAGATTGGGAGAAGAATAATAAGCCCCGGACCTCGAACACCCGTACACTTTCCAAGGAAAAAGACGACACCTCGATCGTATTCTTTAACAATACGAAGTGACAAAAACAAAAGCACCACAAGGACAATAATAATAGTGATAATCATATATTTAAATTAGTAAATAAGAATACTCCACCATCATATAACACCGAACATTAACTATCAACAATACACTAAACATTAATGTGCGTTATGGCCGTAATTCCTTAATACGCCGGAAATGCTTCTCAGACACTGGCATTACTGAAAGCCTCTGTCCACGCTTGGCAACGAGCATTCCTGAAAGCTTTGGATCGAGCTTTATCTCGGCCAAGCTGACTGGTTTATCAAATGCTCTCATAAAAGCGACGTCCGCACATACCCACACTGGAGCTTTACCATCGACATTGAGTTCCGCTGCGCGGGCATCATAATGCTCGTCTTTAGGATCGAAAGCTGTCATATCAGCATGTGCCAAGCCTGAAACCTTAGCAATGCCGTATATACCTGCAGGAGCCTCCGTATCACCATTTGAATGATAGAAGAGTACCAAATCGCCCACCTTCATCTCATCACGCATAAAGTTCCGCGCTTGATAGTTGCGCACGCCAGTCCATGCAGTAGTACCGTCCTTTTGGAGGTCCGCTATGGAATAACACGAGCCTTCGGATTTTATAAGCCAATATTTCATATACCAAGTATAAAGTATTTTAGACAAAAGAAAACCGGCTCGCGCCGATTTTCTTTAGAGATATTTTAACTAATCTTTATAGGATTTTCATCCCTATATGATACTCTATTTACCAGAAGCGTGACCTGTCTCGCTCTGACCATCTGCAGTAGTAACTACTGCGAATGTTTTAACCATAGCAAGGAAGTCTTCAGATGCTTTCGTAATGAGTGACTGATTGTTTGCAGTAACAGCGGCTGTGTCTGCTGCGGCAATCTTCTTGCTTGCAGGTGATGCAGCAATAGAAGCAAATGAGAATACGTAACAGCTAGGAGCTGAAGCTGTACCCTGCTGTAGGGTGTACATCTCGTCGTAGTAGCTTAATGCCTTAACAGTTGTAGCAACCTTAATCATTTTGAACTGAAGGTTACCTGCAGTAACTGTAGATCGTCCAGTTATTGAAGAGGTTGCAACTGCTGGGAAAGCACAGTTACCTGGAACGTAATAAATTGATGATTCAAGTGTGAGAAGAGTTGTCTTACCACCTGCGGCTGCAGTTGATGCAGCTGTTAATGGCATTGTAAAGAGTGGACCATCTGCAGCATCTTCAACTTTCCAAGCGCTTGGATAATTTACTGAGAAGCCAAGCTCATCATTCTGGTACTTTTTAACACCAGAAGATACCTGCTCAATCACTGTTGAAGAGATTGGGGCTGTCGGTGCCGTATTACCATTCAACGTTGTTACAGAATTACCAGTTGTCTGGTTATTAGTCGTTGAAGGAGCACTTGAACCTCGAGAAACAAAAACAACTATTAAAATAATAACAATTACCGCTACTACACCCCAAATAATCTTTTGATTTTTCATATTTTATAATGATAATACAATTAAATACTTGACGCAACCACGACTTTTTCCATAACTACTGGAGTGATAGGCTTATCATTTCCATCGACAGGAACAGTAGCAATAGCATTTACAATATCCATACCTGATACTACACGACCGAATATCGTATAGTTATGTGGAAGTGTTGTGTTCCCTTGCATGATAAAAAACTGACTGCCGTTAGTGTTCGGTCCTGCATTAGCCATTGCAACAGTTCCCGGAACATATCCCATCTTATATGAAGGAGTTGTCGGATCGAGTTCATCTGCGAAAGTATATCCAGGTCCTCCTCTACCAGTTCCTGTTGGATCTCCACCCTGAATCATGAATCCTTCAATAACTCGATGGAAAATAAGACCATTATAATATCCCTTATTAGCTAGAGTTACGAAATTCTTAACAGTATTTGGCGCATCAGCATCGTATGTCTCGAATACGATTGTGCCTTTATTTGTAGTTATAGTAACCATATGTTGATTATTTGAATCTTGATTAGTTGATAATGTAGATGTCGAAGTTGTTGAAACAACCGAAATTGTTGATGGCGTCGTCGTCGGCTGACTCGTCCATACGAATAACAATACCAAAATAATAATAAAAATCGCTATCACCAACCAAATAAAATGATTGGCTTTCTTCTCAAGAATCCTCTCTTTTTCGTTTGTATGATGCATGTGGGTTATCTTACTACAATCGTGCTAAAAAATAAATGAAATACATAACTTGCCACAGGATCTACATCTGGGCCATATACAATAGAGCCGCCAAGACCACCGGTAATCGTGATGAGCACAAGGCCAACAAGAGCCAAGATAACGAGAATCCACGGCTTCGCTATAAAATCTGCGAGAGCGCGAACGTATTTCCAATATTTAGCGAATGCACCCTTTTCAAAACTACACAATCGCACGATATATGAGAAAGCTATAATACCAAAAACAATAAGAGTAAGTTCGGCGAATGTAGAATGTATTTCGACAATATCACGCACCGTCGGCTGTACGTATGTTGAATACCCTAACCATGAGTGAACCGAACCCCCTTCTGGACCGGCACCGGCAGCTATGAGACCTATAATAAAACCGGTCACAAGAAATACTGCCTTAACCGTCATGAAGGCAGGTTTGGCTACTAGTTTTTTAAAACGAATGCATTCCAAGATGGCATATATTGAAAGCAAAGCTATTGGAAAATGCACGAAGACTGGATGATAACTTTCATACAGATTTATGATTGAATCAAACATAAAAATTTAAAAATAAATAATAAACTACGCTTTATATGCCATCACTGCATCAACAATTCTCTTCTTCACTTCAGAGAAAGGAGCTTTAATAATAGCAGCTGCAGCAGCACGATGCCCTCCTCCGCCTAAGCTTGCAGCAATCTTCGACAGATCATACGCATCTGCATCACGAGTTCTAAAACTAACCTTTGTAACACCGAGCTCAGTCTCGACACAACAGACTACAACATCCCACCCTTTAACAGAACGTAACTTTGTTGCGATATAGCTTGCTGAAGCGTCGTCTGGATTCATCTTTGCTTTAGAAAACATTTCAAGAGACACCGCTGCGATAGCGAGGTGTCCATCATTGAATGTCTCGATGGTATCGAGTGCGAGTCCTTCGAAAGCAAGTTCTGCCGGAGTCTTATTATTATCCATCTTAAAAATTATTTCATGGAATTGTGGATACACCTCAGCTAGTTTTGCGGCAGCAGAAAATACTTCACTGTTGACTCCCGCATATCGAAAACCACCTGTATCTGCATAAATTCCAATAAAAAGATTCGCTGCTATTGAAGGAGTCAGGGTGATGTTCCACAAAGTAAATAAATCATACAGCAACATCGCTGTAGCTGGATAGCTTGTATCCACGAGGTTGTAACCCAGAGGAAAACCACTCTCCCCCTGATGGTGGTCAATAACGAGGGTTTTAATTGTAGCTGGAAGCGTCACATTAGGAACCTGCGTTATTCGAATCATCGAAGCAGAATCGAGGATAATAAATAAATCAAAACTTTCCACTCCAGCACGCACATCTTGCAGGATCCCTGAAAGATCCTTGTTCACAATAGTCTCAAAACCCAAAAAATGAGAAAAACCCTCGGGCATTGGTCCATCCCCTCGGATTAGTACGACTTTTTTGCCGAGACCTTCCAAAGCGAACTTCATCGCTAAAGCAGAACCAACACTGTCAGGATCGGGTCCAGGGTGACAATGCAAAAGAATGCGCTCTGCATTTTTAATAATATCAAAAACTTTCGGTGCTTCAATTTTAATTTTTTCGGTCATTTTCGATATAAATAGTGGTTTTAAAATCTGGAACTTGTGGTTCAATCGGTGGGGCTGGAATTACTGGTGCCACAACAGCCTCTGGCTCCTTTTTTTTAATATTCAAAATATCGTCGGCTCGTGGTGATACATCAGCAATCTTTACTTTAGGAATTAATTTCTTTGAAATAAATAGGGACAGAACAAATGTCACGATAAGCATACACAACCAAGCCCAAAATGCATAGGCGGCCAAACTACTCTCAAGAATTTCAACTTCTCGTAGTGAACGTCCTGACATAACGAATCCTGGTGTCGTAGTCCCCACATAACCCAATGGATGATACACCACAACAGCAGCAACCCTCACCCCAGCTTCAGGCTGCCACGTGAATCTATCCTCGCCATGAGCTCGCGCATAATCGAAGACACCTTTTGGTGGCACTGGAACAGAACCGTGCAAAATCGCCGTCGACTCTATTACATTACGTCCCATTCCAAATACCGTAATGAATGGAGCCAAACTCTTACCCATATCAACTTCAGGAGAAAGCGCTGTAAGCGAAACATCCTCGGCGATTTGAATCTGAGGATAGTTTGCTGAAATTCGAACATCCTGCTGTACCATCACCACCACGAGTGCACAAAAAATACTCGATATGGCCACAAATGGTAACCAGACTAAGAAAGTTTTCATAACATTATCATATCACACTCCGCAACCAATACTCTTTAATTGTTTAAAAAATAAATAATTAAAGAGTATGTCTTTGATACAGTTTTTTTATTTTTTTATTTCATTATTGATCCTCCCCTGGTTCGATTTTTGTCACTCCATACGCTTCAATTGTTCCGCTTCCTGCATCACCTGCAACAATAACAGAATCTCCCGGCAAGATAGTCCTTGTGAGGAACAGGCTTCCTGCTGGAAGCGTCACATGCCAAAACATAGTACCTGTCGCTTGACTGCTGCTACTCATTACAACGTCATTTTGTGTCATATAGAATGAGGTATTGGTAATTGGACCACTCGATGTTGCGATAACGCCACGGAACACGCCGTCTTGTCGAGGTGGAGTCTTAACCCCTGTATACACAAACCCACCAATAGCACCGAGCCGATGGCTCTGCATTTGGTGTAATAACCTCTCATGAAGTGAGATATGATCAAGAGCGAAACCACCAACAATTACGATCACTGCACTTGCCCCGAGTGTATAGAGCAACGGACTACGATACCCCAATTTAAAATGATTTACGAGACGCTCAAATAGAAGGATAAACAGCACGTCCGCCAAAAGGATAAACCAAGGAAATGTAATGAAGAACACTACAAGCCCCCTCCCTCCGAAGCCCAAAAGGAACAATCTACCACTCACACGAAGCGAGAATAACATAAAGCTAACCAAAACCGCCGATGTAGTGAGTACGAGAAAAGCTACTATGCACATCAGCACCACCTTGAGGACAAAGTAGTACTTTGGCTTCATTTTAATTTGACCAGAGTTAATCTTCGCAAGAACGATCTTTTCGAAATCGCTCATACTTGAATTATTGTCTTGTTTTGTAGTGTTATGTTCCATATGTTTATTCTTTTATTTCTTGGACGACCTTTGCGAAATGCTCGCTATTTTTATGTTCACCGAATGCTTTCTTTAATGCCTCTTTGGCTCGCCGCAGTCGAATACCTACGGTGCCGATAGGAATATGTAAAATGTCGGCAATCTCTTTATAACTTAACTCTTCAATATAATAAAGGATGACGATTTCGCGATAGTTAGAGCGTAATTTCTCAAGGCCGGTATCCACCATCTTTTTTATCTCCACCTCCTCAGCTTCTTTAATCGATGGATCTTCGTACACGGGGTGCGAAACAATGGTATCAAAATCGAAGGTATATATAGGTCCACGAGAAATCTTCTTTATCGAATTGATATACGTATTGTGGGCAATACGATATATCCACGGCGAGAACTTCTGATTCACATCAAAACTGCGAATATTCTGATAGGCCTTAATAAATACTTCTTGGACGACGTCATCGATATTGTCTTCATTAGCCAAAAACTTACGACCATATCGAAAAAGCTTAGCCTTATATCGATCCATAAGCAGGCTAAATTTATCCTTGTCGCCATTCTGGACAAGCAACGCTATCTGTTCGTCGGTAATTTCAATCTCTCCCATTGTTTAATTATACAACTATACCTATAGTACAGAGAAAAGGAGGAAATATTTCATTTACAGACACACTAGGCGTGTGTTTATTAGTCTATGAAGGTTAGAGCCTTACCCTTCTTACCACCACGACCGGTTCGTCCGATTCGATGAACATAATCATCATATGTAGAAGGGATATCGAAGTTAATAACATGACTAACTCCGTTAATATCGAGCCCTCGAGCTGCTACGTCAGTAGCAACGAGTACTTGTACTGCACCATCCTTGAAGAGTGTGAGAGCCTTCTGACGTCGAGAATGGACCTTGTCTCCATGAATTGACTCTGTCTTGAAACCACGCTCATTAAGAACATTAGCAAGCTTCTCAGCTCCATGCTTAGTACGGCTAAAAACGAGAACCTTATCAAACTCTGGTTGGCGAAGGAGACTTGCAAGTACATCTACTTTAAATGCTCCACGAGGAACACGCACGATGTCTTGATCGACATTCTTTGATGTATCGCTTGTCTTAACTGATATTCTTACTGGGTTATAGAGGAAGTCTTTAATAAGTCGTTCAACTTCTGTAGAAAGTGTAGCTGAGAAGAATAGAGTATGTCGCGGTCCTTGAGGTGGCATTGGCGGCATCTTAGACATAAGAAGCTTCATATCCGCAATGAATCCCATATCAAGCATACGGTCTGCTTCATCGAGCACTACAGTCTTAAATAGAGCGAGATTAAGAGCCTTTCGTTCAACGAGGTCCTTAATACGTCCCGGTGTACCAATAACAAAGTTATTGTGATACTTAAGATCACGCATCTGTGGGCCGATCGGAGCACCTCCGACAGTTACCACTGAGAAAATCTTGAAGAGCTGTGAACTTCCAAGGAAACCTTTTAGTTCAACGTCGATCTGGATCGCAAGTTCGCGAGTCGGGACCATAATAAGAATATTCTCTTTTGAGCCGAGACCTTGAGTCTGCGCTACGAGTACTTTGTTGATAAGAGGAATGAGAAAAGCCGCTGTTTTACCAGTACCGGTATTAGCGATACCAACAACGTCTTCTCCACGTAGAACATGAGGGATAGCTCGGTCTTGAATTGGAGTTGGAAGCTTGTAACCTTTAAGGAGGATATTAGCCTTCAATCGTTCGTCGATAATAAAATCGGCGAATTTATGTTCAGGAACGAAATGTTCAACTTCTTCAGTAATAACTGATTTGTTGATAAAACGAGATACGTCGATTCTCTCTCCACGTACGCCTCGGTTCTGTGTTCGGCCTCTATTTGCCATTGGCTTACCACGTCGAATTGGGCCATTTCGAAAGGTATTTGGTCGGGAACTGTAGTTTCTTGTAGGATTCATAAGACGCTAATGGTATATCATTTCATGAATTCTGTCAAGAAAGACGCCATTTTAAGCGCTATTATAGGCGGAATGGCCAAGGTGTAGCGATAGCGACCATCATAACAAGCGCAGCTGCAAGAGCCACATTCTTCATGAAGCTTACTCGTTCTGTCATCTTCTTAGTTGGATCAGTTTCTTTCCAGTATGCATGCATTTTGTATGAAGTACCTGCGAGGAAAACTACAAGTGCTGCAATACCGATATTTGGCCAATCGCCTGTAAGCATTGATACTCCTCCGATAAGAAGAAGGATTCCAGTTCCAATAACGGCTACTTTAGCGTGCTTTACGCCCTTAAATTGTGCGTATCCGATAAGGTTCTTTGAGCCGAAAAGGTGACTGTACGCTGCCATTAACCAGTAAATTGCGAAAACGATTCGTCCGATAAGAAATATTGTTGCTGAGTTCATGTTTGTATATTAAACCGAATATGTAAATTATGGCTATTAATGGGTGTACTCTATCAAAACCAACGCCAAGACTCAATATTGACTATGATATACTTATCTTATGAACTCAACACCAAATTCTAGCTCAGAAAATATTTTTACTAGCCTCAAACCGAGCTTTAAAGGAGATATCGATGCAAGCGAAGCGACACTCACAACATATTCACACGATGCAAGCCTCTTCACCGTCAGACCACAAGTAGTCGTCTTCCCGAAAGATACTGAAGATGTAAAAACTCTCGTAACTTGGGTACAAGCAAAGCGCAATGAGAATGCTCCCGAGACGGCTCACCTCTCCATCACTCCTCGATCAGCAGGAACTGATATGTCTGGAGGCTCGATTAATAATTCCATTCTTTGCGACTTCACACGATACATGAATACAATTGGTGAAGTGACCGGTGAATACGGAGTAGTGCAGCCGGGGTGTTACTATCGTAATTTTGAAAAAGAGACGCTCAAGCACCAAGCAATAATGCCCACATACCCTGCGTCGCGAGAGATATGTGCTGTCGGTGGTATGGTTGCCAATAATAGTGGAGGAGAGAAAAGCCTCAAATACGGCAAAACCGCTGACCACATCAAACAACTCAAAGTCGTCTTTGCAGATGGAAATGAATACATTGTTAAGCCACTCAATGCGCAAGAGATTCAAACTAAGATTGCCCAGAACGATTTCGAGGGTAGCATTTATGCGAAGCTCTGGAAGCTTATACAAGACAATTATGAAAAGATAATAGTGGCTAAACCCGATGTGTCAAAGAATTCCGCCGGCTACTATCTCTGGAATGTTTACAATAAATCAACTGGCGTTTTCGACCTCTGCCAACTCATCGTTGGTTCGCAAGGAACTCTTGGTATCGTAACCGAGATAACCTTCGCTCTCGTACCCGTTGAGCCGTATTCAAATATGCTTGTAGTTTTCTTACCTTCGCTTGAGCATGTAAGCGAACTAGTCGATGAGATCCTGCCTTCTGGTCCCGACAGCGAAGAATCGTATGACGATGCAAGCATGAATCTCGCTGTTAAATTCTTTTTTGATTTTTTTAAAGAGCTCGGCTTCTGGGGCGCAATAAAGCTCGGTTTCCAATTTATCCCTGATGCTTGGACCGTGCTTATCTCTGGAAGAATTCCAAAGCTCATCCTTATGGTGGAATTCACTGGTAAATCAGAAAGCGAAATCCACGACCGTCTCGTCGCCCTCAAGGCCAAGATTAGCCATTTTGGCTATAAGATCCATATTGCTCGTTCAAGCGCTGAAGCAGAGAAATACTGGAGAATTCGCCGCGAAAGCTTTAACCTATTGCGCAAACATACTAAAGGCAAGAAAACTGCGCCTTTTATCGACGACATCATTGTTAAGCCAGAATATCTCCCAGAATTCCTACCGAAAGTGCAGGCCCTCATCGATGAATACAAACTCGTCTACACCATAGCCGGCCACCCTGGGAACGGTAATTTCCATATTATTCCACTTATGGATCTCAATTCCCCACTCTCTGCAGATGTTATCCTCAATCTCTCGAAGCGTGTCTATGATCTCGTACACGAATATCACGGTTCTATCACTGCAGAACATAATGATGGCATTATACGCACACCATATCTATTACAGATGTATGGCGCGGATATAATTGAACTATTTCAAGAGACCAAGAATATTTTTGATCCGAAAAATATTTTTAACCCTGGGAAGAAAGTCGGTGGGACTTTTGACGATATTCGTACGGCAATTGGAGGACGATAATCAGGCCTACTATTGCGCTGTCGTTGAAGATGCTTGTGCTGTCGGCATTGTCTGCACCGAAGCGAGGACTGTGTGAGCGTCTTTATTTGCACCTTGAATATCCTTCTCTACTGCTGTTATAGCAGCCTGACCAGTCTTTATAGCTTTTTCATTTGTTCCAGCAATTGCGGTGTTGCCATTATCTGGGACGAGATTTGAGACCGCATTTATAGCTGCCGCTACTTGAGTAGTAGCATCGGCTATTTTTGAATTGAGATCCGCAAGTGTTGCTTGTTGTGAAGATACGTTCTTACCAGCAGCTGAAGCAGTTGCAAGCCGACTCTGTAGCTTTGCTGACAATGTAGTAAGTGAAGAAATGATTGTAGTTGCCCGATCTGCAGCTGCTAATATTCTTACTTGTGGTATAACGAGAGCGTAAATACGATAATCTTTTGTAATTGATTGATAGTCCTGTCGTAATACTGAGCTTGAAGCAAGCGCGCCTCGAGTACCAACCGGTGTAGAGCTTGCATCAGCTTGAATCTTCGCTTGTAGACCATTCAATTCGCTCGTGAGAGTAGTAATCTCGGCTGTAAATGAAGCCTTCTGAGTAGCGCTAAGATTCTTCATTGCGGCAACAGCTTTCGCGACTTCATTGAGGGCTGCAATTCGATTGCTAATTCCTTTTACACTCATATCCTCAATTTTAGCCACTTGATTGGTCTGTCGATCGACAAGTGCCGCTTGTTTTGTAGTAGAACTAACACGCATTCCCGCAGGGGCCCGCGTCCGTGTTGTCGAAGAGATGAAAGGATTTGGGTGCGTAGATGTAGCAATCTTTGTTGCTGCAGACGCTGGAACCGCATGCATTGTGAATACCACAGCTATTACGGCGACCAAAATACCTGAAATTGTTTGTAGAGTTGTTTTCATAAATTTAATATATCAAATATTTAATATTAGTTCTGATTAATACTAGCCGTATCACTAGTAAGTGCTCCTTGTTGGCCATCGATAGACTTCATATCGGCGTTCAAAGCTGCGTTCGAGGTATCACTTGGAGATGAGGTAAGAAAATCATTTGTGTTAACAACTGCTGACGTAGAAGAAGTTGAAGATTCATTTGATGACTGTGCAGGCGCGGCGACAGTCTCGCGTTGTATTGGCTGAGCAACCACAGTCGGTGTAGATGCTACGACAAGCCACCAACCGATAAGAATCACGACGAGCACACCAACAACAACCCCAATTATTATTTTAGTATTTTTTGACATATTTTATATTGATTAACGTGTATATAAGTATACACTATATTTACTTAAGACTACTAAGCTTAAATCGCTAGTATAATTAAAAAAACCCGACCAAAAAGCCGAGTTCCTGAGTAAATACAAGATCCTCTCACGATCGAGGGTCTACATCGCGCCACTCACAATCAGATTTTAAAGAAATAACTCGTTCCTGAGAAAAGCCGCATTCGGAACAACTTCTCACTTCCGAAATCCACTCGTTTCCATTATCGCGACCGGTAGCAGATGTGCGTTTTTTCATGCTTACACTTCGGCATTTTGGGCATTGATGTTCGTACGCATACCACCAGACGAGTATAACAGTTACCACTCCGAGCAAAAACATGTACATGACTATATCCTTTCTTTATGATTACTACTTGTTTAACTAGGCACTAAGAATTCCTTTTTTTATAATTACATTTATTATCTAAATCGTCAAGTTTGACGTTATGGTTCAATAGCTTGGCATCACCTAATGATTTAGGATGGTCGATATGCCATATACAACAAATCCACACATGCCGAGTATCAGGAAAGAGGCGGCACAGCTCCTCATACGCAAGAAGTGGTCAACAAGAAAGGTCGCACGTCATTTTGGTTTCAACCAGAGTACAATTGTAAGATGGTTTAAAAAATCAAAACTGTATGGGTACCACCCCATACCCACACTTTCTTCGAAACCTAAACATCATTCGAAAGAGTTGAGTAACGAGCTCGTATGGAAAATATTTCACCAGAGAATTAAAACTAAGAGATGTGCTGAGGTGATACACCAAGAACTTAAGAACGAAGGGGTTGTTGTATCACTTTCGTCAGTGAAGCGCACACTCGAGCGTTTGGAGCTCCTGAAGAAACGGAGTCCGTACAAAAGGTATCACCCTCCTGTAGACCGTCCATACCCTCTAAAACCAGGAGATTTGGTTGAAATTGATACCATACACATCATGGTCGACAAGAAGAAAAGAATCTACATTTATGTTCTCATCGATGTGTACTCACGGTGGGTATATGCAAAGGCGTATCAGAAAATCGGAGGTGATCCATCGCTTAAATTTGTCCGTGAAGCACAAAAATACGCACCGTTTCCATTTCGAATGTTGCAGAGTGACCATGGACCAGAGTTCGGAAGCTGGTTTCTTACACAAGTACAAAAAGATCATCGCTTCACAAGAATTGGGAAACCAAATGACAATGCACACATTGAACGATTCAATCGAACACTTCAGGAAGAGTGTACCGACAGGGTGAAGAAAAATGTGTGGTCACTTAATCATGCTATCAGAAAATATCTTGGGTATTACAACAACGAACGGCTGCACATGGGAATTTCTCTTCGAGCGCCGGTGCAATTATTAACAAAGTGATGCGAAGCTATTGATTCTTTTACGGTTTGAATAGTTTACCGTATAGACTCTAAAAACTAAAGGTGAAATATAATTTATACATGAACACATTATTACAACGGTTCTACCATTTCCATCGATAAAATATGTATCTAATGTTATATTGATGTAATAGTATTTTCTACGAGTGACTTACCTTGATCATCAAGCTTAATCGCAAAGTCCTTAAGCCAAGCGACACTCTTTTCTTTACCCATATGCTCGAATATCGGTTTGGAAGCTTCAAGGATATCTTCAAGTGATGGCGGAAACGATCCAGAAGCAGCGACGACATACGTCCTGTCGGTAACAGGTATTTTTTTATAAAAATCTGCAAGCTTTTCCAATTGCTCCAAAGCAGCATCATATTGACCATTATCAATAAGGGCTTGCATATAATAATAGATTAGGTTCTCGAATGTCTGCCACATATCTGATGCTTTTCCTGCTTTCTTCGATATTTCAACCATTGTTTCAAAAGCTTCCTTACCTCGCGCAAAACCACGGTTCATCGTTGACGAAGTACAAAGATTAAACCAGTCACTCCAGCGCTCATTACTTTTGGTTTGTACCACGACTTCCCAATGTTGTGTGGCATCAGCATATTTCTTTAATTGAAAACACGCCAAACCAGCAATACGATGCGCATCGGTAGCTAAGACAATGTCAGCAGAAGATATAAGAGACAAAACTTCTGATAAAGCCTTTTCGAAATCGCCTTCTGCAATTGCTTGCTGGGCACTGTATAGTATTGGGCTAATTTCTGACGCAGAATGTTTGAGTGATTTTATTCATAACAACTATAGTATCACATATCGATCTATCTAATAGAGTTAATGTAGTCTCTAGTTACAGGACCTAAAGAACCAGTACCTGCCTTTGCAATAATGAAACCATTGGCATTTAAAAATTTCTGGAGGGCTTTTACATCAGGTCCAATCATTGCTACTGAAAGGTCTCGAGTGAATGTATACAATGATGAAGTTGCGACGATGCTGAGCTTTTCGATCAGGTTCAGAAAACCCTCAAGATCAAGAGCAAGCCCCGGAAGGTCCGCAAAGGCCACAATTTCCCCTTCTGCGGCGTTTTCCATTGCACTTTCCGTGGACGACAAATACGTTTCCGTCCCGTCTTTATTGGCTTCCTCAAGGGTCGCCTCCTCCAACCACCAGTCGCCGTCAGGCGACAAAAACTGGTGGAGTA
>CAITNV010000013.1 GCA_903893855.1 Candidatus Tayloriibacteriota bacterium
AATAATATAAAAATATATCTAAAATAGATTAAATTACTTATAAAGTTTTTCGTACTAATTTTGTGAAATAAAACTGCTTTCTAGGTGTATTAACATTGTATCCAGACACGATATGTTTATTCAGTTTGCTTGGTTTAACTAAAAATTTATACAATGAAAATACAAAAATATACGATTGCAGCTTCCGCACTTGCGGTAGCGGGTTTATTTGCTGTGGCAACTCCGGCTTTCGCACAGCCTGTTGATGTCGCGGGCGTTAATGTTAATACAAATACTCACATCGGCGCTGGTATTCGAGGTAACGATACTGATGGTAATGGTATGATGAGGGTCAATGCAGCTAATAATGTCTCGGGTGATAGAGGCGAAGGTATGATGCGTGGCGCAAACGGCATTCGGCCAGCCGCATTCGGCAAGGTAACAGCTATTAGTGGAACAAGTCTTACCGTCCTTGCCCATATGGGTCTAAGTAGCAGCTCAGAGACGACTACCTATACTGTTCTTAGTGCCAACGCTAAAGTCTTTAAAAACAACGCCACAAGCTCACTTTCTGCTATTGCAGTGGGCGATACGGTGGTGGTTATGGGTACTACAAATGGTCAGACTATCACCGCAACATCTATCCGTGATGGAGTAGTTCCAATGGGTCGCGGAGGGAATATGGGCAGTTCTACTGATAGAGATCAGAACGGCAACGGTCCCTCTATTACCGGTAATGGTCAACCCGTCATGTTAGGAACCATCTCTAGTATTAACGGTTCAAGTGTCACCATTACAAATAAGAGCAATGTTAGCTATACCGTGGATGCCACAAACGCTCGTATTGTTAAGGGTAATACCACGATAGCGGTCAGTTCACTATCACCAGGCGATACAGTAATTGTTCAAGGTGCTGTCAACGGTTCAGCCGTAACTGCCACATCAATTATCGATACAATGAAACCAATAAAGTCAGCTAATGATGATGGTGGGCCAAATGGCGGAGGTTTTATGGGGGCAATAGGTCGATTCTTCAGCAAAATATTCGGTTTCTAGTCGTAGTCGAATAAAAGTCTTATAAAGTAACATGGCAAAACAAAATCCTCTGCACCTGCAGGGGACTTTATTTTGTATATACAATCTGTGAACAACTCCATTAGCGCCACGCACAGGAGCAAGGTATACTATAGTTATGTTTTCTGATCCAATACAAAACCTCGCTGAACTTGACGTTCAAGATGGAATGAAAGTAGCCGACATTGGCGCGGGTGGGGGATTTTATTCAATTGAAGCCGCAAAGAAAGTAGGTGCTCGCGGTATGGTATACGCTATCGATGTTCAGCAGGAACTATTGGAGAAACTTAAGCGCTCAGCAGCGCTTATTGGTGTGCATAATATTGAGATTATCTGGGGAAATGCAGAGAAGATCGGTGGAACAAAGCTCCGCGAGAATATGATCGATCGTGCTATTCTTTCAAATGTTCTTTTCCAGATAGAGCAGAAGGATCGCGACAATCTCGTCCTCGAAATAAAGCGCGTTGTTAAACCAAACGGCAAGCTCCTCGTGGTTGACTGGCAAGCTGGTGGACCGCTTTCTCCACCCACGACGGTATCAGCTATGGCTGCAGAAGCTCTTTTTACTAAAGCAGGCTGGGTAGTAGATAAAAACTTCGATGCAGGCGACCATCATTACGGTATAATTTTCAAACGACCATAATATGTCCAAATTTCAGCTTATCGTACTCGCAATATTCGTGATATGCATCGTCGCGGCGACGGCAGTTTTCGCTTTATCAAAAAGTTCTGCAACATCAACTACAGTCACAACTATTACTATTTGGGGAACTCTACCATCAGATAGTTTCGATCAGTTTGTAGCAAGGATTAATTCAGGGCTACAAACCGCTGTTACGGTTACGTATAAACAATTACCTGAAGCAGACTTCAATCAGAACTTCGTACTGGCTGTAGCACGAGGTCAGGGTCCAGATGCGATCCTCATTCCGCAAGATATGCTCCTAGCAAATTTACCCGAGCTTGCCATTATTCCATACACATTACTTCCACAGCGAACCTTCCTTGATACCTATGTTAGTGAAGCGAGTCTCTACCTCCGTTCGGATGGAATAACCGCATTACCATTTTCTATTGACCCACTCATGATGTATTGGAATAGGGATACATTTAATAATGCAGGAATTGCTTCGGTTGGTACCGCGGACACACCAATTACTTGGTCAAAACTTACAGGCTTCAATGCGAAGCTTACTCAGAAGGATGTCAATGCAAATATTCAAAAAAGCCTTGTTTCTCTTGGAGAGTTTGCCAATGTTGATCATGCGAGAGACATATTAAGCGCTTTGTTTCTCCAGTCGGGGAACACTATTACTGCTCTGGCTTCAAACGATACTGTTACTACGGTACTTGGATCTGGACAAGGGCAGAGTACTGGTTCAGTCGCCAATGCAGTTACTTTTTATGGTAGTTTCGCTAATCCAAGTAATCAGAATTATTCTTGGAATCGTTCTTTGCCTAATTCTCAAGCTTTCTTTTTGTCGGGTAATCTCGCGACGTATTTTGGTTTCGCTTCCGAACTTGCGAGCCTTCGAGAGAAGAATCCGAATCTCAACTTCGATGTAGCTCCATTCCCACAGCCTATCAATCAAAAGACCAATACCACATACGCACGAATGTATGGTTTCTCACTCGTAAAGAACGCTCCAAACCCGACTGCTTCTTATACAATTCTTCAGAATTTCCTTACGCCAGATGCTGTATCATCATGGGCGACGCTCAATAATTTGCCTCCAGTTCGACGAGACCTCATTGCGCAAGGTACGACTGATCCATATATAACGCTTTTTGACAATAGCGCCCTTATTTCTAAAGGTTGGCTCGATCCTAATGCTGCGAACACTACGACGATTTTTAAAACCATGATAGAATCTATATCAAGTGGTGCCGCAACACCCTCGACAGCTCTCCAAACTGCAAATGATCAATTAAGCTTTTCATTACGAAATTTATGATGTACTTTTTTAATAAACAAGCAGTATCTTTGCAAAAAACTCTCGCGCTCTTTGTCTTCGTCGGCACGATGGTAGTCGCTCCGTTTACAGTAGCCTATGCAGCTTCAAAGCCTGATACCTATACAGGCTTGGTGAAGTGTTCGGGTGTTTTAGTCGATAAAAATAAAGAAGTGCAGTGTAATTTTAGTACACTTATTAGTGGCATATCGAGCATTATTAATTGGATGTTTGCCATATCAGTGCCACTTGCAGTTGCGCTTTTTGCATATGCGGGTATCAAGTATATGAGTGGTCAAGATGATAATATGAAGGCTTCAAGAGAAATATTCAAAAACGTGGCTATAGGCTTTATTCTCATGCTCGTAGCGTATACGCTTGTGCATACGCTCGTATCATGGGTCGTGGATCCGACGTTCGGAGCTGAAAGCCTTTTAGGTAATTAAATTATATGATTAAAAAAATCACAACATTTTTAACAGCAGGTTTCATCGCAATTATCGTACTTTTTCCGGCGGTAGTGCCGACGTATACGCAAGCATTTTCGGCCACAATATCTTCTGGTTCACAATCAGGAATCATAACAACAGGGGATTCTGGTACCCCAGGGTGCTCTCCTAATACGCTTTGTAATCCTTTGAAAGTTGGTAGTGTGCGGGACTTGCTGTATCTCGTTGTGTTTATTGCTACGGATATCGGAGTCATTATTGCAGTTCTCGCGATTATCTGGGTTGGGTTTAAATTTATCAAAGCACAGGGTAATCCTGAGGAGTTAAAGGAGGCACGTAAGTCTTTCTATGCGGTCGTCATCGGTATCGCTATCCTTATCGGTGCAAGCGCTATCGTGAATATCGTTAGTAATACGCTTACAAGTGCAGGTGTGGTGCAACCGGGAGTATTGGGAGGTAATTAATGTATTAATAAAGTAAATATGAAAAAAATCACAACAACATTTTTTGCAGCGGTAGTGGTCTTCTTGATGCCGACGGTTACATTTGCTCAGGCTCTGCGTCCTACGAGTAACATCAATGATGTTGTAGGGAAGGT
This sequence comes from Candidatus Tayloriibacteriota bacterium, assembly GCA_903893855.1. Taxonomy (GTDB): domain Bacteria; phylum Patescibacteriota; class Minisyncoccia; order Phycocordibacterales; family PALSA-1337; genus PALSA-1337. The sequence continues at coordinate 4,053 of CAITNV010000013.1, forward strand.
TCTCGCTGCTTTTAACGTTGCGATTTTCCTCATTGTTTCACTTGCGATTTTGACATTCGTTTGGAATGTGTACCAGTACTTCATCGTTAAGGATGCGGAGAATCGAAAGGAAGCAGGGGAATACGTTATGTATAGTGTGATAGGTCTCTTCGTTATACTTTCATTCTGGGGTCTTGTAAATATTGTTAGCAATTCGCTTAATCTCAATACCACACCGGGCAATATCAATGTTGGTAACCTTCTCGGAGGGATATCGGGTGGTTCAGGTGGAGGTTATCAGCCAACATTTAATAGTTACGCTGGTTCTACAGGAAGTTATTTAACAAGTGGAGGAAGTGGTTATCCGGGGAGCAGTAATAGTAGTACTTTTGGCGCAGGTAATTCAGGAGGTAGTTCTGGAAGCAGTATTTTTGGGGCAGGTAATTCTGGTGGCAGTTCAGGAATGAATTTATTCAGTACAGGCTCCGGCGCAAGTGCAAATAGCGCTGGAGGCGTAAACGGTGCTTCACTTGCTCAAGGTTCAAATGCAGCAGCGTATCAGAAGGCATATCAAGCGAATGCGGATAGTCTAAGAAACGGACTCGTTGCAAATGATTGTTATACAAGTACTGGTGGCATCGTCAATACCGATGCATGTAAAAGTCTCTTTAATGCATATTCAAGCGCGCAGGCTCAAGCCAATCAATACGGCGTGGCTGCGAAAGCAGGAGTCACGTGTTCTGGCTGTGATCAAAATGGTACCCCGTACGGAACAACCCCAGCACTTCAAGCGGCAGTCTTGATGCAACAGCTCGTAAAGTCTGGTTGTACCGACGCTAATGGGAATGATATTTCAGATAATGATCCTGATTGTGTGGCTATGGAGAAGCAATATGATTCATTGAATGGCTCATCTGGTGGTTCATCTAACGGTTCAAGTAATAACCCTAACGATACTCCTGCTGCCACCGATAATTGTCCCCCAGGTACATCATCTGCAAGTGATGGTTCGTGCGTAGCAGATGGACTCTAAGGTAATAACTTGTCCACATTAGGGTTAATTGCTTGGTAGGTGTGAGTTTGGTACTATTGTAGTATGATTAACAGTGTTTTTAATTAATTATTTAATAATAAATTCAATGAAAAAGATTTTTGCCGCAATCGCTCTAGCTTTCGCTCCTGCCATTGCATCAGCTCAGCAGCTCGGTGCTATTAATAACATCAATGACGTTACCGCTAAGTTCACAAGCATCCTTAATACTACGACGGTTATCATCGTAGCTGTTGCGGTTCTTTGGATCATCATTAACGTTGTTCGATACCTTGTTGGTGGTAAAGATTCTGAGAAGCGAAAGGAAGGAGGTATGCGAATCCTTTTCGGAGTTATTGGACTTTTCGTCATTATCTCTATTTGGGGACTTGTATCTATATTTAAGAATTCATTCGTTACTAACGACACAGCTCGACAGAATGTTGGTAATGTTCAGATCCAGCCGGGTACTGTTCCACAGATTCAATAGTAATACTATTGTCATTACCTATGAATTCTGCCGCTCTTAACAATACTGTCGCAACATCACTATCGAAAATCATCTCGGTAATTGTTGTACCGATTGTTACGGTAGTTTTCGCAGCTGCAGTAGTCTACTTCGTGTGGGGTGCAGCAGGTCTTATCCTCAATAAAGACGATGCAGAGAAGCGAACTACTGCAGAGTGGCATATCCTTTATGGAGTTATCGGAATGTTTATTATGATAAGCGCATACGGTATTATCCGGCTTATTGCTAATAGTATTGGGGTGGCTTCTCCGGTGTAGCGATACCACGACGAGTCTGTCGCAGGGTTACATGTTAGAAATTCATAAAGAAAAGAGGGAACCGATTTTTGATCGGTTCCCTTTGTTTTGCTAGCTTTTATTGGGCTGGCACTTGGTCGATGGTAAATGTTACCATCGCGCGACTGACTTGCACCCCGATACCTTTCGGTATTTTGAAACGCAACTCGTGTTTTACGCCGGGGCGTATTTCTGTGTGCATTCCCGGTGCGATCTGGTAGAGTTCGTCACGTGTCGAGTGGGAATCTCCCACCCATTCGGTGATGCGGTCGCTGACCACAACGGTCACTGCATCGTCGGGAAGGACAATTTTTACCACTCTTTCCCGCGCAGTAACTTCAATGACCTGACTAAACGTCTGGTCATTGATGATCACGCTACCCATCCTCGGGTATACCGTGACCACGTATGGACTTGAAGACAGATTAGGACTCGTGTCTTCAGCCGCCGCTTGATTCCGTGCGGCTACCGCAGCGGAGTGCTCGAGGTAGGCCGTCACTCGAGGCCAGTACCACATACCGATGACAATCGCAAATATGACGATTGTTGCAGTCAGTATGTTGCCGTTTGACGTCTTTGTGTCGAGTTCCTCTTGCGTTGGAGGAACGGGAGTTTTTGTCGGAGTTGGAGCTGCCATATTTTATTTTTTCTCTGGTTTACTGCAGTGTCTAGGGCCCGTTGCCACCTTTACCACCACTATTACCGCTTTGGTTGTTGCCTTGGCCTTTCTTGCCACCTTTACCACCCTTGCCACCTCCACCGGCACCGTATACGAAGTGTTGTACTCCGTTGGCACCAGTGATATTTAGGTTTTCTTCTCTGATCTCGAGGCGGCCGATAGTTGCGAGATAGAGTCGCATTGCTTGTTGGAAGGTTAGGGTTGGATCTGCAGCTATGAGCACCTTTACCGCAGCAGTTTCTTGTTCCATCTCTTTAACCTTGGCACCTGCATCCCTGGTCTGTTTTGACAGCTGGACTGAGGAGATATTAGGCTCCGTCATAACTACTCCAAACCGTTGCATGAGCCCCCGAAGGTTTGGATCAGTCTTTATGAAGTTCTGAAATGCGATGTTAAATGATACGTTATTGCTTCGTAATTCAATGAGCGACTTACTTTGCACCCAGTTGATGATGAATCCCTCAATTTGGTCACGGAGGTATACAATAATATTTTCCATCGACCCCCCACCATTTGTGTAGAGGTAATACCTATCCGCATATCTCCAGTAAACACCTACGAAGCATTCGTAGTCGACGAAGACTTGTTCACCGCTTGCTGTCGGAGTTCCTGCAGTTTCACCTGCATCCTGAATTAGATACTTTTTGATAGGTACAATGTCGTACTTGTTCTCCCAAGGCTTCTTGCTGTTGAAGCCGGGTCCTGCCACTCTAAGCCCGCGCATTCCACCTGTTTGATTGATAGTCTGCGCAAGACTTTGGTTGCGACTGTGGATAAGTCCATTCATCAGTAGTACCGCCTCGAAGGGGTTTACTCTGAAGAAAAAGTGCCTCCACAGGAAGACTCGAAATATTATCAGTGCAAGTAGCGCGTCAATTGGTAAATAATCTGGCATTTTCCAGATCAACCCGAGCAAGACCGCCCCGAAGGATAGTATTGCCCAGAACCACGAAAACAATTCTCTCGGTTGCATAATTTAATTCTCCTATTTTTTGTTACTACTTTTGTTTAAATTGTCAAAGTGGAAGTAAATCCTCCACGATCTTTGCTCTACAATTTTAGCATAAATCTTGATAAAAGTCAAATATAGTGTCCTTGTTTAAAGTGGCTATATTGAGCCATATATTGTGATGTGTGTGGGATATAAGAATTAGAAAGGTCAATTTTACAAAAGTAAAAGGGCAAGCTTTTGTGAGCTTGCCCGTGTTTGTCCTTTGCAGGGACTTTATTGATTAACACCCGCAGAACGCTGTGGCGGTTCCTGATTGTCGGTGGGTACAAAGTTCGGCGTACGAAACCGTAAGTACACAGTGGTGTGTGGTTGTCGGGGTTGCAGGTAGAGAGCATCAGTGCCGAGGCTCAGTCCCACTTGACCCGACGCACTCACATACCCCGTATGCTCGTTATACCGGAATTTACCGGAAGCTTTCTGCATTGGGATCTTGCTGACCTCGTCACCAAACACCTCCACGAACCAGAGAGGATCCAACACATACAGGACCCGATTGTTGGGTTCCAATTGAACTGGGAGGTCGTAGTCCGGATTCCAGTTGGCCGGCGGAATGCTGACTGTCTTTGCTGGGACTTCCCGAGTCCAGTCAGGCGCATCCGCTTTGGCGGGTACGTAGGTAGGTCCAGTCTCGGGATTTCCAGCCGACGTGTTGTTGGCGTTCTGGTTTCCGTTATTGATGTTCGGATTACCGTTTATGTCTCCGTAGACATACGTATTGTAATTCGCCGGTGCCGAATTGGCCACTGTACCTGCCGTATTGGCAGTGTTTGGTTTATTCGGTCCGGTGGGACTGTTGACGCCCGCGGGTTGTGCAGCGGCCGAAGTACTGCTGTTAGTGCCGGTTACGGCTCCAAGAACCGCGTTTGCAGCGTTGGTGACGCTCGCGCCAATACCCTTGGAGCGATTGACGATCCAAGGAATGGCCGCGATGATGCCGAGAATAAGCGCACCAATCGCGAGATAGGGAAACACACGCTTGGCTCCGCCCCAGATAAGGGGAATCAGGCCGATACTCTTCTTCCAATTTGCTGTGGAAGTTGAAGTACTAGGTGTTCCGGTGCTGTCGAGCGCAACCACATTAACAATGAGTTCGTTCCCATTGTTAGGTACGATGATCGTGTACGAGGTCGTGGGCCCAGCAGTCGTGAAGTTGTCAGAAGCGACGACAGATCCAGCCATATCAAACCACTTGTGCTTGATGTTGTACTGGACAGCTCCGGCTGCTACTGGGTAGCTGACATGGATGCTATTGCCAACTTTGGCAAGGGTCACTGTACCGACATTGGGAGGGGGCATATTTTCTTTCGCTTTCTCTTTGTTTTTTTGGTTTTCGGTTTACTAAATTTTCAAGGCTCTATAGCCAGCTTAATTTATAGCATATTTGAGATAAAAAGTCAAGATTGATTAAAATAAGGAAAAATGGCGGAATATAGCCTTTTTAGCCAAGAATAAGCCGTATAAAAAGCCCTCTCGTTATTATTTTAATATGCAGAAACACTTACACGTTCAGAGTATCGCCCATATGAATTTGTGGTGCCGGGGAGAGGACTTGGTCAGGAGTCCTCGCGTGCTTGCTCGGCTCCCGACCCGGTCTCGCACCCCTGCGGGTGCTCCGACTTTCAAGCCCTCTCGTTATTATTTTAATATGCAGAAACACTTACATGTTCAGAGTATCGTCAATCTATATCTGTGTGCCGGGGAGAGGACTTGAACCTCCAAGGATTACTCCGCTTGCTCCTAAGGCAAGTGCGTCTGCCAATTTCGCCACCCCGGCATAGTATTTCGCGCCATTGCGTAACTATTGCTGTTCGATGATTCTCTCATAATAAGCTGTCAATATCAAGCTTTATGCGCCCAGCAAGATTAGCTCAACTAAAACTGCCATAGTACATTTACTCCATCTTTCTATTTGTTATACTTAATCTATGAAAGAAGGTATGCCCGAGGATATTGATTATACGCCTCTGCGTGAAGGTAATATACCCAAAAAACCCACGAGAGATTTTAAGACTACTTTGGCACTCGGTGCAGCTATTGCTGCTGGATTTTTTGGCAATGGTCCAGAAGCAAAGGCTGGCGAGGTTGCGAGTCATGAAAGTGTAAAGCCCGCTGCATCTGTCGTTGAAAAATCCGCACTCGATGATGATCATAAACGATCAATTTTTGTTAAAGAGAAGAAGCTTATCGTCTATGGCATGATAGAAACACCAGATCGTCGTCATGGGGGTATCGTACCTAATACTGAGCGAGAAGATCATGGACGGATTGTTCACGATGAAGCGAGGCGCGTTTGGGGGTATGAAGGGCAGTTTGGCGATATTGATCGTATTGATATTTATGTATGTGATGCTTCAGGTGTTGCAATCGCGAGTAAACAATCGGCGCAGAAAGGTACAGATGAGTATGAAAAGCTCTTGCCGCACGCAATGAAATTCGCACATGAATTAGACGCTAAGGTTTATCATGACGTGTTCAAAGATCACCCAATCGGTTCGGTCTTGAAAGATGATGGAGTGGGGAAGAAGGGATAAAAGTTAAACCACCGGACATGCGTTCGGTGGTTCGTACTTTCAATTTGTGCGCCCAGTAGGGATCGAACCTACGACCTTATCCTTAAGAGGGATCTGCTCTACCAGCTGAGCTATAGGCGCATATTAAAACATGTTAATAAACACCAACAAAATCTAACAAATTTATCGTTGTTTGGCAAGGGTAGTTGATTAACCATATGCACTTGCAGTATTCTTTGTAATCTAATATAATCTCCTATATCAAGTATATTAGATTAAATGGCTTACAATATGAGCGAAATAAACAAACGAATACAAAACATCCCTCAAAACCTATGGAATATCATCAATCAAATTGATGAGCTTAAAGGGCGTTGGGTAGGAGGAGCATCGCTCAATCCTCAAATTCTAACACGATTGAAAAAATCCGTGCTTGTTACGTCTACCGGTGCATCGACTCGTATTGAAGGTTCGCAGCTTTCTGATGAAGATGTTGACAAGCTTATGCGTGGTCTTTCTATGCAGAAATTCAAGAATCGAGATAAACAAGAGGTACAAGGATATTATGAATTACTTGAGAATATTTTTAGTTCGCATCGAAAAATTTCTTTTTCTGAAGGTAGTATTCAGCACCTTCATCGAGAACTCTTAAAATATGTTGAAAAAGATGCGTTGCATCGCGGCAATTACAAAAAGACAGAGAATCAAGTTGAGATGATTGACGAGACAGGTAAATCAGTGGCAGTAGTTTTCGCTACTACTCCCGCATGGTTAACGTCAAAAGAGATGCAAGAGCTTATTGAGTGGACTCAAGCTGCATTTGTAGAAAAGAAGACGCATCCACTTGTCATTATTGCGAATTTCATTGTCGAGTTCCTAAAAATTCACCCGTTTCAGGATGGAAATGGCCGAATGAGCCGAATTCTTACGAATTTACTTATGCTTCAAATGGGCTATGAGTACGTGCCGTATGTGTCTCATGAGAAGCTGATCGAGAATAATAAAGCAGAATACTATATTGCGCTTCGTCATAGTCAGAAGACTTTCAGGACAGAAACTGAAGATGTTTCTGCGTGGCTCGAATTCTTTTTGAACATTTCACTTGCACAAGCACGAGAAGCATTGACCTTAATTTCAAAAGAGAATATTGAGAAATTACTCTCACCGAAGCAGTTGGCTGTATGGGCTTTCCTTTCGAGTACGGAGGAGGCGACACCGGGGGATATTTCAAAGGCTACTGGTGTTGCTCGAGCGACAGTATCTCAGGCTATAGATATTCTTCTTCGTCTTAAGAAAGTCGAGCGAATCGGGCAGGGCAGAACTACACGATATAAAAAGATATAATTATTGCATGAGTAAATATATAATCACTGGAGGGCAAGGCTTCATTGGATCAAGAATCGTCGCTGCGACGGGTGGGCATAGCTTCGATATGCAGGCAGGGGATGACATTCTCGATGTGGGGAGACTTTCGCGCGCATTTGAGGGTGCGGTGGGGGTTTTTCATTGTGCTGCGAAGATCAGTGTTCCGGAGAGTGTGGCAAAGCCTGAAATGTATCATACGGTAAATGTCGAAGGGACAAAAAATGTGATTGAAACTGCGGAGAACTACGGTTTAAAAATCGTCTTTTCAAGTAGTGCTGCTGTGTATGCGGAATCAGATAGTCCTGTGAATGAAGAATATACTCTGGCACCGAAGTCGCCATATGGTCAAAATAAAGTTGATGCAGAAGCATTATTGAGTCGGTCGAGTGTGCCACATATTGCCCTGCGATACTTTAATGCATATGGAGCTGGACAATCGCCACAGTATGCTGGGGTGATTACTGCATTCATTACTAATGCTTTGAAAGGGAATGATTTGGTTATTTATGGTGACGGTTTGCAGACGCGGGATTTTGTTTTCGTTGAGGATATTGTGGAGGCGAATATTGCTGCGATGAATTATAAGTCTGCGGGCTTTGAAGTATTTAATATTGCGAGTGGAGAGACGATTACGATTAAAGAGTTGGCAGAGCTCATTATTAGTCTGGTGGGGTCTCATTCGAAAATTGTGTATAAGTCCGCGCGTGTAGGAGATATTGTTCGTTCGGAAGCGGATATTAGTAAAGCGAAGAGCATGCTCGGTTGGAGTCCGAAGTATTCGTTGCGGGAAGGGTTGGAGAAGACGATCGGGTTTTATCGGGGTGGGGGTGTAGGTTGCGGTAAATAAAAAACACACTATTATCTAGTGCGTTGGCTACACGGCTTGCTGTCAAGTTGTTCCACTTGCATTGCGTGGCAGGAAACGAAGTAGGTTTGAAGGCGTATTTCCACCCCGTTCACGCTTCGTTGCCACCTCGTGGAAAACTTCGGCCGCTTTTTGGTCGGCAAGTGCCGTGTCGATTTCGGCTTCGGTGAGTATGACACGGTCGTCGTATGCACAAGAGCACGTTTGGGCCTTCTCGTGTTTGAGAAAGATTACAACTCTTCCGTTTCGAAAGGTGACCTTGTCTCCAGGTTTTGGATCGTCCTGTACGATGTTCCGGCGTTTTATGGCTGGATACATTGTCCGAGCTGCATATGTGCCATCCTCGAGTGCTGCGAAGATGATGAGTGGGGTTTTTTCATCGCGGGGAACTTTGGTTCCGATCGGGTATTTGCTCATGGTTTTTTTAGGTTCAAATTACTTTATAGATATTAACATGCATATAAGTTTTGTCAATGAATATGCTTGACAAATTTATATATATGCTAACCTAGCTCTTAGGTATGGCGGAAGTCAGCCAGCGATAGCTTCGGTTGGTCAAATAACCGATGAACCGTGCATGAGGGTGGTGCTTATAATAGCACCTTCAGCATTGGGGATAAGCAGCAGACTGTTGACCTTAGGTCAAGTTCTTTATGAGGTATTGTGGGATAGCAGCACCCCCACTGACTAAAATTGAATTATACAGTCTTTTCCGTCGGGTCGGCCAGTTCATCTGGTCGACCCGCTTCCTATTTATGTAAATTAAATTTGCTATGATTTTAATATGAAAATAATACAACAATATGAATATACTTTGACCTCGCTTGTTTACTTCATAATTACGTTATCTGCGTGTACTCTGTTTTTTATAGATTCTCCATTAAGGAGTTTTGTATGGAATTATCCGCCAAGTATATTGCCGACGTTTATTCTTATTGTCCTTAATATTTTTGGAATAGTGTCTGCACTCAAAGGTGGCAAGCTGAAAGATGCAGAAGGTCTCACTGCCCCGATTGTACTTTTGCAGGTTGGGATACTAATACTGACGGTGCTACTTTATTTGTATTCGATGTTAGTTTGGGGGCTTTGTGGGACAGGCCCTTGTTAGGTTTTTTCTTTTCTTACAACTTATTTGTTATAAAAGGGGAATTTCAAAACTAGTAAGAATCGATGGTGTCGGACCAAAATCGAGCGAAGCGGAATCCTCGCCTTTGAAAAATAGTTTTACAGCGTCGAGAATATTCGTCTTTAACTCTTCAAAAGTTTTTCCTTCGGTGACAATAGGAATATTAACACCTTCGGCGGTGTATGTGTTGTCATTATTTGATATAAGAAATTGAATTATATTCTTCATGTTTAAAATGGTAACACGTTTATTTTTCTAATCAATTGATGATTTGCACCGTCTGGGACAGTGTTGGAACCTCTTTGGTATTGAATACTTTGGCTTGGATTTAGGTATAAGAAAACCGCAGAATGGTTTCCTGCGGCGGAGCTTGGGATAGAACCTTACTCCATTTGACGATTTTTTCTCGGGAAGTCATCGTTCCCATAGTTCTGCAAACTATGCTCACGCTTTTAGAAAGGTGACAACAATTGAGCTTCTGAATTGAAGGTTAGCTCATCCTTCATTGACGTCTACACCTCGAGATAGTGTTTCATACGCTTGAGTGCCTTTTTGGATGAGTGTTCGATAACGACACTATCGAAATAACCTCCGTCGCGGAACTGGACTCCCGATTGCTCGTGCACGATTCTGCGTCCGAAGACGACCTTGATGCCGTTCTCAAGGCAGACTCTGGATAAAGTATCCAGAAGTTTCTGTCTCGCTTCATTCGTCATGCACCCGCTTCCGCAGAAGCACACCAAATGCCGTTGCTCCTCGATTGGACTCCGTCCTGCCTTAAGGCTGTATTTTGTCGAGTGGCCATCGTTGGCCCAGACAAGAACACCTACCTTGGGGGCGATCTTGAGCTGAATCAAGAGCATTTTTTCCTTTTCCAGACCATCGACCTCGATAACCTTCGGCCGAATGTCTTCGGGAAGTATCGTTTCCAGGATTTCCCTGAATTTGAACTTCCTGCTGAAGGAGTTAAGTTCCCGAGAGATTGGCTCGCAGCGGGTTTCGAAATCGGTTTCGGCCTGACGGACTTTCTTTTGAAGTCTGTACAGTTTCGATTCGATTTCCTTGCAAACGGCAGCAACCTGTCTCTCGTGTTCCTTTTCTAGCTCCTTCATCTTCTTTTCAAGGTCGTATTCCAAACCGCCGATCCTTTCCTTTGGTTTTGCAGTTTTGCTTGTCTTGGTGGCACGTAGTGCATCCAGTTCAGCAAACAGAGTATTAATCCTCTCGACGTTAGATGTCTGACTCAGATTTTTATTCATTTTTTTTTGGGTTAAATCTAGCTCGTAAAAGGCAAATATCTACCTTTTCGGAGCTAGATTTAACTATTTTCAATGACCTAATATACTGTTTATATTATAGCATTTATAGTGCTATATGTCAACTTTTGACAGAATCGTGAAATACGGCTCTGTTAAGTCGTAGTTCAAGTGTTATTACCTTGTAGTCTAGGGTAGGACTCGGTCCTTACAGGACCTGTATAGTCTTCGCATTTTCGCGCGACAAGGATGCAAAATAGAATAAGGACTCGGTCACGCATAAATCTCTTACAGAGATTTTGCGCGACCCCGCCTCATTCGTCTCGGTTCGTCGGCTCTTGGAGAGCCTCCTCACATCGAGACTTCAGTCCGGCTTTCGAGTCCCACCTCGTGCCCATTCGCTACGCTCATGTGCCCGGGGTGGGACTCGAACCCACATGACCTTACGGTCGACAAATTTTAAGTCTGTTGCGGCTACCAATTACGCCACCCGGGCATTTATATAAAAATACATACCACCACTTTTTCAATGAAACATGAGGCGTAGGCCGGGATCGAACCGGCGCATAGCAGTTTTGCAGACTGCCGCGTTGACCAACTTCGCCACTACGCCTTCGTCTGGACTTTTCCAGCTTTCAAATGCACATATCTAACCTCTCCTATTCTAGCTGTTCTGAGAGATTTCGTCTATTCTTTGACGATTTTTCTCGCCAGTATCAATAGCAAAGTCGAAGAAGGGAATTCTTCGAGCGCGCGCTTTATTCATCACATAGGTGCGGAATTCTGCACGCTTGCGCTTTAAGAAATCAAGCGCAGCCTTTTCTTTATCAAGAGGTAATACGGTAAAATAAATAGTCGCTCGTGTCCCTCGATCGCCAAGCTCGATAGACGTGATGGTAATAAGCGAAAGACCATTAGTCTCAAGCTGAATAAACTTACCCGCAAGGTCGCGGATAAGGTCACGTAATCGTCCATCTTTTATTTCATCTGCCATAGTATTTTTTATGCGTTATAGTTACGAGCTTTTTTAAGCTGCTGCTGGCTTCTCTACGACTTTAAATACTTCAATCTTGTCACCAACCGCAATCTCGATCTTCGACTCAATAAGTGTACCGAAATCATAACCTTCGCGCACAGTTGGTGCCTTCACTTTCTGTTGCTGGAGTTCGCGAATCTTACCTCGACCAATCTCTGCATCACGGCGGAGGATCTTGATATCAGAACCGACGGCGATCTCGCCCTCTTGTACTTTACCTCCGACAATTTGTTTGTCTTTGGTTTTGCTGAATATTGCGAGGATTTTCGCTTTACCGATAGATGATTCCATGTACTCCTTTGGCACCATATCAGCTACCTTTGCTTTGACGAATTCAACAAGCTCATAAATAACAGAGAATTCCTTTATCTGTGCTGTGGTTGTTGGCCGATCGAGAATGCTTTTGGCTTTCGCATCGGGTTTTGCATTGAAAGCAAGAATAATAGTCGAAGGATTACTCTGGGCAACCTTCACATCGCTCTCTGATACTACGCCTATGCCTTCAATGATGATTTTGATAGCGACTTTATCATTCTTAATCTTTGCAAGTTCATGCTTCACGCCGTCGAGGCTGCCCACTGCATCGGCCTTGATGATAAGAGGAAGGGTAATAATGTCGGGTGAACCAGCGACAAGAGCCTTCTTTGCAATCACATTCTCAGGAAGGCCTTTCCATGAAGAAGCGATGAAGTCAGCTTCTTTTTTTGAATCAACAACGATAAAGCTCGAACCAACTGGAGGAAGCTTATTCCAACCAACGACGCGAATAGGGCTTGAGAATGTAGCACCACTAATCTGTCGGCCAGTAAAATCCTCAAGCAAACGCACTGGAGAATAGCTATCCTCAGCGACGATGTATGAACCGGTCACAACCGTACCGTCTTTAATAATGAGAGTTGCACTAATGCCTTTTTTGTTATCGAGACGTGCTTCGATGATGACTCCTTTACCAGGGTTATCGTTGCTAGCTGAAAGATCAGATACTTCTGCAGTAAGGAGGATGATATCAAGAAGTTCAGGAATACCTTCGCCGGTGCGAGCAGATATTGGAACGTAAGAAATGTCCCCACCATAACCTTCAAGGTAAATTTCGTTCTCAGCTAAGTTCTGCTTGGTGCGCTCGATGTTCGCTTCTGGTTTGTCGATCTTGTTAATCGCAACAATGTAAGGAATGTTCTCGTCTTTAATACACTTGAGAGCCTCGATAGTTTGAGGCTTTACTCCGTCTTCTGCTGAGACGACAAGAATAGCAATGTCCGCGACATTAGCTCCGCGTTCGCGAATGGTACAGAATGCTTCATGGCCGGGGGTGTCGATAAAGGTGATGCGGTTGGACTTGCTCGCAGATGTGACATGATTCACTTCATATGCACCAAGATGCTGAGTAATACCGCCAGCTTCGCCGTCGACGATGTTGGACTTACGGATATAGTCGAGAAGGGTAGATTTACCGTGATCGATATGACCCATTACCACCACGACTGGAGGTCGCTGTGAAGGTTTTTTTATTGCAGGGGTTGATTTTTTAGTCGGTGTAGCCATACGAGTGTTGTAGTGGCTCAGTATATCAGAAAATACTTGAAATGACAATGTCCCATAAGGCTCCTGTGGTATTGCGGGCTTTTCCGTGGAGTGGATAGAGATGCACATCGATGAAAGGCAGGCTGTTGCACTCAATAATTCCTGAGTGGATATTCACCGGATCGGCGAGTGGACGAGTGATATCTGCCACGATAAAGTCTGCTCCGACGAGAGAATCTTTTAAAATGACTGCGAGCCTTTCAAGGAGAGCGATAATGTCGGGATGTGTAATGTCCGTCACATCGGTCGAGCCTCCACCGAGAGCGATTGCGGTCTTGTCTGAGAGAGTGATGACTTCACCAGAGCGGGGAATAGTCTCGAGGATTTTGCCCACGAGCTCTGCGGTGGGGATTTTAGTATAAATTGGCCCTTGCCG
>CAITNV010000014.1 GCA_903893855.1 Candidatus Tayloriibacteriota bacterium
AGTAATATTATTTATTATTTTATAAAATATATGTCAAACCATACAATATTGATTCCATCAAAGCCCAAGGTTATCCGGGAAGAAGGAAATACCGGAGTCTACGAAATTGACGGTCTTTATCCAGGTTACGGACACACGCTCGGTAACTCTCTTCGACGTATCATCCTCTCATCTATCCCAGGTGCAGCGGTTACACGAGTGAAGATTAAGGGTGTTGAGCATGAATTTTCAACTATGTCTGGCGTTAAAGAAGATGTTATTAACATCATTCTTAACCTTAAGCGACTCCGTGTGAAGATGACTACAGATGAGCCACAGACTATCATCATCAAGGGTAAGGGAATCATGGATATTACTGCAAAGGATATCGAAGTTCCGGGGCAGGTAGAAGTGTTAAATAGCGATCTACACATCGCTTCTCTTACTGATAAGGCTTCTGATCTTGAGATTGAAGCTACGGTTGAAATGGGTCTTGGTTACGTTCCAAAGGAAATTCTCCAGAAGGATCGAGTTGACATTGGTTCTATCAGCCTCGATGCGACATTTACTCCTATCCGACGTTCTAACTACGAAGTAGAGAATATGCGAGTTGGAGATCGAACAGATTTCAATCGTCTGCGCATCTCAATCGAGACAGATGGTACCCTTACTCCAACTGAAGCTCTTGAGAACTCTATCATTACTATGATCAATCAGCTTAAGGCTATTGTTGGCTTCAAAGAAGAAGAGGTTGTTGAGGCTAGCGCTACAGGTTCAGATGAATCTGGTGCTTCAGAAGACGAAATGGATGCCGATGGCAAGCCAAAGAAAGAGCTCGATGTAGAGTTCATGAAGACACGAATCGACGCTATTGGACTCTCTCCTCGAACGACTAAGGCTCTTATGGCTGCGAATATTCGCACCATTGGCGGTCTTGCTCGTAAGAAGGAAGTGGACATCCTTGATATCGACGGTCTTGGATCAAAGGGTGTTCAGGAGATCAAGAAAATCCTTTCAAATTACAGCATTACTTTAAAATAGTTGCAAAATAGCTTAAAATCACGTATACATAGTACTACTTCATATGAACCACCACAGCAAAAAAAGAAAATTCGGCCGAAAGATGAACCAAAGAGATGCTTTGGTGCGTTCTCTTGCACGATCTCTTGTTCTCCATAGCCGTATTACTACGACTACAGCGAAGGCTAAAGAGCTCCGACCTTTCGTTGAGAAGCTTGTTACAAAGGCTAAGACTGGTACACTTGCAGATCGACGACTCATCATCACTAAGATTGGTGGAGAAGTAGAGGCAGATATGCTCGTTACGACTATCGCTCCTAAGTACAAGACTCGACCAGGAGGCTATCTACGTATTATTAAGCTTCCGGATCGTTTGTCAGATGCAGCTCCAATGGCTGTAATAGAATTTGTATAATACACATATGAACTACAAAATAGACGCACAAAATAAAAAGATCGGCCGAGTAGCTAGTGAAGCTGCTAAGTTCCTCATGGGTAAAAATCTCACAAGCTATGCTCGAAATGCTGTTCCTGATGCAAAGGTTACTATTTTTAACACTGCAAAGGCTGCTATCGATTCTAAGAAGAAGGATGATAAGAAATACGTCACGTTCACTGGCTTCCGAGGTGGTATCAACACTGAGACTCTTGGTGCTCTTATCAATCGAAAGGGTACAAGTGAAGCTTTCGAACGAGCAGTATACCGAATGCTCCCATCTAACAGCCTTCGAAGTAAGATGATGAAGAATTTAACAATAACCGAGTAATATATGGAACAGAATCACACAGAACGATACATAGAGACTGTAGGACGCAGAAAAACTGCTACTGCTCGAGTTCGTATTAGCCCATCTACGAAGAACTCCTTCACTTTTAATGATAAAGCCCTTGAAGTGTATTTCCCAACAAAGGATTTGCAGTCAATTGCTACTGAAGCGATCACTACGTCAAAGGTTCCTGCGAAGTTCACGGTTACAGCAGTGGTAAAGGGTGGAGGTATACACGGTCAGGCTGAAGCAGTTCGACACGGTATTTCTCGAGCACTTAATGAATACGATGTAGAACTCCGAGGTGTCCTTAAGAAGGCCGGTTTCTTGAAGCGAGATCCACGAGCGAAGGAACGAAGAAAGTTCGGTTTGAAGAAGGCTCGAAAGGCTCCACAGTGGTCAAAGCGATAGTCTCCATGTTCGCGACAAAGCACCCGAGAGGGTGTTTTTGTTTGTCTTATTAAATGAAACCTGTATTTCGTTTCTTCGGACACGGATATTTTTCTGGTGAAAAATTCCTAGTGCTCGCTCCGTCGAGCGAGCAATGTCCTCATTAACGAAATACAGGTTTTATTTAATTAATCGTACAAAAGACTTCAATATGTTTTAATTCTAATTTTGCAAAAATCTTCCCTTAACAGTATACTGTATCCACTATGGATGATGAAGCAAAAGATACAAAAAAAGTGCCTGATTCAGGAGATATTTCCTACGACACTACGGATGCCGAGGTTAATTCTTCATCTCGTGGCGCTGCAGATACTGACAACCTCGACGATAGCGTAGTGGCTGAGGAAGTAACTGCTGCTACGGTAAAGAAGCTCCGTGGTGAGCTTAAAAAAGCCATTGCTGAGAAGCAGGAATATTTGACCCTATGGCAGAAGGACAAAGCTGAATTCGTCAACGCTCGCAAGCGTGATAATGAATCTCAGAAAGAAATCATTCGCTATTCTAATGAAGCACTCATTACTGAGCTTTTGCCGGTGCTTGATAGCTTTGGTATGGCTTTTGGTAATAAGGAGGCTTGGGAGAAGGTAGACAAGAACTGGCGTATTGGTGTGGAATACATTGCCAATCAATTAAAGAAGGTTCTTGAAGACAATGGTGTCGTTGAGATTAACCCCGTAGGCCTTCCATTTGACCCTATGCGCGACGAAGCTGTGGAATTCGAGTCAGTGACCGATGAAAAGCAAAATAACTGTATTACTACAGTTATTTCGAAAGGCTATTCGTATAATTCTAAGACTCTAAAGGCTCCGAAAGTTAAAGTGGGGGAGTTTAAGAAGGCTTAAGTTATTTTTTGTTAACTATTTCGCCATATTCTCGAGCTCTTTCTTGATGTCTTTCCAGTGAGACTTAAGTCGCTTAACTGTGTCAGCGAGCTCCTTCTGATCGATGTTTTTCATAGCGGCGTACTTGGTCGAGATTTTGTCGATTGTAGTATCGTATGCTTCTTGGCTTACATCTTTCATATTCTCCATCTCATCCATGATCTCGGCCTTCAAACGAAGAGCCCAGCTCTTAAGGTTGCGACGATTGACAGCTGCTTCTGGTGAACCGTAGAGGAAATATGCTCCAGCGGCTGCTGCTGCAAGTGCTGCAATTCCGCCGACTACTTTAGCTGTTGTGTGTGATGCTTCTGGTTTTTGTGTTTTTTTCATGAATTTTTTAATTAATTTTTATTAAATATTTAACGCCATAGTGTACGATATATATGCCGTACAAAACTGCACGCAATTACGTTGCGAAATGCTTCTATTTTTTTCTCTTTGAAGCAAACCAACCAAAGAGATTAAAGATAGATCGTAACGTTGCCCCGCTACTTTTCAAGTCTTCGCGGAGCTCATGACGCATTTCTTTTATGTCTCCGGCAATCTCGGCGCTTTCTTCGCGCACGAGAGTTGATATAGCCTTGATATCAGAGAGGATGACAGCAATGTATGCAAGGATAACGATGATTACGAGAGCTATAATAACTAAAGCAATCGTTGTAATAAAGAAAAAAATGTCGGCGTGTATAAGTGTTTCCATGGGATAATTATAGCATATTGATCGTAACGGTAAATATGGCTAAGTTGCGATATGTTGTTTTGTGAACAAATTTGATATGATGAGAAAATGTTAGATAAAATACTCACAAATAGTAACGGTGTTCCAGAGAATGTCCCCATCCATATGGATGTTTACAGGAATCCAAATCCGGAACAGCAGATATTAAATGAGCTATACCATGTTATACAGGATTGCTATTCTTACGTAATGGCTGAAGGGCCAAATGAATGGGTTGGTTACAATTCTGGACTAGGATTTAATGTTCCAACGGATGTTCTAAGTTTTTATGAACCGTCGCTTCAAAGAATACTCTCACTATTAAATATTGAACTGTCCGATAAAAAGATTTCTATAAATGAAGCAAGTGTAAAGCTAGCGGCTTGCATTAAGGCATTAGGGGAGTTCGACTTGCAAAAGGACATTATTGCGAGTGAAAGAGATAATTTTACCGACAGTAGAGCTCAGGAATATATCGATAATGTTAAAGATGCCCTGCAAAAAGCTCTGGTAAGGATTTCTCAATAAATATTGATTTCAGATCCAAAATGTAATATAATAGGCTCGCAATTGTATATAGTATATACGCTAATTTCTGCGGTATTTTTAATATAAAAATGATCGTCGCTTCAAATTACAAAGGAATACACGAGAAAGTTCTCCGAGCACGCAATGGACAATTGGTGCGAGTGTGTTTCTCTGTGGCTGAATATAACGGCGAAATGCGAGGACAAATTATATCGGTTACTCCTATTCTCGAGCTTGCAGGTGATGCAGAGCTTGCTACATCGACATATCGACCTACATATTCACAACCTAAAGCACATTATTCGCCGGCTATTATTTGTCTACCTTGTGTCGTCGCCACTAGCGCTGCTTCAGTAACGCCAATTCTTGGTGTTGTACAACCGTCTCCGTACTATTCGCTCGACTTCTTCATGAGTCAGCCTACTCGTGCGCCTTCTCGCGTGTAATGTTTTAGCCTATCCATAGGCTATATACTGTAACTTTATTATTATTTGATTTTTTCTTTTAGGTTTCTCTATTAGCAGTTTGTTAACATAGCATTAGTAGTAAATTAAAATAAAATTATGTCTAAAATAATTGGAATTGACCTCGGAACAACCAACTCCGCAGTGGCAGTGATGGAAGCTGGAGAACCAAAGATTCTTGAGAATGCAGAAGGTGCGCGAACTACTCCTTCTATAGTGGCTCTGTCGAAGACCGGAGACCGACTCGTTGGCCTTCTCGCGAAGCGTCAGGGTGTGACCAATCCCAAGAACACCATTTACCAGATCAAGCGTTTCATCGGACATAATTTCGATGATCCAGCAGTGCAGAAGGATCGCGCTTCAGTGCCTTTCGAGATGCAGAAGTCTGCTTCAGGAGGAATTGAAGTGAAGATGTCAGACAAATGGTATCGACCAGAGGAGATATCAGCCATGATTCTTACTAAGCTTAAGAACGATGCAGAGACTCGCCTTGGCGAGAAAGTAACTGAAGCAGTTATTACTGTTCCTGCATACTTCAACGACTCTCAGCGACAGGCTACTAAGGATGCGGGTAAGATCGCAGGGCTCGATGTGAAGCGTATTATTAATGAGCCTACAGCTGCCGCTCTTGCGTACGGCTTCAACAAGAAGAAAGATGAAAAGATCGTAGTCTTCGACTTCGGTGGAGGTACATTTGATATTTCCGTTCTCGAAGTAGGTGATAGCGTTATCGAAGTGAAGTCAACCGACGGAGATGCCCATCTCGGAGGTAAGGATATTGATCAGAAGATCATTAACTGGCTTGCGGATGAATTCAAGAAGACTTCAGGTATCGATGTACGAAGCGATGCTCTTGCTCTTCAGCGTCTTGATGAAGCTGCTGAGAAGGCGAAGATCGAGCTCTCTACAGCTGTGCAGTCAGAAGTGAATATTCCGTTTATCACAAGCGGTGCTTCAGGTCCTCAACACCTTCTTATCACCATGACTCGAGCGAAGCTTGAGGAATTGACTCAGGAGTTCATTACACGCGCAATGGAGATCACTAAGCGCGCAATGGACGCTTCTCCATTTAAGAAGGATCAGATCAATGAAGTCCTGCTTGTTGGTGGACAGACTCGTATGCCAGCAATGCAGAAAGCTGTGAAGGATTTCTTCGGTAAGGATCCAAACATGGGTGTGAATCCTGACGAAGTGGTTGCGGTAGGCGCGGCAATTCAGGGAGGAATTCTTGGTGGTGACGTTCATGACGTGCTCCTCCTCGATGTTATTCCTTTGTCACTCGGTATTGAGACTATGGGTAGCGTCGCTACAAAACTCATCGAGAAGAATACCACCATTCCAACATCTCGTTCACAGGTATTCTCAACTGCAGCCGACAACCAGACTGATGTGACCATTCACGTCGTTCAGGGTGAGCGTGCTATGGCAGCGGATAATAAGTCACTCGGACAGTTTAATCTCGGTGGTATTGCTCCAGCACAGCGAGGAACTCCACAGATTGAAGTGACCTTCGATGTAGATGCCAATGGTATCCTCAATGTCTCAGCGAAGGACAAGGCTACCGGCAAGTCAAACAGCATTAAGATCACAGCTTCTTCAGGCTTGAGCAAAGAAGAAGTAGAGAAAATGAAAGCCGATGCGGCAAAGAATGAAGCCGACGATGCCAAAAAGCGAGAGATTGCCGAAGCTCGTAACCTTGCAGAGCAGCTTATCTACACCAGCGAAAAGGCAGTGAAGGATGCTGGAGATAAAGTGCCTGCAGATCTTAAGAAGGCTATTGAGGATAAAGTCGCAGCACTAAAGACCGCGAAGGGCGAACAAGGTTCAACTGCTCCAGTCGATCTCGCAGCTATCAAGTCTGCAACCGAAGCTCTCTCAACTGAGATTCAGAAGATCGGTCAGTATGTGAACCAGCAAGCTCCTACAGGCGATCAGGCAGGCCAAGGTGCAGGCGCACAAGGACAGCAAGGTGCCGATGCTTCAAAAGGCCCAGAAGCTGATGTGAAGGATGCGGAGTTTAAGGAGAAGAAATAGTATTGCTTAGCTCGTATATAGTAATACAAAACAAAAACAGCCCAACGGCTGTTTTTGTTTTAGCTATATGATTACCTTAAGCTCGAGTAAAGCTCGAAATTTATCTAGATTATTTCGCAACAACAAGCGGCTTACCTGTCATTTTCTTTGGAATTTTAATACCCATAAGACTGAGTATCGTCGGTGCCACATCTGAAAGTCCACCATTATTTAAACTAATCTGAACCGGCTGACCTGAAGCATCTTTTGTGACACCAGTCAGAATACAGGGCACAACATTAGTCGTATGTGCAGTGTGTTTGTCACCTGTAACTGGATCTACATTTACCTCTGCATTACCGTGATCGGCAATGATGATGGCTTGACCACCAGCAGCATCGAGCGCTGTGATAACTCGCTTAAGCTCGCGATCGACTGTCTCGACCGCAGTGATAATTGCAGGAACATTTGCAGTGTGTCCCACCATGTCAGGATTGGCGAAGTTTACAAAGATGAATTCCGTGCCGGCTTTTATCTCTTCAATCGTCTTATCAGCAATGGCTTCAGCTCGCATCTCAGGCGCTTCATCGTGCGTCTTAACGTCCTTTCGACTCTCAAGCATAATGTGCTTCTCTCCAGTGTGTGGCTCGCGTCGTCCTCCATTTAAGAAATACGTTGCGTGGGGGAATTTCTCCGTCTCGGCAATGTGAGCTTGTGTGTGGCCCGCTTCAGAGACCTCTTTGGCAAGAGTCGTCTCAATAGTGATCGGTGGAAAGGCAATGGGAAAGCCGTACTCCTTGCCGAACTCAGTCATTGCCGCTATATGCACATTCTTCACATCATTTTCTTCGAGCCATTTTTTAATTCGAGTAGATAGTTGGCGTACGCGATCGCTACGGAAATTAAATATAAATACAGCGTCGTTAGTCTTAAGCGGTGCGCCATGACCGTGAGCTCCCTTAATGACAACCGGCTCGAGAAGCTCGTCCTTCGCTCCTTCGGTGTACACCTTTGCAAGATAGTCAGATGCGCCAAGCTCAGTCGAGGGTCCACTAGCTTTAAACATAGCATCCTCAGCTCGTTTTATCCGATCCCAGTTATTGTCGCGATCCATGGCATAGTAGCGGCCTCCCAACGAAGCGATAAAGGTATCTCCACCAATGCGTGCTATTTCGGCTTCGAGTTTTTTAATATGTCCGAGGCCAGTATTAGGTCCAGTATCTCGTCCGTCGGTCAAAGCGTGGATCGCAATGCACTTCACACCAGCCTTTTTCGCGGCTGCGAGTAGAGCGTGCAAATGCATTTCATGACTGTGCACTCCACCATCAGAGACAAGGCCAATCACATGCAGGGTTGAATCGTGTTTATGAACATGATCAAAAATCGACACAATAGCAGGGATATTTGAGAATTCACCTGCCCGAGCGGCTTTGTCGATACGCACAAGGTCGGTGTCGAGAACCACACCGGCTCCGATAGTGGTATGACCCACTTCGCTATTGCCAATTTGGCCCTCTGGTAGGCCCACAGCGAGGCCTGAAGCCTCAAGTAGGGAATGTGGACAGCTCTTCCATAAAGAGTCGAAGAAGGGCTTCTTGGCAGCTGCTACGGCATTGTCTTTAGCATCTTCTCGGTGGCCCCAGCCATCAAGAACGATGAGTGCGACGGTATGAGATGATTTTGACATATTTATTTTATTTATTTGTTTTTTACTGTATTACGAATTTCTTTACGCACCCTCGGCTATTTCTTTGACTTCGCTACGCTAAATGCTTTTTTGCCAGAGTAGACAGCCTTTTTGCCAAGCATTTCTTCGATGCGGAGGAGTTGATTGTATTTCGCGACACGATCACTTCGGCAAAGTGAACCGGTCTTGATCTGTCCTGTTCCAGTTCCAACAACGAAGTCAGCGATCGTTGAATCCTCAGTCTCACCAGATCGATGTGAAATGATAGAAGTGTAACCAGCTTTTGTGGCCATATTAATAGCGTCGATAGTCTCGGAGACAGTTCCAATTTGATTGAGCTTGATAAGGATAGAATTAGCTGAACCAAGCTTGATACCTTCAGCGAGGCGAGCGATATTAGTTACAAAAAGGTCATCGCCAACGATCTGCACGGTCTTGCCGACTTTATCAGTAAGAGTCTTGTAACCAGCCCAATCATCTTCAGAGAAGCCGTCTTCGATAGAAGCGATAGGGTATTTCGCACACCATTTCTCATAGAATTCTGCCATTTCAGTAGAAGTAAGTGTTCGGCCTTCTCGGGCGAGAACATAATGTCCAGCCTGACCGTTTTCCCCTGCCTTATAGAGCTCAGTTGCAGCAGCATCAATAGCGATGAAGATATCTTTTCCAGCAACATAACCTGCCTTTGCAATAGCTTCGAGAATGATTTCAATAGCAGCTTCATTAGAAGGAAGAGAAGGAGCAAAACCGCCTTCATCTCCTACAGATGTAGAAAGACCTTTATCATGTAAAATCTTTTTGAGAGCATGGAAAATCTCAGCACCCCAACGAAGCGCTTCATTCCATGTCTTGGCACCAACTGGCATAATCATGAATTCCTGAAGGTCAGTAGAATTCTCAGCATGCTTACCACCGTTTAGAATATTCATCATCGGCGTTGGTAGGCGAACTGGAAAACCAGTCTTCGCAATCTTCTCAAAGTATTTGTAAAGAGGAATACCAGCACTCTCTGCAGAGGCGCGAGAGAAAGCCATAGATATACCGAGAAGGGCGTTTGCACCGAGCTTACCCTTATTAGCTGTGCCGTCAAGCTTAATCATAGCCGCATCGATAGTTCGCTGGTCCCAAGCTTTACCTATAAGAGCCTTGCGAAGAGTCGTATTGACGTTTTTTACAGCCTTGAGCACCCCTTTACCGTTATAGCGAGCCTTATCGCCATCTCGAAGCTCAACGGCCTCATGTGAACCAGTTGAGGCTCCAGATGGAACAGCAGCGCGTCCGAATGAGCCATCAGTTAATAGTACATCTACCTCTACGGTAGGGTTACCTCGTGAGTCTAGAATTTCTCGTCCTTTGATATCTTTGATTTTTGCCATGTTGTTTGCTGTTATTAATAAATTGCGGCACAATTATAATACATTCTTGACGAGAAAGAAAATTCGGCATAAAATAGCACGCATAATTAACTATGTCAAAAGATTATTACAAAACACTCGGTGTAGAGAAAAATGCTTCACAAGACGATATCAAAAAGGCGTTTCGTAAGCTCGCGCATGAATATCATCCTGATAAAAAGACTGGCAATGAGGCCAAGTTCAAAGAAGCGAATGAAGCTTACTCTATTCTTTCTGATACCTCGAAGCGACAACAGTATGATACGTATGGCTCAGCAGGCCCTGGAGGTGCTGGCTTCAATAGTAATGCTGGCGGTTTCAATCAAGGCCAAGGCTTCGGTGGTTTCGACTTCTCACAATTCACGCGACAGCAAGGAGGATTTGGCGGCAATGGACAGTCTTTTGAATTCGACCTCGGAGATATTTTTGGTGAATTTTTCGGCGGTGGAGGTGGACGTGGACGACGTGCTCGCAAGGGCGCGAATATTACTGTTGATGCGGAGATCTCTTTTAAAGAGTCGGTTTTCGGTGTTGAGCGAGAGTTCACTGTTAATGGTACTAAGCTCGCTATAACTATTCCTGCAGGTATTGAAAATGGTCAGGGCTTGCGCGTCAGTGGCAAGGGCGAGCGGAGTCCAAGTGAGACTGACGGCATGAGTCAAGCAGAGAAGGATAGCCTTCATGGGGATCTTATCGTGCGTGTATGGGTGAAGGAGCATGCGACATTCCGTAAAGAAGCTAATAATCTCGTCATGGAGCTCGATGTGAAGCTCACCACTGCTGCAGCTGGCGGCACAGTGACTATCGATACACTTGATGGAACTATTGAGGTCAAAATACCTGCGGGCACTTCACATGGAGAGATTTTACGTGTTCGAGGAAAAGGTGTACCACATGAGACCCGTGGAGGTGTGTTCACTTCGAACACTCAGACAAAGCGCGGAGATTTACTCATCGTCATCCACATCGATATGCCACGTAAACTTTCAAAGAACGCGCAACGACTCATTGATGAACTAAAGAAAGAGGGTTTATAAAATTATGCAATACTTCGGTTCTTCATATATTAAAAAAGAAGTTAATTCAATCCTTGAGACTTTTGGCAAAAAGCCTAATGATAAGATTGGAGGTATAGTCCATTTCATTTTAGCGATTATTTTTATAATTGGAATTTTATTTGCTATAATAATTGCAGGTAATTCTGTTGTTCAAATTTTTAGTAACCATTTTTTTACAAAGTCATCTAATCAGAATCCGGCAACGACCACTCTGCAGTCAGTAAATGTTCAAGGAAATGACAATGCAACAGCTGTCGGTGAAAATGCTAAAGCGACGGTTAATCAATTAATTAACCCGCACACTGCTCAATATGCTCTGAGCACTACTAGTCGTTATGTTGTTCATGTCCTTTCCGCAACATCAACAACTGTAGAGCCGATATTTACTGCAACAACCCCAAACCTTCCTGACAGACTTTGCGTAAGGGTTGAATCTGATGTACCCATTATAAGTGTCCATCCCGTCATTGGTCTTTACAGTATTAGATATTTAGAAACCAGCGGAAGTTCAACAGACGCAAAAATCTTTCTCGATTGCTTCAATAGTCCAAGTAACCAGCAACATGTGTCTATAAACTTCAATGGTAAACCAAAAAAAATAAGTGCTAGTGCTACGACAACTGACTTGATTCCATTTCAATAGGACCTTAAATTTTCCTTAAAAGTTTTTTGCAAACGCTTTCGTATTTCGTGAGAATTTGATAGTATAGTCGCATGTCTAAAATAATTTTATCAGGAGTAAAACCTACAGGCCGACCGCATATCGGCAACTATTTCGGTGCGATGAAGCAGTTTGTGGATCTGCAGAACAAATTGGCCTCGGGTGATCATAACTTTATTATGATTGCCGACTATCATGGACTCAATTTTATTCACGATCAAGCAACCATGCGTGAGAACACCCTCAACCTCGCTATCGACTATCTTGCGATCGGTATTGATCCGGTGAAGTCCACTATTTTCAAACAAAGCGATGTCTCAGCGCATACTGAGCTCGGCTGGATTTTTAATACCATTACAACCATGCCGTACCTTATGCGCGCGCACGCTTTCAAGGATGCCGAGGCTAAGAATAAAGAGATTAGCGTCGGTGCTTTCGACTATCCAATGCTCATGGCTGCAGATATTCTCCTTTACAACACTGACATCGTGCCTGTAGGTCAGGATCAGAAACAGCACGTTGAGTATGCGCGTGATACAGCTCTTAAGTTTAATCATATTTTCAAGACCGAGACATTTAAGCTTCCTGATGTTCTCACGATAGAAGGTGTTGCGGTTGTGCCCGGAACTGATGGACAGAAGATGAGTAAGAGCTATGGCAATACCATTGGTCTTTTCGCTACTCGAGAAGAGATTACTAAGGCTGTTATGGGAATTGTCACTGATTCTGGAAGTGACGTTCCGAAGAACGTATACGCTATGCATCGACTCTTGAAGAGTGAAGCAGAACTCGCGCCTCTCTATGAAGCGAATAAAGGTAAATATAAAGCGCTGAAGGATGCACTCGTCGAAGATATCGATGCATTTATCAAGCCCATGCGTGAACGTCGCGAGGAACTCGCACGTGATATTGATAAAGTCCATGCAGTTCTTGCTGAGGGTGCAATTAAGGCTCGTGCGCAAGCAGATATGAAGCTCGCTGAGGTCAAGAAGGTAATCGGAGTACTGTAGCGCAATAATTATGCCCTTCATCGTCAAACAAGAACATTTCGAAGGACCACTCGATCTACTTCTCACGCTTATTGAGAAGCGAAAGCTTTTTGTTAATGATATTGCTCTTGCGAAGGTTACCGATGACTTTATCGAGCACATTAAGGCTTTCGAGAATTTTCCTTTGGCAGACTCGGCGAACTTTATCCTCATTGCCTCGACTCTACTTCTTATCAAGTCAAAGTCGCTCTTACCACAGCTCAACCTCACGCTTGAAGAAGAGCAGGGAATTAATGATCTTGAGACGAGGCTTAAGATTTATCAAGAGATAAAGAATGCAAGTGTAGGTATTCAAGCACTTTACGGTTCACATGTTATTTTTGAACCATCGCAAGCACGACCTCGTCTCGTTATTTTCTCTCCTGACGAGAAGATGACAGTCACGAATGTCTTTGAATCCATTTCGAACCTCATTAAAGCATTGCCGAAGAAAGAACAACTTCCCAAAGTCATCGTCGCCAAAGTAATGAGCCTCGAAGACATGATTGAGCGCTTAACTGAGCGCGTTACTACGAGTCTGCGTATGAGTTTTAAAGAATTCTCAGGCACGGCAGGGACAGGAGCGCCTTTGACCCAAGAAGACAAGGTAAATGTTATCGTAAGCTTTCTCGCTATGCTCGAGCTCGTAAAGCAAGGCATTATCACCGTGACACAAGAGACTCCAGCAAGCGACATTCATATGGAGACGCAGACTACAGGAGTTCCGCGCTATACGTAAACAAAATAAATACATTTAGTAGTGTTTGATATGCATAGTCGGCACGCTATGATATAATTTTTTATATGACACTTGATGCCCTCATTGAAGCGGTACTTTTTTGGAAAGCGGAACCAGTATCCGTCAAAAAACTCGCGGAAATTCTCGAAAAAAGCGAGCAGGAAATCGTCGATACAATTGCAGTATTAAAAAACACACTTACGACTACCGGTGCTGCGCGTGGTCTGACTCTTATCGAGCTTGACGGTACCGTTACCCTCGGCACGCACCCTGAAGCTTCAGCTACGATAGAAAAGATTGCGAAAGAAGACCTTGTAAAAGACCTCGGCAAGGCCGGCCTTGAGACTATTTCGATAATTCTCTATCAAGGACCAATATCTCGCGCAGAGATCGACTATATTCGCGGAGTGAATTCTCAATTTATCATTCGTAATCTCCTCATTCGTGACCTTATCGAGAAAGTAGAGAATCCAAATGATCGCCGAGCATTCCACTACAAACCAAGCATGCGCCTACTCGCTCATATGGGACTGTCGAATATCGAAAGCCTCCCAGAATTCCAAAATATCCGCGCGCATATAGCCGCATTTAAAGCTGCTGGCGAAGAAAATACAAGTGAAACAAGTCAAAATTGACAAAATCTTTTTGGTTGCAGTTCTTATCCTTTCGTTTGGAGGGTTTTTTATATTTACGTCGGCATCTCTTGGACTCCTTGCGGCGAGCAATAGCCCTTTCGGATCGGTGACATTGACGCAATTCGCGAGCCTGCTTATGGGCCTAGCAGCTTTTTATATCGTATCGAAAATCCCGTATAAATTCTGGAGGAAGCATGCACTTCTGGTTCTCATTGCCGCAATTGTTGTCAACTGCCTTCTTTTTATTCCTTTTCTTACGCTTAATCATGGCGGTGCAGGACGATGGATCAATCTCCGCTTCGTAACTATTCAACCGTCTGAGTTTCTAAAAATCGCTTTCATTATATACTTCGCAGCTTGGCTTGCCCATGTTAAGGAAGGCGCTGCAACATTTAAATACGGTATTTTACCTTTCCTTGTTATCGTCGGCATTCTCGGTGGCTTGCTTCTCGCACAGACTGACACATTCACGCTCGCTGTTATTATTGTGACCGGACTTGGTATGCTTGCGGCAAGTGGGGCTCAATGGAAACATATCGGTCTCATGTGTCTCGTGGCTATTATGGTGATCGCTGCTGTCGCATACCTGCGACCGTATGCGCGACAAAGAATCCTCACGTATTTAAATCCCGCAGCTGACCCGCTTGGCGCTGGCTATCAGATCCAACAATCACTTATCGCTGTCGGTTCTGGCGGTGGCTTCGGCCGAGGATATGGACAAAGTATTCAAAAATTCGGTTATTTGCCTGAACCAACTGGAGACTCTATTTTTGCTGTTGAAGCTGAAGAATTCGGCTTTACAGGTTCGGTAATTCTCATTTGTCTATTTATGCTCTTTTTGTTTCGTTCATTTAAAATCGCGATTCGCGCACCGGATACTTTCGGTCGCCTCACTGTGCTTGGAATCAGCATGCTTGTCATCGTCGAATCATTTGTAAATATCTCGGCAATGCTCGGTATCATTCCACTTACCGGTAAACCACTACTTTTTGTCAGCCACGGCGGGACTGCGCTCATTATTATTCTTGCGGCGGTGGGTATTATTGCAAATATTTCAAAGTTCCAGAAAAAGTAGTAATAGCTAATTTTTTTATGTTATAATCACCGCATGAAAATCGTTTTTACAGGCGGAGGCTCTGGTGGACACTTCTATCCAATTATTGCTGTAGCAGAAGCAGTTCGAGAGGTAGCAAAAGAGCGGAAGATTATTCAGCCGGAGCTTTTTTATATGGCTCCGTCGAAATATAACCCTCGTGCCTTGTTCGATAACGAAATTGAATTCGTCGGAGTCTCTGCGGGCAAAATTCGCCGATATTTTTCTATTTTAAATTTTTTTGATATTTTTAAGACTGCAGCAGGAATCATATCGGCGACATTTTCTTTATTCAGTATTTATCCTGATGTAGTCTTCGGCAAGGGCGGCTATGCGAGCTTCCCAGCGCTTTTCGCGGCTAGATTGTTACGTATTCCAGTAGTTATCCATGAGTCCGACAGTCGCCCGGGGAGAGTAAATGCTTGGGCAGGGAAGTTCGCTCGAAAGATTGCTATTTCATATCCAGAAGCGGCACAATATTTTAATAAACGTCATGGCGAGAAAGAGCGCGTCGCATATACCGGCAACCCGATTCGAAGAGACATTTTATTTGCTCGTTCTAATGGCGCAAAAGAATTCTTTAAATTAAGCGAGTCTGATATCGGTGCAGATTTGCCTGTCATTATGATTATTGGTGGTTCACAAGGTTCAAAAACTATTAACGATGTACTCGTCGATGCTGTTCCTGAACTTATCAAAAAATACGCCATCATTCACCAAACCGGCAAGAAAAATTTCGCTGACATTACGACGATTATGAATTCGATTTTGAAAGATAATCCTAATGCGAGTCGATATAAAGCGATCGAATATTTAAATGACATTAGTACCCGAATGGCTGCAGGAGCGGCGGATATTATCGTGTCTCGAGCAGGATCGAGCGTATTTGAGATCGCTGCTTGGGGTAAACCATCAATTATTATCCCAATAAACGAACAGGTAAGTCACGATCAGACTGAAAATGCCTTCGCATATGCACGCAGTGGAGCATGTACCGTAATGGAGGAAAAAAACTTGACACCTCATATTCTTGTGTCAGAAATTGATCGAATCTTGAACAACCCTGCACTTAGGGAAAAGATGCAAAAAGGGGCTCAAAGCTTCGCTCGTACGGATGCTGCACGTGAAATTGCTCAGGTTTTACTCGAAATTGGCGTCGAACACGAGTAAGTTATCACCAAGGTATCGCTACATTGTAAACCCCCGTATGCTATACTATAGGGGTACTAGATCGTCGGTCTAATATTATCCATAATTAAAAAATAGCTTTATGAATTCAGAATCAAATGGTGTAAAAGTTTGGCAGTGGGTTGTTGGTGTTATTATTCTTATCCTTGTTGTCGTTCTTGGTATTTATCTTTTTAGTGGATCGAGTTCAGCTCCTCAGGCAGTAACTACTCCAACTGAAACTGAGACTACTCCGACTTCTACGGTATCTGCTAATAACGGTATCGTTATTGCTGACCAGTTCCCCGGTAACATTGTATACGTTTCTTCAGTTCAGCTCGCAGCTCCTGGTTTTGTAGTTATCATGGCTAACAATGCAGGCAAGCCCGGTGCAGTTATCGGTTCAAAGGCTTTCCCTAAGGGAATTAACCCTGGACAGATTAACCTAACTAAGAGCATGGTTGATGGCGGTGTTTACTACGCTGCACTTTTTAGTGATACAGCAGGCACGGGAGTATACAGCGCTTCAGCTGATAAGGCAGTCGTTGATGCAAAAGGCACACCTATCATGAAGATCTTCCACGCTAGCTCAAATATCCCAGAGACAAAGGGCTAGTTTTAAATCTGCATCTCAATCTCTATTATGGATCATAAAAACGCCACAAAATGGCGTTTTTATGTTATAGTAGTCATACATATGTCAGAAATACAAAAAATTGTCACGAGATTTGCTCCGTCACCAACAGGGCTTTTACATGCAGGTAATTATCGCACTGCACTTTTCTCTTACCTTTTTGCACGACATGTAAAGGGAACTTTTCTTTTACGAATTGAAGATACGGATAAAGCTCGATCAAAAAAAGAGTACGAGGATAATATTATGGAAAGTCTCGCTTGGCTTGGGTTACCTCACGATGGCTTCGCTCGACAATCAGACCGTATTGACATTCATAAAAAGCGTTTGGAACAATTGATCGCTTCTGGTCATGCATACATTTCAAAAGAAATTCCGAAAGAACCCGGCGACAGGGAAGAGGTGATCCGTTTTAGGAACCCTAATAAAAAAGTAAAATTTCACGATATGATTCGTGGCTTTATAGAGTTCGATACTACCGAGCTTGGAGATTTTATTATCGCTCGAAGCATGGAGGAGCCGGTTTTCCATCTTGTTGTCGTAGTCGATGATATTGATATGGGAGTCACGCATATTGTTCGTGGTGAAGACCATATATCAAATACACCTCGCCAAATCCTCATATACGAGGCTCTAGGTGCGCCATTACCTGAATACGCACACCTTCCTACAGTTCTAGCACCTGATAAGACTAAGTTATCGAAGCGTAAAGGCGCATTGCCAATCACTGCGTATCGCGATCGAGGCTATTTACCTGAAGCTATGGTCAACTATCTTGCTCTTATTGGTTGGAATCCAGCCCTGAATGATCGAGAGTTTTTTACAATGGCTGAACTTATCGAACACTTTGACCTTAAGGATGTGCAGAAAAGTAGTGCAATCTTCAATGAAGAAAAGCTCGCTTGGTTTAACCGGCAATACATGGCAAAGCTTACTGATGAAGAATTCCTTGCACAAGCAAAGCCGTTTTTGGCAGCTGGTGCTTCTCTAGGAACTTCCGCTATATCAAGCGACTTGCTCGTGAAACTTCTTCCGCTTATCCGCGAGAGGATCCATGCGTTCGGCGAGATTCCAAAACTTTTTTCACCTGAAGGGGAATTGTCTTTCATGATATCTTCAATACCGAGCTATGCCAAAGAGGCCCTCATGTGGAGACAAGAGAAGGATATTACTGCGACCAAAGCTCATTTAGACTTCGTGATTAATGCTATAACAGCTCTTGATGCTAGTGCATTTACACTTGAGACCATTAAAGCGGCTGTCTGGCCTTATGCTGAGAAAGTAGGGAAGGGCAATGTCCTTTGGCCTATGAGGTATTCCCTATCAGGGAAAGAAAAATCTCCAGACCCATTTATCATTGCAAGCCTAATTGGTAAAGACGAAACTTTGCACAGGCTCACGATTGCGCGTAATCTTATATCGTAATATAATTTGTGTATATTAGTAGCAAATTATTTGTTCTCAATGCACACACAAAAAATCCAAAAGAATCGCGGCATCGTAACTATCGTTGTAGTACTTGTCATAGCGCTTCTTATACTAAGCTACTACGGTATCAG
This sequence comes from Candidatus Tayloriibacteriota bacterium, assembly GCA_903893855.1. Classification (GTDB taxonomy): domain Bacteria; phylum Patescibacteriota; class Minisyncoccia; order Phycocordibacterales; family PALSA-1337; genus PALSA-1337. Next base: position 18,476 of record CAITNV010000014.1, read on the forward strand.
CCTTCGTAAGACCGTCCAGTCTCCTACCGGTCAAGATAATTTCTCCTATGTCTGGGGTGGCGTGACCTATGTATGGGCAACCTACCTTGAGCAGCCACTTACGTACGCCTACAACATATACATAAACGACTTCCTAAAACCCTCTCTGGCAGACTTTCAGGCTATCAATGCTAATAGATTACCTAGTGCCGAGACTAATCTTCCAAATCAGTTTCCAGGAGCTCCATTAGTGCCATAACAGTATCTTCGACGCCGACAATAATAATATCAGACCAAGATAAAGATATCGTAAAAAAGTAATAAAGAAAAAATAAATAATAAAACATCTGTACATATAGTGCAGGTGTTTTATTTTGAAGTTATTTTAAATCGAATATAAAATTAAAATATGAATGTGTAGGGTAGACTGCGCATACAATTACGCCAACAGCGCCATACACGCTATAAAGCCCCATTTTAGGATATACCACGTCGCAAAAGGTATATTGTGCGACATTGTATGTTTCCGAACTGATTACTCTGTAAGCCATTCCCCATTAATATAGTTCGTTTGATGTCGCGCAAGTTTAGCTTATAGGTCGCATTGCCTTGGTTACGGTATTCATTTTTCAGCGTACCCTATAAAAACGTCATACCAAATCATCAAAGAAATCAATGAAAACAGAATCACGGAATTGTCTATATTTTTGCTAAGGTGTTCATTACAGAGTTTTCTAATCTCCCGTACTTTGAAATATTTTTTGATCAAACTATGTTTTGCCAATCTAGAAAGGTCTAAATTAGGACTCCCCTCTTTCCTTAACCAATCAGCTATTGTATGATCTTCTGCGCTTCATTCAAGAAAATGCTGTCTCGAAGTATATTGAATCCTGTATTATAGAATTGGACATTTCCCTTTCTTAGATCATCAATCTCCACGTCCAGTATTCTAACAGCCTCGTTTAGGGTAACCCAAATAACGTGCATTCCATTTTTTTTCTCGTCAGGCGTCAGATTTAATTTTTCATTTTTACTTATAACATTTGCGGTATAGCAATGGCTTATACAATGAGTTTTGTCCCTATTTCTATAATCCTCAATGATTCCTAAAAATCTATCGAGTTCAACACTGCACCCTGTCTCTTCTAGACATTCTCTTATAATACCGTCTCTAACACCTTCATCTTTGTCGATACCTCCGCCGGGAAGCAAATAGAATGAATTGACCTTATTACCTACAAGTGCGACATGTTGATTTTTATTAAAGATAACAGCTTTTCCGGTTGGACGGTCCACAAATTGAACACCTAGTGTTTCAGGTATTAAAGGAAACACATCTCGTTGGTAAAATGTGGCAATTGGTTTCATAAATTCGTAAATTGGACTTTAAATAGATTTATGATACTATACAACAAGAATAGAAATATAACAACTAAACGATAAGGAGGTCATGTGACCACAAAATTGAAAAAATTATTCGTCATCCCTATGCTACACTCCAATACATGAAATTACCAAAACATCTCGCACTAAAGCTTTTTGCAGTCATCGCACTTACCTGTGTTACATTAGGAATTTACCTCGCATTACTACACCGAGTAGCAACTATGTATACTCCTGAACCGCTTTACCCTATTACTTCCCTTTGCCCATATGACGCACGGCCTGTATTTCATTTTCGCTGTAGCGCATCAACGGTTTGGAAAACATACACCAATACCCAAAATAACTTTTCAATAAATTATCCTTCTGATTGGACTGTTACCACTAATACCGATACTAATCAACCGTATATTGCCACCTTTTTTGATACGAACTCAGACGGTCCGGTAGCTGATGTTATTTATATTTCAAGAGGTTGCTCAATATACCCAAGTGATAGGCGCTGGGCTACGGACCACGCTTGGATGCCCTACGGTGAAGGCTGGGAGAAGATCCTTTGCCTACAAGGCCTTACTATCGATGCGGTAAACAGTGAAGACATGCTGATCGAGGATCAAATGATCGGATCATTTAATTAGTTTTGGTCGTCTGTACAGACTGATGGTTTTCTCCAACTGTTCTTCATTCGCAAATAATTCCTTATCCTTAATAACAGGACTAAAAACTGTTACGATATCGTCCCACTCTTTTTTGGTCACACCAAGGATAAATTTGGTCTCAATTGGAACATCGACGCGCCAAATCTTCATATAGCCATTTAGTTCGCCACTACCGACAAAGACATCGAGATCCTCATCATCCTCACTCCTGTACCCTTTTATGTACCCATAGTCGACTGGATATGTAACTCCAGCGAGCGGATAGTCCTTCCATGCAGGGTCAGCGTCGATTTCGAAAGATTTGTAATTGCCTTTGGGGTTTTCTATAACAATGTTTGGATTACCTTTTTTCATTGATTATTTCGTATATTAAATAGATAATTTATTTTACTATAGCTTTCCATGCCTGTATATAAATATGTGGTATAATACGATCGGTATTGAATGTAGTAAGAATTAATGGAGTTTGGTATTAAAATTAAAATTATGTCACCTATAGTCACCTTCATTATACTTTTTGGAATAATTGGAATAGCTCGCTTATCAGCAAATAAAACTGGTTGGAATAAAGTCTCAAAAACCCTAAAAAATGGCAAGCCTGAGACCATGGTCATGCTTGATGTACAGAATATAGATATACAAAGCGCTAAAAATAGGCTTATTGCATCCCTTCCTAATTCTATATATAAACAGACCGACAATACAAATGCATCGGAATTCGTACTTGAAGATAAATTACCTTCAGATAGCATGCTTCATACAATGTATTTTTACCCGCTATATTTCTCGACTAACCCACAAGGTCAAACCCATATTGAAATTGGAATCATAGACAAAGAAGCATTTCTTGGCAGTAAACAAGACAAACTTGAGAAAGTTAAACGATTATTCGATTATATTTCAACAATACTAAAATAATGAAACAAAAAAATGGCACTACGACCCTCTGGATTACCTTTTGCGTATTAATATTACTTATGATTATGTCGTTTAATAGTGATATTCCACTTGTAACGATTGGTTGTTGCTTCACTTTCGGCCTAATTGCAGCTTGCATACTGTCGATTATCTTGAAGAAAAATAAATTAAACGATTTTTACAATAAAAATGCCGATACTGCGGCCGTTGCTCCCAGCGCAGCAAACACCGGCGGTATCGTATCAGTCATTACCTATTGGGCACCTCCAGTATTGATCGCAATTATTATGATGGGTTCTATTATCGGCATAGGTTTCTTCTTATATAATCGTTAAATAAAAATACAATGTTACAAATTGCTTTATTTGTTATCGGAATAACAGGTTTATCACGTAGAAGGATTGAGATTTCTAGTAAACGTGTACTATCTGGTACCCCAGTTGTTCTTCTTTCGGTCTTCTATCTAGTTGTGGCTGTAGTCACTCTTTTCCTTAGATTAGGCATTATATCGGTTTTCGAGGTCATAGCGGCGGTAGGCATAGTGACCTTGCTTGTGGTTATTTTTGCCAAAGGAAAACCACCAACGGCTATTTAGCCGCCAAAGCGAGAGCCGTATTGATATTGTTCCAACATGGTTCAGAAGCGCTCCATGGAGTAGAGCCTTGTGTGTCGTAGAGGTACTGAGCGTAAGCCACATTACCTTCGACGGTATTGAGATCGTAGCCCATAGAAGCCGCTTTAGCGAGGTGATACTTCTGATTGATCTGCATAACACCAACGTCTTCGGCATTTACCTTTCCATGAAGGATAGCACCTGTTTTATCATCATACTGTCGGAAATCAGATTCACAGCTAGAGATGGCAATAAGAATAGGCTGATTGGCATACTTACGCTTAACATAAGCCATTACGCCAGCATTAGTTGGGAAACTGGTTTTGGTTTTTTCGGTAAGAGATGCATTTGAAATAGCCGCTATGACTGCAGCGCTTGATACATCCTGCATAGGGGCAACAATAGCTGTGGATGAGTCCACAGGTAAAGTCGACTGCATGCTCATTTGAGCTTGTGCGGGTCCGTATATGGTAGAAATTGTGAGGGCAGCACCTGTGATAAATCCTTTCATGTTTTTGTGTATGTTACCCAACAAAAAAGAGGTATGTATTACCTCTTCTATCGTGGCTATATGTTAGCATTTTTAAATAGTAATGTCAATAGATTGAGGCTTAAAACTATGGTGTACTAGTGTCTCGATATTATAGCTCTACTAAGCCATATTTATCATTATTTTAGACCTTTTTTATTATAATTTTAACAGATGAAAATTAGGTAATTCTGTAGAAATGTGTCTTAATTTTTTAATGCTTGCATTATTATAGACCTGCTTTTGAGAACTCGGAGCATTTTTGGGGTGAGAATTACGATATTTTATCAATAATTTGCGTCTTTTTTTGTTATCTGCTATGATGTCTCCACTATGGCAACCAAAAAATCAGGTGGATCAACACAAAACGGCAGAGACTCAGGACCAAAATACTTGGGTGTGAAGATGAACGACGGTCAGATGATTAAGACCGGTGGTATTATCGTACGACAGCGAGGTACAGATGTACTTCCTGGTAAGAACGTCGGTGTAGGTAAGGACTATACCCTTTTCGCTCTTAAGGACGGTGTTGTTAAGTTCGGGACTAAGCGAAAGATTAGCTTCGATAACTCTATCGAGCGAAAGAAGATTGTTCACGTTATCCCTGCGTAAATCCACTGATATTTCCTCTAGCCAATCTATCTATCAGCTGGAGTGAACGAAGAAAAAACCACCGTTTGGTGGTTTTTTCTTAGCAGATAACTTGAGAATCGGTACAGAACGCTAGCGTTTTATTGCTTTGCGTTGATAACGAGCTTGAACATTACGCTCTTATCAAGCACTCGCACTTCAATCATGTGCTCACCAACTTCCTTAATAGGCTTATCAAGGACAATATAGTCAGTACCTATCTGTAAACGAGTCTGGGCCAATACAGCGGGGATGATTTCAGCCTTATGAACTCCAGCAAAAAGACTCCCCTTTTTGTTAGCCTTCTCTTCAAGGGTAACAACTGCACCTTCAAGACCCTTTAAATTCTTCAATAGAAGCTCTTCATGGACCTTCCTCTCGCCCTCCTCGCGAGCCTTCTCAAGCTCTACACGCTTAATGACATCTGCAGTAGCGGCGACCGCAAAACCTCGTGGAATAAGGAAATTCAATGCATGTCCGTCTGCCATTTCTTTCGTCTCGTGCTTTTTGCCAACATTTGGTATGTCTTTTGTAAGTATTACTTTCATATGTGTTTATTGTTATGTTTTATATTGTATACATTATGGCTGTGCTTGCAATAGTGACACCGCTTTCAGCATTACTGGATCAGTTCCTGTTGCTACAGCTGTCGCAGGTGTTCCCGAAGCAACTGCTGGGGTAGTTGTGGATGGAGTAACCACAAAATCAGGGTCGATACCATCATGCGATAGATTGTGACCATTAGGTGTAAGCCAGCGAGCAACAGTGACCTTAAGTGATGTATCTGAAGTAATTGGAATGAGTTCTTGTACCGAACCCTTACCGAATGTTTTCGAACCAACAAGTGTTGCAACACCGTGGTCTTTAAGTGCGGCTGAGAGGATCTCTGCCGCTGAAGCACTGCCACCATCTACAAGAATCTCCATTTGGAGGTTTTTGTTAAATACATTGTAACCTTTGCTTCGATACACTTGATTAGGAGCTTTGCCTCCATAATCTTCAGTCACCACCACATCTCCGGCTGGCAAAAACCAACTAGCCATATCCCAAGCGGCATCGAGATAGCCCCCAGGATTACCACGTAGGTCAAGAATGAGCTTATGAGAACCCGAATTGATGAATGTCCGCAAAGCATTTCTAAATAGATTCGGTGATGTTGCGGTAAATGTATAGAGATGAATCGTAAATATGCTATTTGCGCCCGTACCCTGCGTATTCGTCTCGAGTGTCGGAATGGTAATAACGTCTCTTACTACTTTAATAATGATAGGTTGCGGGTTGCCGTTTCTTACAATAGTGAGGTTGACGGGTGTGCCTTTAGGGCCACGGATATAGCTAACAGCCTTATCAACGGTCATATTAGCAGTATCTTTACCATCAATTTTAGTGACAATGTCGTTTGTTAGTATACCGGCCTTTGCTGCAGGACTGTCTTTAAGTGGAGATATAACGGTGAGATGGCCATTTTTGATATCAATTTCCATTCCAACACCTTCAAAATCGCCCTGTATATTACTCTGAAAAAGCGCGGCTTGCTGTGGTGGAAAGAATACCGTGTATGGATCACCTTCTGAAGCTGCTAGGCCTTGTATGGCTCCGTAAATCTTGTCTTGAACGGTTGTTGAGGCTGCTGAGACGTATTTCTGATCAAGCAAGTTCCATACCTTCCAAAAGGAATCAAACTGTGCCGCCGTCACAGGGCTGCCGTTCATATCCGTTGTAACCGTGACATTGATAGGTACCGAATGTCCGTACGATGCACTATATCGTCCAATACAAAAAACAACCACTATAATAACAACACACCCAATGCTAAATCCTATCTTTTTTTTGGTACTCATATCATTTTGTTAGTGTCACTATCATACAGAAATCGAGAGTTAAACACAATATGTACAAATAAAAAATGTGCTACAATATATATCGAAATATTTCAATTATGCTCCATAAATTCACCTACAAAAATCTTACGTGGATCGACCTCGAATCTCCTACCGAGAATGAGGTCATTTCTATCATTAAAGATTTTTCTATTCAGTCATTTATCGGCGAATCTATTCTCTCAGATTATGCTCGACCCCGCATTGAGCGTTACCCCGACTACATTTACATGGTTTTGCGAATTCCAATTCGTTTTAAAGTAGCACATTCCAAAAGACATATTTCGACAAGGGACTATCGTCGCTTCAGTGTTGAAGACAGAGAGTTGGTTTTCATCATTGGTAGGAATTTTATTGTGACAGCACATAAGCAGAGCATTCCTCCACTTGAAAACTTTGCAAAAGTATTCGAAACTGATTCTATTATTGCCAAAGATCCTCTCGGTGAGCATGCGGGGCTCATTTTGTACTATCTTATTAAGAAAATTTACGCGCACATGGAGAATGATCTCGATTCAATGCGTGATTCGCTTATGAATGCTGAAGCAGGTATTTTTGATGGGTATGAGCGCAGAATGGTTGAGGTTCTCTCGAATATTTCGCGTGAACTTATCGATCTTAAGCAATCAAGCCGAATACACAAGGAAACGATTGAACTCTTTGGCCCTATTGCGCAAGGATTCTTCGGTCAAGATTATAAATTCCGCTATGCAGATGACATCATCAAACAATACGCCAAAATCCATGAGCTAACTGGCAATAACCGCGAGCTTTTGACCGACCTTCGCGAGACGAATGACTCCCTCCTTTCGACCAAACAGAATGAGATTATGCAGACACTTACAATCATTGCATCTATCATTTTCCCTCTTGAGCTTGTAACGGGAATATTCTCGATGAATACAGCATATACGCCTATTGTTGGCCATGCGCATGATTTCTTAATCATTATGGGCATATTAGCCGGTATAACCCTTGCAATGATGCTCTATTTCAAGTATAAAAGATGGGTGTAGAGCGCTTAATTACTATGACACCCCTTTTCCTCCACAATACACTTACCGGTAAAAAAGAGAAATTTAACCCAGCAAAAAAGGCCCGAATCGTCAAGACTACGGTTGGTGGAATGCCTACTGTTACTATGTATAGTTGCGGGCCAACCGTATATGACACTGCGCATATTGGTAATTTTCGCACGTTTGTTATGAGCGATACTGTTCGCCGAACCCTTCAATATAAAGGCTACCGTGTTAAGCATGCAATGAATATTACGGATGTTGATGATAAGACTATTCGTCGAAGTGCGGCGGATCATATTACGCTTGAAGAGTTAACGACTAAATATGAGGCGCTATTTTGGAAAGATATGGAATCGCTTAACATCCTCCGCCCTCAGCAAGTCATGAGCGCTCGTGGACATATAAGCCACATGATTGATATGGTCTCAAAGCTTATCAAAAAAGGTGTAGCGTATGTCGCCGAAGATGGAGTCTATATCAATGTGATGAAGGTGAAGAATTATGGCGAGCTTGCGCATATTAAGCGTTCTGATCTTAAAGAGGCTGCTTTGGCACAATCGCGTATAGCGAATGATGAATATGATAAAAAGAATCCGCGGGATTTCGCTGTCTGGAAATTTACTTCAAAAGAAAATGAAGCTGTAGATACTGCTGTTCATGCAATATGGGATGCGCCTTTTGGTCGTGGACGGCCGGGTTGGCATATAGAATGTTCTGCAATGTCGATTGATGCTCTTGGAGAGACTATCGATATTCATACAGGTGGAACAGACCTCATTTTCCCTCATCATACCAATGAGATTGCTCAATCAGAGTCAGTTACTGGCGAAACTTTCGTGCATTATTGGATTCATGGAGCATTTACCAATGTGAACGATGAAAAAATGGCAAAATCGAAAGGTAATTTTGTTAAAATCGCAGACCTTATCGAAGCAAAGATTTCTCCACTTTCATATCGATATCTTTTATTGACATCACATTATCGAACGCAGATTAATTTTAGCCTTGAAGCGGTATCGGCTGCGCAGACGGCTTTTATTAACCTCTGCAAGCATTTAATCACTTGGCATGAAGCTGAACTCGCTTATATAGCGCTGAATCCTAACGTAGCGACCAAAAAACTCACTCCTGAGGTAAAAAAATACCTCGAACTTTTCGATGGTTTTATTAGTGATGACTTTAATATGCCGAAAGCAATAGCTCTTCTCTGGAAAATTGTGAAGGACACCAAGCTTGAGCCGTATCAGAAGCGTTTTCTTGCACTTGAATTTGATAAAGTGTTTGGTTTGCGACTTGATACTATTACTTTCACTCCTTCTGACGTTTCGAAAGCTGAAAATGGAGTCGGCAATACAACAAATGATGTGCCACCAGAGATAACTGCGCTCGCTGAAGCACGTTTGGCTGCTCGTGAAGCGAAGGATTTCCTTCAAGCTGATGCGCTTCGCCAAGAAATCGAGTCTCGAGGGTACCATGTGACCGATACTGAAGGTGGTTTCGACCTTACTGAGCTATAAAATCTCAATAAAATCTTAATAAAAAGAAAATAAAGTTTTTACCGAATTTTTATTACTTGTTCACAGCTTATAAACATTTCATACAAATTTGATATGTTTTTTATTTGGACTTTATCATGCTAAAATATTTGCATGAGTCCAACCTCACCTTATTTTAAAACTAAAGACTTACGAATTCCTCCGCAGAGTCTTGAGGCTGAGAAGGCACTTCTCGGTTCTATTATGATGCGCCCTGAAGTGATGTACGATATCACTGACATTGTTAATGAACAGGCATTCTATGCTGACCGACACCGCGTAATCTGGATTACGATGATGGACCTTCACAAAAAGGCCAATCCAATCGACCTTCTTTCTTTGTCTTCACGATTGCGAGAGATGGAAACCCTCGAACAGGTGGGCGGCATGAGCTATTTAACTGAGCTTGTTCACGGCGTGCCTTCATCGAGCAATGCCAAATACTATGCGGAGATCGTCCAAAAGAAGCATATAATGCGCGATCTTATCAATGCTTCGGAATTTATCGGAGAATTGGGCTTTAATGAAGCTGGAGAACTCGAGGAAATGCTCGATCAAGCCGAAAAGCGCATTTTCGAAGTGACGAACTTCTCTGGAACTCATAAATTCGTCGAGCTCAAAGACACCCTCATGGAAGCATGGGAGCGCCTTGATAGACTCCATAAAACCAGTGGCGAACTCCGCGGTGTACCAACGGGTTTCAAAGATCTCGATAGTAAACTAGCTGGTTTCCAAAAGTCCGACCTCATCATTCTCGCAGCCCGACCTTCTATGGGTAAGACTGCTTTCGCTCTCGATGTGGCTCGTAAGGCTGCGACACAACACAATATCCCTATTGGAATATTCTCTCTTGAAATGAGCTCACAACAGCTTGTCGACCGTATGCTCTCTGCAGAATCGCAAGTGGATTCATGGAAATTACGAACCGGTAAAGATCTTTCGATTGAAAACGACTTTACTGCGCTTAAGACCGCTATGGATACTCTTTCTCGAGCGCCGATTTTCATCGATGATCAAGCGGCGAACAATATTCTCAAAATGCGCGCTGTTGCTCGACGCCTCAAGAGCGAAAAAGGCCTTGGTATGATCATCGTCGATTACCTCCAACTCATGGTACCTACACAGACTCGCAATAGTGACAATGTGGTACAGCAGGTCACTGAAATCTCTCGCTCGCTCAAGCATCTTGCCCGTGAACTTGAAGTACCGGTTATTGCTCTCTCACAGCTTAACCGTGCAGTGGAAAGTCGTGGAGGAAAGCCTCGTCTGTCTGACCTTCGAGACTCAGGATCTATTGAGCAGGATGCTGACGTGGTAATGTTCATTCATCGTGAAGCCAATGACGAGGGTGGCGGTCGTAAGCAAGAGGCAGAAATTCTCATCGAAAAGCACCGTAACGGACCGACAGGTAGTGTTAAGCTATTCTTCGATACACAAAAGACCACATTTATGAGTATTGAGAAGAGTGATTTCGGAGAATTCTAGTATACTATTTGAGTATGGATTCGCTTAATAAACTTATCGAACATTTTCGGGAATTCCCCGGTATTGGTCCGCGCCAAGCACGGCGTTTTGCGTATTTTCTTTTAAATAAAAATCCGGCATACCTCGAAGAACTCTCACGACTTGTAACTGATATACAGAAGACCATTCGAATCTGCTCTTCGTGTTATCGCTTTTATTCTGTTCGCTCGGGAGTGCATGAAGTCCGATTTGCGGCGACCGCCGGCACGGGTGCGAACACAAACCTTTGTCCAATTTGCCTTGATCCTAGTCGCGAGCGCAATCTTCTTATGATCGTTGCACACGATGTGGACTTCGAAGCTATAGAGAAAAGCGGTTCATATCGTGGGCTTTACTTTATCCTCGGTGGAACAGTGCCTTTCCTTGAGAAGAATCCTGAGACCCGCATCAGACTCCGCGAACTCGGAATGTTGTTACAAGGTCGTTCAGTATCTGAAGTGATTCTATCCCTCAACGCCAATCCTGAAGGTGAACACACTGCACGCATTGTAAAGGCTTTTGTTACTGAACTTCCACTTAAGGAACCGGTCAGGACGACCATCCTTGGCCGTGGCCTCTCAACTGGAAGTGAACTCGAATACTCAGACGCTGACACCATAATGTACGCTCTCAAAAACCGCAGCTAAACGAATATAAATACCATACATAATATATTTTGTGCGAATTTATTGCACAAACAAAAAGAGCCTGAGGCTCCTTTTTGTTTTATTTAAATTTTATCTACGCTACTATTTTAGAGACTCAATCTTAATCTGAAAATAAGGCTGTCGATGGCCGTTCTTCTTGAAATATCGGCTCTTTTGCTTGTACTTAATAACAATAACCTTAGCTGCTCGGCTGATCTTAGTGATCGTGCCCTTAACTGAAGCACCAGCAATAACTGGTGTACCAATAGTAGTGTCAGATCCATTATCGACAAGAAGAACCTTGTCGAAAACGACTTTATCGCCTTCTTTGTATTCCCCAGTAAGCTTCTCAATCTTTACCTCATCTCCTACAGAGACTTGGTATTGCTTGCCGCCTGTCTGAATAATAGCGAATTCTTTAACTGGTGTTGTTGCTGGGCTGGTTTCCATAATGAAAGTATTTTACACGAAGCGCTATAAAATGCAAGTCTAATCGTCAATTTCGGGCTTTTCGAGCAAAATTGAGTCCACTTCAATCGCCATTCCATCCTCCAAACCGGCAATTCTCGTAACATCTTTATCAATCTTACGAAACTCTTTATTCGAGCTATTAAAATGCGAAACGACCGTTCCAAGGCTCGTGCCAAGCTTTTTATGATACTCCTCAAAGCTCTTTAAATGCTTACTGAGCTCTTCAACGCGCTTAATGACGTCTTTATGTGTCTCTTCAATCTGCAAGGCTTTAAGGCCCTGTAAAACAGTCTGAAGGAAAGCGAGGAAAGATGTTGGGGATACGATGAGCACGCGCTTTTTGAAAGCATAATCGATTAGATCATGCGTATTTATCTTCATTCCGCCAACTTCTGCGACAAGCAAATCATAGTAAATAGCCTCATGCGGAATAAACATAAAAGCGAAATCCATAGTCCCTCGCGATGGTTGGACGTATTTTGACGTCTCATCAATGCGGTTCTTAAGATCACCTTTGAAAGCCTTTTCGAGACGTTCACGCTCAAGTGGATCCTTCTCAGCCACAAGACGGTTGTAATTCTCAAGAGAAAACTTAGAATCGATAGGGATGATTTTATCTTTAACATGAACGACAGCATCGACAATGACCGTACTTCCCTCGCCTGCTTTATCATGCATTGAGTATTGCATTTCATAGCTTCCTGGGGGCATAACGTTCTTCAAAAGCGTCTCGAGATAATATTCGCCGAGTATGCCGCGCTGTTTTGGATTCTTCAGAATATCCTGCAAATCCTTCAATTGTGTCGTAAAGCCAACGACTTCGCGATTCGTCTCGTCGAGTTTAGTAAGCTTCTCCGTAACCTCACTCACGATCTTACGAGATTCGCTAAACTGGCGGTGCATATTCTCACTCATTGACTGACCGAGGTTGGACATTTTCTGATCCACAGAGACATTAATATTATTAAGCTGATTGTTAAGCTGGCTATTCATCTGCTCGAGGATGAGCTTCAGACCCTCGGCATCGAGCGTCGGTACTTTAACCTCTTCGGGCGCTTTGCGACCATTACGAATAAAAGCAACAATTTGCAAAATAATCACCACGAGCACAATACAAATAAGTATGATCAATAAAAGGGTCATATAAATATCGTTTAAATAAAATTCAAATAATCGTTAATTTATGCTAGTATAACATACATGTTATACGACCAAATAAAAAATCAGATTAAAGACGCTATGCGCGCGAAGGATGCCATTCGCCTCGAAGTTCTTCGTGGTTTATCAGCTATTTTTACTAATGAAATTATCAAGAAGAGCGCGGCGGGTCTCGCTGGATCAGACACACTTACTGACGATGAGGTAATTGTCATCATTCGTCGTTGTGTGAAGCAACGCAAGGACTCAATTGAGCAGTTCGAAAAAGGTGGCCGTAAAGATCTCGCAGACAAGGAACAAGCTGAGCTCGCTATTCTTCAAGCTTTCCTTCCATCGATGATGAGTCAAGAAGAGATTGCGAAGTTCGTAACTGCAAAGCTCGCAGAGACTAACACCGTAGTCGACAAAGCTAAAATCGGCCAACTCATCGGTCAATTTATGAAGGACCTCAAAGGTAAAGCCGACGGAGCAGATGTGAAAGCGGTGGTTGAGAAAATGGTTGGCTAATTCGATTTTTCAATCTATTTTCAAAAAGATATCCACAAAATTCCCTATTTGACATTAGGGGTAGTTTGGTGTATGTTGTGGACAGTCTTAACCTCAGTCCTTTAACTTAAACCATGAAAATGAATACAAGTTCGGGATGTTTGACGACTGTGCCGCCTCCGATTCAGCTGGAGTTCGGTGCACTCTTCAGACAGGCTGGTCAGTCAGTTGCCCACATGCAGGCCCCGGTTTCAGTACACGAAGCGAGTACCCCACTGCCTGGCAGACGCGCTCGTGCCAACGAACGCGGAAATAATGCAGCAGGTATGCCGAATGGTGATCTTCGCTACGATTAATAGCACTGTTTCAGTTTAAGCGACCCAAGACTCAGCAATGAGTCTTATTTTTTTCTCCATAGGCAATGCAGACCAAATCTCTTCGGTCACGAATGGCATAAATGGATGCAAAGATTTTAATATTGTAATGAGCGCGAGCAATAAGAACTGTCTTCGTGATAGACGTGCAACATCATCAGAGCCAGAAAGGATAGCTTTACTCTCTTCGATTATCTTGTCTGCAAGCTCGTGCCAAGCATAGTGATACATCTTCTCGGCGACGATGTAGAATTTAAATTCATCCATTTCCTTGGTGATCTCCTTCGCGAGAGCGTGTAGTTCCTTCACTCGTAGAGCATCCTGCTCTGTCCATGCTTTAAAATGTGGATCAAAACTAATAGGCTCAAGCTTAACATCGCCCGCAGGTCCTGCTGTATCAGCGAGGATAAAGCGTGAAATATTCCAAAGCTTATTCGCGAAGTTTTTATATGCAGAAATCTTATTCTCAGAGAGAGCGAGCGAAGTTCCGGGAGTATTTCCGACAATAAGACCAATACGGAAAGCATCTGTACCGTATTTCTCTGTAAGGTCAAGTGGATTGATCACATTTCCCTTACTTTTACTCATCTTCTGGCCCTTAGCATCGAGGACGAGACCGTGGAGATAGACCGTAGAGAACGGCAACTTCCCTGTCATATAGAGGCCAAGCATAAGCATACGTGTCACCCAGAAGAAGATGATCTCGCCGGCTGTTTCCATCACATCAGTTGGATAATAATTCTTAAAATCCTCTGAATTAGGGAAACCAAGCGCAGCAAAAGGCCACTGGCTCGAAGAGAACCATGTATCAAATGTGTCATTATCCTTCACGAGTGTTGCACCGCAGACCCCGTCAGCATCCTTATGCGGACATGTTGTCATTTTATTTTCGAGATCGACGAAACCACTGCCACAATTAGTACAAATCTTTGCAGGAATAGGAATTCCCCACACAATCTGCCTTGAGATATTCCAATCCATGATATTTTCGAGCCAATGGATGGTGATTTTCTCATAGTGCTCTGGAATATAATTGATGCCGTCTTTTGCCTTAATCTTTTCGAGCACATTATCAGCGAGAGGCTTCATCTTTACGAACCACTGACTGCGAATCTGAGGCTCGATAACGGTACCGCACTTGTAACACGTGCGAACTACGTGCTTGTAAGCTTCGTCAACTTTGTCGACAAGACCTTTAGACTGGAGCTTTTCGATGATGAGTGGTCGAGCTTTCTTAATATGAATTCCTGCGAATTCCCCAGCAATAGGAAGAAGCTTGCCGTGATCATCAATAACCTGTTCTTTATCGAGGCCGTGCCTCTCAGCAATAGCAAAGTCCACTGGATCATGCCAAGGTGTAATAGTCATGACACCGGTACCGAAAGCCATATCAATAGCTTCATCTTTAATAATGGTTGCAGTGATTGGACCGTTAATCCACTCAAGCTCGATCTTTTGCCCATGCTTGTATGCCGAATAACGAGTATCGTCAGGATGCATTACCACGTATTTATCACCGAACTTCGTCTCAGGACGAGATGTACCAATAACGAAAGGGCCGTATTTAAGAAAGTAAAAAGGCTCAACACGCTCTTCGTCTTTGATCTCGAGGTCAGAGAAAGCGGTCTGATGCTTCGAACACCATGATACGATGCGCTTACCACGATAGAGCAAGCCGTCATCTGACAATTTTTTAAAAGTTCCATACACCACCTTCACAACATCTTCGTCAAGAGTAAATTTCTCCCGTGACCAATCACAAGAAGCACCCATCTTCTTAATCTGAGACTTAATGTTTGAAGAATTGGTCAAGGTAAAATCGAGAATCTCTTCATAGAGCTTTTTTGGCTCAATATCAAAGCGTGTACGGCCTTCTTTCTCGAGCTTCTTTTCATACACGACCTGTGTCTCAAAACCAGCATGATCAAGCCCTGGGAGCCAGAGTGTTCGATATCCTCGCATTCTCTTATACCGAACCATAATGTCCTCGATAGTCATAACAAGCCCGTGCCCAGCATGAAGCGAACCATTAGCATTGGTTGGCGGCATAATAATAGTAAAAGGCTTGGCATCGGGCTTGGTATAGCCCTCTTTTATTGAAGTATCAGGGTTAAAATAGCCACCGTCTTGCCACATTTGGTAAATACGTTCCTCGGTCTCTTTTGGATTGTAGGGTTTATTAAATTTCTCTTTCATATGTTTTGTGCCTCGCGCACATATTAATCACACTTATTCTTACCATTTTTTGACATTTTAGCATAGAGTTCCTTTGACTCTCGGGTAATTGCGAGAATTCCGACCACCACAATGTATGAAGCGGTAACTTCTGGCGGAACATGGTATGGAATATGGTCGAAGAACGAGAGAGCAATTAGGCCGAAGACCAAAACCGTCCAAATAATGACAAACAATTCCCCAGGGTGAATAGTGTCGTGGCAATCATGCCAACGCTTGAACTCCTTCTCTGCACTATAGACTGCCAAGACGGCATCATAGACCACTGCAATCGGCAAGAGTATTTCTGATATTTCGAGAGAATTTGCAGTGAAAAAATCATAGACAATTGCAGCGAAAAAGACCACCGTCCAGACTGTTGTTAAATGTCTCCAGAATGAAGTAGTATTGAGGGTCTTCATTATAATTATTTTCGCTTGTGGATGAGGACTTTATTCTTGTCTGGGTCGAGGATGACAGCCATGCTACAGGTAGGATACGAACCGGGTTCACCTTTAAAAGGAACTGAAGCCTTCTTAAGTGCGGTAATTATTGCATCAAAGTCTGCCACTTCGAAAGCAATTGCCGCACCAACCTCTGATGGTGGCCATTCTGGTGAACAACCAATAGCAAATGTCCCTTGACCGAGATCGTATTCAATCCAGTTGGGACTATTGGTAGGATTAAACTGTGCGCTTGGTTTCAAGCCAAGTACTCCTTCATAAAAAGCTCGTGATCGAGCCATATCAGTTACCGCATACGCTGTAAAAGCAATTTCTTGTATCATAAATATTTTATTATGATTATATAATACCACAATATATGTGTTTTTCTATTGTTGACTTTAGTTTGTGGCATGATAATCTATCCGTGGTTACATAGTACGCGAACTAAACGAGCAATATATGCAGTTATGTTGCAGATACGCGAAGCCGACTTCGCGTATTGATTAGATACTGCCGTACAGGTTCAGCTGTATGCTCGGCGGGGATTTCAAGCCCTACGCCGATACGGCCGCTGGCACTTCCTCTGTGCCAGCGGCTCAATTTTTTATAAAATTATTGTAGTTACGTGTATACCTCGACACTTTATTTTTAATACTAATTCTTGTATACTGTCGGCATAACAAATAATTATATGGTAAAAGTTTTTGGACATATTTCACCTGATACAGACACAACATGTTGCGCAATACTCTGGACTTGGTATTTGAATACCCACACCACCCAAAAGGCTACGGCTCATGTGCTCGGTACTCTTAATAAAGAGACAGCTTTTGTCTTGAAACATTGGGATGTTGCTGAACCTGCTTTTCTAGAATCTATCACTGCGGGTGAGGATGTTATCATTGTGGATACCAATAATCCTCAGGAGCTTTTTTCGAATATTTCTGATGCCAATATCATTCAGGTAATTGATCACCATCGCCTTTCAGGTGGTCTTAGCACCAAAGGCCCACTCGATATGATTATTCGACCACTTGCTTCAACTGCAACAGTTATATATGACCTTATTCATCAGCATGAAGACACCATTCCAAAACCTATGGCTGGTCTTCTCCTTTCTTGTATTCTTTCAGACACGCTTGCTTTCCGATCTCCTACTACTACTCCACATGACAAAGACGTAGCAGAGAAGATGGCTAAAAAACTTGGTGTCGATATCACTAGTTATGCCAATGAAATGTTCGCTGCGAAGTCTGATGTCTCTGACTTTACCGCCCACGGACTTATCAATATCGACAGTAAAAAGACTGCCCTAGGTGACAAAAACCTTCGTATTTCAGTTGTCGAGACTACAGATCCAGCATCGATACTCAAGCGAAAAGATGAGATAGTGACTGCTATACACGCTCTTCTTAAAGAAGAAAAGGATATTGACGACGTATTGTTCTTCGTTATCGACATCTTTAAAGAAGAATCGACTGTATTCACCTACAATGCATTTACTAAGAGCGTAATATCAACATCATTTGGTGTGCACGTTCACGGTGATACCGAGGTACTTCCCGGTGTCGTTTCAAGAAAAAAGCAGATTATTCCTGTCCTTCAGCTACCCAAGCAGTAATTATTGTTAGTACGCATAGCATAAATAGTACATATGAAACCAGCCGAAATCATATCTTTCGATGAATTTAATAAAATTCGTGGCAATTTTAAAAAAATTGTCTGTACATCAGGCGGCTTCGACCCTATTCACCCCGGTCATGTCTCATGCATTCATGAATCTAAAAAGTTCGGCGATGTACTTGTGGTGATCGTGAACGGCGATGGATTCCTGAAGCGAAAAAAAGGCAAAGCCTTTATGGATGTGAAGACGCGCTCGGCTATCGTGTCATATGTGCGAGGTGTTGATTATGTAATCCCCTTTGAAGCAGAAGGATCTGATCAGACAGTATGTGTGGCTCTCGAGATGCTTAAACCACATGTTTTTACCAAAGGTGGTGACCGTGTAGATCACACGTCTATTCCCGAATGGGATATCTGTAAAAGAAATGGTATAGAAGTTATTTCAGGTATTGGTTTCAAAAAAGAATGGAGTAGCTCAGAT
The DNA here is from genome assembly GCA_903893855.1 of Candidatus Tayloriibacteriota bacterium. Lineage (GTDB taxonomy): Bacteria > Patescibacteriota > Minisyncoccia > Phycocordibacterales > PALSA-1337 > PALSA-1337. The sequence continues at coordinate 37,024 of CAITNV010000014.1, forward strand.
TTCCTTAAAGAATGGGGAGAATTCTGGCACGAGAAAAGAGCCAATAAAAATTAAAGGTATCCGAGCTCGCGCGCCCGAGCAACTGCTTTATCAAGAAAATAAATCCAGTGATCGTAGTCATTGTTGGCATTATTTTTTTGCCAATTCGTCACAAGTTCCTCTGCAGTAACCCACACAAGAGAAAATTTCTCATGATCTTCATGGTGAATAGCCTTTAGCTCTGCGCTTTTTAATACCACAAGGTAACACGTAGCGAACGCAACACGATTAACATTGCGCAAAGAATTAAAATAATGTGTTTTCGCTTGTGCGACTTTCTCGACGTGGAGGTAATCATAGAGCCCACTTTCTTCAAGCACTTCTCGAAGCACACCTTGTTCCATATCCTCACCTTTGGCTACCCCACCCGAGAAAAGTCGATAGCATCCATCTGAATCCTGTTTGCCGACTGCATAACGCTTCGTAGACGGATCGAAAATTATTCCACAACCACCATCTCTTTGCTCTTCATTGTCGCGAGGGATACCGAATTCTGGTGTCTCCATTCCATCATGACAAGCTACCATTACTCTACCCTTCTCTGGAGAGAAGCTACTGTAGCGCCACCATGCTGGAATAAAAATAAAGAATTCAATACGCTCCCCAGCTATTCGCGTTGCTTTCTTGGGGAATTTCGCGATATACACCTGCACTCTTGGATCGTCTTTCGGAATACGCGTAGCAACGCCATTCAACTGTAAAGTCCGCATGTCTTTCTCATTTACTCCAATAACCACCGAGGCACGAACTGAATTCCCTTTCGAGAAAGCCGTGAACTTACGGCTATCATTACTCGTCTCATATATAAGACAAAAAGGCACTTCTGTATGGGCATGGTGAAGCGTTGCAACGTACGGTGAACCGTCCGGTAGTGTGAGTGCTATTGCACTTACTGGTTCATTAGCAACAAAGTTGAGTATTTCTTTATTCATACGTTTATTTATTTGGTAGTACCAATCGGAATGTTAAAATCGTTTATAGGATGAACTGTTCGCACGTGTTTAAAATGATTGTAATTACGCCATACAAAAATAATCACAAAAAAAGCACATAATAAAAAAAGTATATCCGCAGCCAACCATTTCTTATTCATTTAACAAGTATACCAAAATAAAAGCCCTGCTTAAAGCAAGGCGTACAACATAATGTGGAAATCGTAGTCCCGCCTGAGCTTCTGGGAGGAAAAGACCCAGACGGAACATTTTTTCGGCTAGAGACATAACCCCCCGACCGAACGATACTAATGTACAAAAAAGAGCTATTTTTGTCAACGCTTCTGAAACTGCAGTGTCATAAGCTCCGAAAGAGTACCGATCATCTGATCTGGCGACGAAGCCTCTAGCTCCGACAGGCGCTCTGAAGTGGTGACCCCGACCGTATGCACACCTGCTTGTCTCCCTGCGTGAATATCAGCCGGCATATCACCAACCATGATTGCCTGCGCTGGCTCAACACCAAAATGGCGAAGCGCCAACTGAATTCCTTCAGGGGACGGTTTTGGGTGTTGAATCATCTCAGGCGTCACGACTAAATGGATATAATCAAGTAAACCGCAATGCCGCAAGAAGTCTTTGGCATTTCTAATCCGGTTCGTAACTACGCCAACCTTTCTGTGTTGTGCGTATAAATGTTGAAGCGTTTCCCTGACTGTCGGAAAGGCCCGCAACAAGTAGATATTTTCTGCTTGAAAATCCACCTGCGCTTTGAGGAGAAGTTCCTGATCATGACCCGGTGCATATACTTGATAGAACTGTTGCATCGTCCTTCCACCGTCCATTTCAGGTGAATACCGTATGTCCAAACCGTGCTTTTTAAAAGCATGATCAATTGACCCAGCAATAAGCTTAGATGTATCCAAGAGAACCCCATCAAGGTCGAAAAGGCAAAGTACTTTATTTTTCATCTGGAGTTACACTATCAAATTTTAAATATAATTCAATGTGGTATAATTTCTGTATGAAATACACTATAGCCATTGTGGCTTCGCTCCTTGCCATCGTCGGCAATGTTCCATATCTCCACGATATTGTCACTCGAAAGGTCAAGCCTCACCCATACACATGGTTTGTGTGGTCTATCGTGTCATGCACGATATTTTTTGGGCAAATAGCAAAAGGTGCGGGCGTTGGAGCGATACCCACAGCTGCATCGGAGATATTTACCATAATTATTTTCTTTTTCTCTCTGCAGTACGGCTTCAAAAAAATCAATCATATCGATACGATATTCCTCATAATTGCACTTCTTGGTTTCATTCCTTGGATTATTACAAAAGACCCTACCATGTCGGTCATCGTCGCAGTGAGCGTGGATCTTGTAGCCTTTATGCCTACTATTCGTAAAACTTGGAAAAACCCTGAGACCGAAACAGGACTTCTTTATAGCATGAATGTTTTGCGACATATTCTTATGCTCTTTTCCCTTGAAGCATACAATATCGCAACCACACTTCATTCGATCGCTATGATAGCAAGCAATAGTTTGATGACCATACTCATAGCGCGAAATAAAAATGGCAAAATAAAATCCCCACTTCAATAGTGGGGATGAGTTAGATAACATTTTACGCGGCCATTTCGCCGTGTTGAATTTGCCAAAGAGCATTGAATTGCGGGCAATGAGCACGCATCTCTCCAAAACTCCCTGAACCAACGACTTTCCCTTCCTCGAACATATAGACATAGTCGAAGAAACGAGGAATGACTGAGAGGTTATGTACCGCCATAATGACAGTTACATCATTTGAATCATGAAGTAGTTCATTGATAAAACCCTTTTCGGTAGCCTTATCAAGACCACTGGTAGGTTCATCAAGACACACTATTGAAGGAATACCAACCGGCGCAAAATCTCGCGCGGCTAGACCTCGGGCACCGGCTAAACGTTGCTTCTGGCCACCACTTAAATTGACTCCCTTTTCATACACTTTGGAATCAAGACCTTGAGGTAGGCCCTCAATCACCTTAGTCAATTGAGCAATGCGGATTAATTTAGCGACCTTTTCCTCAGATATCGGCGCACCAAATGTGATGTTTTCCTTAACCGTTAATGCGAAGATCTCAGAATCTTGTGGAACTAAGACTACATTATCGGCGATACCATCTAAACCATTTGGAATTACCGTTCCATCGACGGTTACGGTTGCTTGCTTTGGTTCATAGAGACCACGAATGAGTTTCAAGAGTGTGCTTTTGCCACCACCACTTGAACCTACGAATGCATACCGCTTACCACGTTCGAGTTTTACACTCACGCCTGACAAATGCAGTGAGGCTCCTACTTTGCTATCATACGCAAAGTCGACACCGGCCAGCTCGATTGTTTTCCAATCAGGCGGAACATGGTTGACGAGCTTTTTTGGTTCCTTGAAGTATTTGGCTATCTTATTCCCTCCTTCAACTCCCGCTCTTTGGTGAAGAATTTCACCATAGCGATCCGCGAAAGCAAAGAAGAATTGTTTGATTTCTTCAAGATAACGGAAAAGGAGGTAGACACTCCCGACAAGAGCAGTCTTATCAACACCAATGTGCTGTCGGAAATAAACACCAAGCACCAACACGAGTGTTAAAGTAGCGCTGAAATTCACAAGGAACCATTTCCATTCATTAAGAATAAAATTCTTTTTGAAAAGACTAAACGGTTTCTCGATTCTTTCAACGATAAATTTAAACGCATGCGATTCTGCCCGAAGAGTTATGAGCGTAGTGATATTGCCGAGGAAATCATTGATCAGCTCGGATATACTATTCTCATAGACATTGAGTTCGTTGTACTGTGCGACAAGTCTGCGATCAAAGTGCGTGATGATAAGAGTTATTAACCCAAACATTGCCACGATCACAAGAGCGCCGATGCCGGATAAACGCACAAGCATGCTGAACGTCACCACAAGCTTCACAATTGGCCCAATGACCAAAAATGAAGCATTCGAAAATGAGTGCAAGCTAGACGCATTCTTTTCAATGCGGTCTATCGTCTCTCCTGAATGATGTTCATTGTGCCATGACAGCGGAAGTCTAAACAAACCAGCAATAAGGCTTGTACGTACACTGGCTTTGACTCCGGCAGCGTTATACATTTCTGTTACGCGAGCTGGGCCATGAAACATCCAAAATAGGAATTCAAGACCCAATAATCCCATTAAACATTGTTCAATCGATGTGATATTGGTAGACGTGACGCCGTCCCCCTGAATGATATTCATGATCCTCGCAACAATAAGTGGTGCTAAGATCATGTCGATAGTATTGGCTATAATAAATTGAAACCAATACTTTACAACCTTCCATTTATCTTTGGAATGTTTCCAGTTTTCACCGAATAGGTAGACTAACGGATTTTTTTTCATTGTTAAGGAACCTTTCTATACTGACGTTTATTTGAAACTCACGAACAAAGAACTAATTAAAAGCCTAAAATAGACTAAAAACACCGCTTTACGCGGTGTTTTGAGCATTTAAACAAGAGATTTAAATACGTGGAACACAGCGCAAAGTGGGACGTGCATGTGCACATCGATAGTTGCCGTATAGATTTGTAGTCATATTTGACATGGTTTTAATATACATGATAGCAAGTCAATTGTCAACTTGTTCGCTTACTTTTACTAATGAGCTCGACTGAACGCTCGAATGATTCTGCAGTCTCTACTGAACCGTTATTCACGAAGTAAATCTCATCGGCGTTCTTAATAGTGTTGAGGCGATGCGCAATGATGACCTTGGTGGTTGTCGCCGGTAATTTATTAATAATGTCTTGTAGCAAACTCTCGGTTATGGTGTCGATATTGGCAGTAGCCTCGTCCATGATAAGTAGAGCGGGCTTACGGATGATGGCGCGCATGAATGAAATGAGCTGCTTTTGTCCTAGGCTAATAATCTCGGTATTCGGAGCAATGGATGTATCGAGACCTTGTTCAAATTTGTTAAGGAGAGTGCCGAGGCCGAGCTCGCGAATCTCTTTCTCAAGCAAGTCTTTCGAATAATTATGATAATTCACATTGCCGTACGCGATGTTCTCGCCGACAGTGCCACTAAAGATAAATTGGTCTTGAAGAATGAAACCGATCCGTCGTGCTCGCTCCTCTGCTGAATATTGGCGGATATCCACACCTTCAAGGAATACCACGCCATGCTCTGGATCATAGAGTCGTGACATAACCGAAGCTATCGTACTCTTCCCTCCTCCAGTTGGGCCAACAATAGCGTATGTCTTGCCGTGATCGAAAGTAAAAGAAACATCTTTAAGCACATGTGGCTTCTCAGGATAACCAAAGCTTACATGGTCGAACTGCATAATGTGCCGAGTACTCATCGTGGGATGCTTGGCTACGGGCACTATTGGCATGTCACTCTCAAGAGCGAGGATCTCTGATACACGATTCCACGCAGCGAGAGCAGTCTGGGCACTTGAAAATACCGAAGCCATTTGACGAAGTGGAGCGTAAAACTTATCGACATAGCTCAAGAAGCTCACGAGAATTCCGATCATGATCTCTCCCGACATGATTAAATGAATTCCGTACACGAGCACAAGTGCCTGAGCAATATTGCCCGCATAGTCATAGAGCGGACTTGAAATGGTATTCGCTATACCTGAACCGATAGATTTGTGATAGTTTTCTTGATTGGCCTTCTCAAAACTTTCTTTAAAATAATCTCTGCGATCGAATGATACGATGACTTTGAAGTTCGTTAGTGCTTCAGATATCTCAGCTGATAGACCGCCGAGTGATTGGAGACTCGAGCGGTTCTTACGATTGACCCATGGTGACATGACATACGACACGATGAAGAGTCCGAAAGCTGTCGCGAGCGTTACGAGACCTAATTTCCAATTAATTATAATGATGAAAATTCCAATTCCGAAAATTGTGAAGATATTCCCGACGAATTGTATAAGTGACTGCGAGAAGAATTGATTTAATTTATCCGTGTCATTATTGACGCGCGAGATAAGATCGCCAAGCTTATTTTGATTAAAGAAAGCGAGTGGCAGTGACTGAATCTTCTCAAAAAGATAATTGCGGAGCTTGTAGAGTAGCTCTTGTCCAAAACGACCCATGCGTATTGTCTGGAGATAGTTCGTCAGAAAGACAATGGCATAAACTCCGGCAAGAATAAGCGAAAAGTATCCAATACCCACAACGTCTTTGTTCGTAATGTAGGTATCGACGGCATACCCGAGGACAAAAGGCCCAGCAATATTGGCTGCTGAGTTTAAAATAATAATAAAGAATGTAATGAAGAGCGTCGCCCTTTGTCCATCGAGAAAGACAAAAAACTGGCGCAAAAGGACCATCGGGCTCTTTTTGGCCTTATTTCCTGCATCTTTACGGTTGGTTAGTGTGTAATTAATCATGTGAGTGACATTTGAGACTTATATATGAGGTCGTATTCAACTGAAGATGCAAGAAGCTCTGCATGCGTTCCCTGAGCGAGGATTTCCCCTTCCATAACAAGAATAATATTGTCAAAATCTACCACCGAAGCGACTTGCTGAGTAATGAGTACCTGCGTAATACCTTCATAATTCTTTTTCATATTTGCAAATATTCTTCGCTCAGTGTCATTGTCGACTCTCGCAGTAAAGTCATCGAGTAGCAAAACCTTAGGATTAAGCACGAGAGCGCGAGCTAGTGTGATGCGCTGTTTCTGCCCTCCTGAAAGGCTCGTCCCTCGCTCAGCCACTACAGTCTCGATTCCTTGCGGAAGTGTATCAACGAAATCCTTGAGCTCTGCAGTCTCAATGGCCTTCTCTACATGGCTACGGTTCTCCACATTTTTAAAATTAATATTCTCAAGTATGGATGTGTTAAATAATGAACTGTCTTGAAAAACCAGACCAATCTGATTCGATCGTGACTCGCGGGTATAGTCCTGTAACGGAGTTCCATCGATAAGAATTCGTCCAGACGCCGGCGTAAAAAGTCCAGCAAGAAGGTGGAAGATCTGGGTCTTACCAGCAGCAGTAGGGCCTAGAATGGCAGTCTTTGAATGGGCTGGAATAGTGAAAGAGATATTTTTTAGAACTTCTTTACCGCTAAGCGTAAGGCTAACATTGTCGAAAACAATCTCTCCTTTAATTACACGATCAACACTACCACCAACGAGCTTCGGCGTAGCATCAAGCACTTCCTTGATACGGCCATATGACACAGCCGCCTGAGTGAATTGCCCGCTGATGAAGCCAATAACAATGATAGGAAAAAGCAGAATCCAGACATAGCTAATAAATGCTGAGAATTGCCCAATCGTAAAAGTTCCATCAACAATAGCATGTCCACCAAAGTAAAGTATGAGAACAACGCTCGCATTCGCAATTAGACCGATCATCGGTATCAAAATCGAAAAAAGATTCACAATTGTCGTACCAACATTACGCGCTTCTCCGCTTACAGTTCGGAATTTCTTAAATTCATTCTTTGTGGAATTGAGAATACGGACAAGAGCCGCAGTTACGATGCTTTCGTTAATCGTACGATTAAGCTTATCAATAGTCTGCTGTCGTTTTATAAAAAACTTACGAATTCGAACGAGCGTAAAGAAAAACACCATAGCAATGACGGGAATAATAGAAAGCACGATGAGTGCCAGCCACCAATTAATCGAGAGTAAGAAAATAACCGTACCAATAATA
>CAITNV010000015.1 GCA_903893855.1 Candidatus Tayloriibacteriota bacterium
CTGCGCGTCTCACGTCTAGGATTCGAAAGACTTTTCTGTGTTGAGCGGAGCTTGCGACGCGAAACCAGAAAAGTACCTGCCGACGTAGTCGGAGAATCCTCCCTAGGGGATCGGAGAATCCTAAATCGCATTGTACGTAAAAGAATCAATAGCTTCGCATCACTTTGTTAATAATTGTATCGGAGCACGAAGAGAAATTCCCATATGGAGACGTTTGTTGTTGTAATACCTAAGATATTTTTTGATAGCTCGATTAAGTGACCATACATTCTTTTTCACTTTGTCGGTACACTCCTCCTGAAGTGTTCGATTGAATCGTTCAACATGTGCATTGTCATTAGGTTTCCCAATTCTTGTGAAGCGGTGATTTTTTTGCACTTGTGCAAGGAACCAGTTCCCGAACTCTGGCCCATGATCACTCTGCAACATTCGAAATGGAAATGGTGCGTATTTTTGTGCTTCACGAACAAATTTAAGCGATGGTCCACCTCCGATTTTCTGATACGCCTTTGCACACACCCACCTCGAGTACACATCGATGAGGACATAAATGTAGATTCTTTTCTTCTTGTCGACCATGATGTGTATGGTATCAATTTCAACCAAATCTCCTGGTTTTAGAGGGTATGGACGGTCTACGGGAGGGTGGTAACGTTTGTAGATGCTTCGCTTCTTCAGGAGTCCTAAACGGTCAAGTGTGCGCTTCACTGATGAAAGTGATACTACAACTCCTTCGTTCTTGAGTTCTTGGCGTATCACCTCAGCACATCTCTTCGTCTTGATTCTTTGGTGAAATATTTTCCATACGAGTTCGTTACTCAACTCTTTCGAGTGATGTTTAGGTTTCGAGGAAAGAGTGGGTATGGGGTGGTACCCATACAGTTTTGATTTCTTAAACCATCTTACGATTGTACTCTGATTGAAACCAAAATGACGTGCAACCTTTCTTGTTGACCACTTCTTACGTATGAGTAGCTGTGCCGCTTCTTTCCTGATGCTCGGCATGTGTGGATTTGTTGTATATGGCATATCGACCATCCTAAATCATTAGGTGATGCCAAGCTATTGAACCATTACGATTGTATTGTCACCAATGTCAAAGTGTGGCAGACTAATGGCTAGCTAGCTCAAACCAATAATCATCGATATAAAAGGAACATTATGGAGTTACATGCCCGAGTCAAAGCATATACAAAGCTTGTGTCCGAGACTGAACACAAAGACACAGTGGCGGAATTCACCAGACTTCTTGCTGAATGCAGTGATCCGAATGCGGCAAATCTGGCCAAAATGCTGAAGCAAGCGAGACGGAAAGGCCCCGATGCAGAAGTTGAAGAAATCTTGGAAGGGGACGAGCATCAACATCTTGTTTTGCGCCGTTGCGTTTCGTGAATTTGTACCCTTGGTATTTCATCATACACCACCGACGAGGGGGTGTTTTTATTTAGAGAAACACCATCAATGAACCGATGTAGTCTGCGAATTGAAATTTCAAATGCATTGTAATCCTATCAACCTAACGATTAAAGAAGTTCCTGTGCTGAAAGGAGTTGTACCAAAGTTGATAATGATGGTAATTATTCTGTGTATTCCTGTTCTGTTTTACTTTGGGGAGACGTGCACACCTTGCATGGTCTTAGTTATCAAGGTAGAATTGTTAACGTGGCATTACTTCTAATAATTCGACGTAAAGAACGTGGCGGCAGAGGCCGAAATAAATCCGCATAGGTATTTATAACTATATACGTATTATTTATTTATATTTACTTTTTTACTAATATGACTTCCAAGTTCCCAAAATTTAAAAAGACTTTAACACAGACTTATTCAGCAGGTTTTACACTCATCGAATTACTCGTTGTAATAGCAATTATCGGCATATTATCGTCTATCGTATTGGCCAGCCTCAACTCTGCGCGTGGTAAGAGTAACGATTCTAAAGTTCAAGCCCAAATGGTTGCCCTTAGAAATGCCTCTGAAATATATTACGCTGCAAATACTGGCTATATAACCTCAGGCACGTATACAGGTGGTGCGGTAGGGGATGATCTAGCTTGTACTAACGGCACTGGTGGTACTGGAACTTTTACAAACACTTTCCTTAGTGATGCAACAACCTCAGGTGCTAAGAATATTGTCACGAGTCTTGCTTCTATGACTGGTATTACATCTATTAAATGTTCAATAACTCCTACAGCTTGGGTGTATATCGTTAATCTTCCTTCCAACCCAGCTACGAACCCTTTCTGGTGTATTGATAGTACAAGTCATTCTAAGTTTGAACCATCTCTAGCTTCTACAACTGCTACTGCGTGTAGCTAGTTTGTGTGCATAGCATCCCGCAGTCTGTCCTATATCCTATATGTTACCGAAGGCTCACAAAGATTGTCGTCTCACTAAAGGTTTTACCCTTATCGAACTTCTCGTAGTTATATCGATTATTGGTGTACTATCAAGTATCGTAATTGCTTCACTACAAAGTGCTCGTACTAAAGCATCAATTGGAGCTGGTTTAACCTTCGCTACATATAATTATCATGCACTCGGCACGTCTGCGATGGCTGTTTGGAATTTTGATGAAACAGGGAACCAGCTTCTCACTTCCGGTCAAGGTGCAGCAGACACATCTGGCAACAATCGCACGCTGTATGCAAATGGCACCAATCTTTCTCGATCGAATATTACACCAGCACAGAGTGGTTATTCTTTGGCCACACCCGCTCCGGCCGTGAGTAATGGTTTTGCGCGCGTCGCAATAGTCGGAAATGATACCGGTTCTGATGCAGCATCTAATCTAACTATGTCGGCGTGGGTTTACTTCACCTCAACAAGTGGTGCAAATGATTATCCAATTGTTGATGTGGTCAATGGAAGCGACACGCTATTCCCATTATACGTAGGGATAAATACATCTTCAAATAAATATAATTGCTACAGCGATGCTGTGGGAGGAGTCTCAAATCTCTTTGGATCAATAACGTTAAACCAGTGGCACTTTATAACATGTTCGATAAATATGGCGACAAAGACAATTACGGGGTACGTTGATGGGGCAAGTATTGTCAACAACAATGGAGCAACATCTACTACGGCATATCCTATAACCGCTATTGGTGTTGGAGGTGATCTTAAATTTGGGGCGACACCTTATTATACGGGGTATATTGATAGTGTAAGTATATATACTCAGTCTTTATCAGATGCCCAAGTCTATGAAATGTATGCTTTAGGGGCTCAAAAGCATGGTGTTGCGACGCTTCCAAGAGTATCAGTGGATAACTAGATAATTATTCGCCTCGTTGGTGCTATAATACACATGTAAAGTACATATGTTATGTATTTATTAATAATTTTTTAAGTTAATTTTATGAAAGTTACACATACAATTGCATTCATTTTGGTTATTGTTGGTGGTCTTAACTGGGGTTTGGTAGGCCTCGCAAAGCTTTTTGCTTCTGCAACAGCTAACTGGAACGTTGTTAACCTTCTTCTCGGAAGCATTTCTTGGCTCGAGGGTCTCGTATACCTTCTTGTTGGTCTATCAGCACTTGTTCTCGTTTTCACACACAAGAGCTCATGTAAGATGTGTGTAAAGGGTGGTCAGTCAATGTAATACTGTACATTCTCTTTAAAACAAAAACCGCCACTGGCGGTTTTTGTTTTATTCAAAATGCAGTATCTTCTTTTTTCGATAGAGCATCTCCGTTCGGACAGTGGGGAACATTCCTAGGGTTATGTCGGTATCTACGATGTTGCGTGCTTGAGCACGAGCCGCTTCAACCATTTTAATATTTTTGAGCGCTTCCATGGCGAGATCGCTCATACCCCATTGTTTACCTCCCGAGAGGGAACCGGCCCCTCGCTGTTGTAAGTCATGTTCTGCAAGTTCGAAGCCATTTTTGGCTGTAGTGAGGGCTTTCAAGCGAGCGATTGTCTTCTCTGAAGTTGGGCTTTTAGCTTGAGAACCAGTTCCGGTAAAGACATAACAAAATGCTTGGTGGTTTGAGCGTATAACGCGACCTCGAAGTTGATGGAGCTGTGCAAGGCCGAAGCGTTCACCGCCTTCAATGACGATCACCGTGGCATTCGGCACGTTTACCCCTACTTCCACAATAGACGTGGCACAGAGGATATCGATCGTCCCTGCTTTGAAAGCGAGCATCACCGTGTCCTTTTCTTCTGGTTTCATTTTTCCATGGAGAACGCCAATTGTGTATTCTTGGAAAACATACTTTTTGAGGCGTTTCGCTTCTTCGGTGACCGATGTGGCATTAACTGCAGCTTCTTTATTTGGATCGGGTTCATCGATACGAGGACAAATAATATATACTTGGCGACCAGAGGCGAGTTCATTGCGGATTTTCTCATATGTTTCTTGTCGCTTTGTTGGAGTTACGACTTCAGTGATGATAGGTTTTCTACCTGTTGGCATTTGATCAAGAAGAGTGAGGTCGAGATCGCCGTATATCGTGAGCGCTAATGTGCGGGGTATCGGTGTTGCGGTCATTGAGAGGAGGTGCGGCATTGGAGTCTTTGCGTCTACTTTCTTTGGCCCGAGTTTCTTACCCTCTTTCACTGCAGCTTCTTTATGGACGAGTTGCGAGCGCTGATTGGTACCGAAGCGATGCTGTTCATCGATAATTGCGAAAGCAAGGTTTTTGAAACGAACGGTTTTTTGGATAAGAGCATGTGTGCCGATGAGTACGGATATTTCACCAGAGACAACCCATGTGAGGAGTTGGCTCCGTGATATATCAGTCCAGCCTTTGGGATTGATTTTCGAAGGAAATTTCCTGCAACCACTTCCAGTAATAAGGCCGATTTGAATTCCTAGGTATGCGAAATACTGTATGAAAGATTCAAAGTGTTGTGTTGCGAGTATTTCAGTTGGACACATATAAGCGACCTGCAAGTGTTCATTGTTAACTCTATTAGTAACTACAGCATATGTTGCCGCCGCTGCAACTGCAGTCTTACCAGAACCTACGTCCCCCTCAAGAAGGCGAGCCATAGCATGGCCTTTTGCAAAGTCATCGAGTATCGCATCGATAGCGTTTCTCTGCGCGATAGTTGCTTCGAAGGGGAAGCGCTTGATAAATTCCGCAACGGGGTCTTTGTGGCCGGCTGTCGAGCCGATGCTCGCAGGTTTTCGAGTCTCTATTTTCCACGCAGGGTTTGATTCATATTCGCGACGGGCAATTTGTTTCTCGATTTGAATAAAAAATATTTCTTCAAAAGCAAAACGTTTGCGAGCTACTTCAGCATCTTCTTTTTTCATCGGAGAATGAATCCAAATAAGTGCAGTCGAGAGGCTTGGTAAATTATATTCTTTGAGAATATTTGATGGTATGGGGTCTTCGATATGCGGCTCTGCATCTATGTTATTTTCAAATAGTCCACTTTTGAAGATTTTTTGTATTGCATGGTACATCCAGTTGGATGTAATGCCACGCGATTCTGGATACACAGGATAAAGCGTATGTGCTTCACCAGCAGAGCCGAAGAGGGAGCTGCCGACACCGACAGGGAGCTTATCGATCACTTCGATTTTTGGATTCGAGAAATAGAGATTGGGTACCGCATCTATTTCCTTTTTTCGTCTTTGGGAAATTTTACCCTCGATGCGCACGAAAGCACCTTCTGGAGTCATCTTTGCGAGATAGGGTTGATTGAACCATACGCATTGAACCTTGCCGCTTTCATCTTCGACTGTTGCGGTTGCCATGGGAATTTTGGTGCGAAAACCTTTACTCATTTTTAACTGAGTGATTTTGCCGAAGACGACAGCAGCCTCACCTGCCGCAAGGGAAGTGATGTTTTGCATCTCTGATGTGTCTCCATAACGAACAGGAAAATGATAGAGCAGGTCGCGCACAGTCAGGATTCGGAGCTTCTTTAGAGCCTTTTTTTGATATTCGTCCAAGCGAAAAAGCTCGAGGATTGGAGTGTTAAAGTCAATGCTATTTTTCGCTGGATTCTGAGTCATATGCCCATTATATACTATGCGACGATTCTGTAGAGTCTATCTTTTTTGATTATGAAACCTTCACTTTCTAGCGCCGAGAGATTTTTGTCTATTTCACTCGGTTTTCTTTTAATGTGTTTGATAATCTCTTGTCTTGTTCGAGGGGTTTCAACAATGCTTTGCAAGATCGTGGCTCGGAGTTCTCTGTTAGAGCCCTTGAAAGGGGATTGCTTTACATGGTGTTTGCTTTTACGTGAAGGGTTGGGAAAGGTCTTCTTGAGATATACACCATAATCCATAAGTGCATAAAACCATTCGCGGGGGTTCGTGTGATTGCGACCGACAAGAGATGCTTCGACAAGTTTGAGGATTTTTTTATCATCAATTTTCCCTCGAGTTATATTAAAAAAGAAATGAATAAATACCGTGCGAATATTTGTCTCAATGAAAGCTTGGGGAGTATTGAAAGCGAAAGCCATGATCGAACCCGCAGTGTTCGGTCCGATACCCGGTAATTCCATAAGAGCTTCTCTATCGTGGGGGAAGGCGGACGAGTTCACCATATCCGCAAGTTTTTTCAATTGCAATGCTCGTCTGTTATAACCGAGCCCTTTCCATAGAGCGAGTACATCACGTAGCGGTGCGTGAGCGAGACTTTGAAAATCGGGGAATGCTGTGAGAAAAGCATTGTATTTCTCAATAACACGTGGAGCTTGAGTCTGCTGGAGCATGATTTCGGACACGACCACTGAATATATCGAGGTATTTTCGCGCCATGGGAAAGAGCGGCGGTGCTTATTGTAGTAGCCCCACACAGTTTTGGTGAAAGATGCCATAGTCGGCATTTTCGCGCGTGAGGGAACTTTTTTGGTCGAATATGATCGAGACATTTGAGAATAATACTATTCTATGGCAAAATGCAACAGTCTTCATATAACATATGTAGGTATACATAAATACTGCTATATATGATATGTTTGAAGGACAGAGACCAAGGAAGAGTGTCGGAGTGGTCTAACGAACATCTTTGCTAAAGATGCAGGCGGGTAAAACTGCCTCGAGGGTTCGAATCCCTCCTCTTCCGCAAAATTAAAAATATCATGCTTCAGCATGGTATTTTTAATTTCTGGGGAAGGGTAGGAGATGAGAAAGCCGGACTGAAGCCACGATGTGAGCGAAGCGAACCGTGGCGAAGGAGGCGGGGTCGCAGGGAAAATTGCGCAGCAATTTTAACCTGTGACCGAATCCCAGTCTGTAAGACTCGAATCCCTCCTCTTAATGCGCCAACCCCAGCCCCCACACATTCTCATACCTACTTTCTCTAAAACAACCCATTGCCGCCTGAAGGGTACTCCCCGTAGTAATTACATCATCAAGCACAACAATGCGCGCATCTTTTTTAAATGAACGCATCACCGCACTATTCAAAGAAAAAACCTTTTCCATACTCGCAAGTCTCTCTTTACGACTTTTAAAAGTCTGTTTCTTGGTATTTTTAATTCGCAAAAGTAAATTCGAAACTAATACCACACTTCCACTCGTATCGCGCTCTACGACAGCCTGAGCCAATAATTCACATTGATTATACCCACGTTCACGTCTCCTTGAAAGGGACACGGGTATTGGCACTATATACAGCGTCTCTTTCGCAACCATATAGTGCTCTTTGATATGCTCATATAAAAGATATCCTCCACAATAAAGTGCGTCAGGGTTCTTTTTATACTTAATATTCCATATCATAGCCCGCACAATCCTATGCTTATAAGACACAACAGCTTGCAAATTAGCCCTATTGTCATTATTAAGATGGGGCAATCCCGCAAGTGTTTTATCGTCCAATCGCACAAAAACCGCCGCTCCCTTTGGCGGAAAAAGCACATTAAGTAATAATTTTACATATGACATGTATATACAATACACATATCAAATCAAGTTTTAATAAAGAAATAATAAACAACACTAGTATTTTTAATTGTGATATAATAATTTCATGTCATTTCTCGACTCCCTTAGCGCCATATTCGGTAAAAAACCTCAAAGCGTTTTAGGTATTGATATTGGCGCGTCTGCTATAAAGGTAGTAGAGATAAAACGCAAGCACGGCAAGGCTATATTGAAGACATATGGCGAACTAGCGCTCGGTCCATACGCAGGTACAGAGATTGGTCGTGCCACAAGCCTTCAGCCTGCACAACTCGCCGAAGCACTTAAAGACATTCTCCATGAAGCAAAGACAAGTTCTGCTGAATGTGGTTCTGCACTACCACTCTCGTCAAGCCTCATTTCATTTATCACCATTCCTCCAGTCCCAGAGAAGCAAATGGCAGAAGTAGTCTCACTTGAAGCGCGTAAATACATACCAGTTCCAATGAACGAAGTGCTTCTTGATTGGTCGCCCATTCCTCGAGAGGGAAATTTCTCAAGTGAAGATGAACAGGATCCTAAACAGCCGAAGAAGGAAATTGGTCAAGACGTACTCGTTGTCGCAATTCACAATGAATACATTAGTAATTATCAGCAAATCATGTCGACTGCAGGTCTCAATCCTACGTTCTATGAGATAGAAGTCTTCAGTGCTATTCGAGCCATCATCGAACAGGGAATCGCTGCAGTCATGATTCTCGATATGGGTGCGCGATCTACCAAGCTATACATTGTAGAACGGGGAATTCTTCGTGCTTCGCATATCATCAATAAAGGTTCTCAAGACATCACACTCGCTATTTCAAAATCTCTTAGTGTTACTGTCGAGGAAGCCGAGAATATGAAGCGGGTTTATGGATTATCGAGTGGTCCAGAGCATAAGGATCTCCATGAGATCATAACCGTGAACCTCGATTATATTTTCTATGAAGCAAATACCGTTCTTGCCAACTATCAGAAGAAATACAATAAAAACATTTCGAAGATTATCCTAACCGGTGGGGGAGTGTTACTAAAAGGCTTTACTGAGCTCGCAAAGACAAGCTTCCAGACCGAAATTGTCTACGGTAATCCTTTCGACAAGCTTGAAACACCAGCAATTTTCGCTGAACAGTTACGACAGGCAGGTCCTGAGTTCGCAGTTGCTATCGGCATTGCACTTCGTCGCTTGTCCGAGATGCGATAGCGTTATATAATTACGGGAGTCATATGGATACTAAATTTCAAACATCATTTATTCCAAAGAAGCCGATCAATTCAGTTGCATCGATGCAGAGTAATCAATCTGATTCATCGGGAGGTTTGTTCGTGTTGTTTGCGTTTATTGTATTCGTACTTTCAATCGCCGGTGCAGTATTTACGTATTTTCTATCTGCAAAACTTCAGTCTACGCAACAACAGTATCAGTCTACTCTTAAGGCTAATGAAGTTGAGTTTAATCCTGCACTCATTCAAACCCTCCAACGAGCTAACGATAAAATTAACCTAGCTAAAGGTCTGTTAAATGCGCACCTCGCTCCAGAGGGTGTCTTTGATATCATTGCTGGGCTTATTGCACAAAATACTACATTCACGTCACTTTCGTATACAGCGCCAGTAAATGGTGCTTCAGCTGGAGCGGGAAGTGGTTTCGTACAGCTAAGCATGTCGGGTATTAGCACCGGTTTCCCAGCAATCGCTTTTCAGTCTGATGTCTTTGGTCAGTCGGTTAAATACGGCAAAAATATTGAATTGAAAAACCCTGTATTATCAGGCGTCGGAGCGGGTACTACGGGTCTAGTGCAGTTCTCATTTAGTACTGGACTCGATTCGTCGTATCTATTGTATAGTAAGATATTGCAGGATTCTCTAACTAATACCTCTTCACAATAAACCCATGAGAAATATTTTATCTTTCATCCTCATCATACTTGCTATCGGACTATTTTTCACGTTTACTGCGGGTAAGATTCAGGATATTAAAGTGATTCAGGCTCAAAACGCAGCATATCTCGTAGCTATTAACAATTCGCAAGAGTTAATTAGTCAGCGTGATAAAGTGCTTGCAGCGTATAATAATCTTAATGTAACTGATCGTAGTAATCTTGATAAAATAATTCCAGACAATATCGATAATGTCCGACTTATGATCGATATGAAAAACATCGCTTCTCGTCACGGAATTACCTTAACAGGTCTTTCTACAAGCGCCGATGGAGCAACGTCAAAATCAACCACTGCAGCATCTGGGGGGAGTAATAAGCTTAATCCTGTGTCGGTATCACTTAGCTTTACTGCTTCGTATCCGGTCTTCTTATCTTTCTTGAGAGATTTGGAGTCAAGTATGCGTATCCTTGATATTACAACTATGTCAATTTCAGCAAATGATACTGGTATATATTCATATTCTATCGGCATGAATACATATTGGCTGTCGAAATAAAAATAAACCATATGCAATCATCAACAAAACTACTCATTGTCGGAATACTTATGGTACTAGGCTCAGCTGGGTATTATTACTACACTACCAATGGAGTTCAGGTTAGTCCGGACTCCTCACTTACTGCAAGTTCGTTTTCAGGAACGCTTGGTGGGGGAGCGTCAGTCGGTTCAAACGTGCTCGCTCTGCTCTCTCAAATTAAAGGTCTCAGTATCGACACAAATTTTTTCCAGTCACCTTCGTATACATCACTTATTGATTTTAGTGTCGTAATTCCACCTGAGAATGTCGGTAAGTCGAATCCTTTCGTTCCACTTGGGGGGTACGTAGCTCCGACCACACCAACCGCACCAACTACGCCACAGCCACGAGTTGCAACTACTACGGTTTCAAAGAAATAGTGCATAATTTGTTCAACATATGACAATCCTCGACATCCTCATCAAAAAAAAGACAATAGACCAAGATGATGCTCTCGATATACAGAAACAAATCGCTGCAGGCAATGTTTCTATCGATCAGGCTCTTGCAAGTCACGGCATAGCACCAGATGTGATACTTGCTGCACGAGGGGAGTTGCTTAATGTTCCTGTCCGAAGTCTTGGTGATACGAGCGTTCCATTCGAAGTTCTTGAATATATTCGCGAGGATGTTGCTGCGCAGTATAAATTTGCCCCAATTGGCTTTCGTGAGAATACGCTTGAGGTTGGAATTGTAGACCCTGATAATATCGAAGCTCGGGATGCATTAAATTTTATTACATCAAAAGGCAATATTCCGTATAAGATTTTTCTTATTACACAAGAGGATTTTAATAAAGTACTTCAGTCATATAAAGGTATTTCTGGTGAAGTGTCGAAGGCTCTTACTGAGCTTGAGAGTGTTCTGTCAATTGATGCGGATTCAGGTGTTGATCTTAAACAGAAGAAGAGCGATGACAAAACGAATGCTTTCATCATTGAGGATGCACCGGTTGTAAAAATTGTTGCGACCATTGTCCGATACGCAACTGAAGGGGATGCATCCGACGTGCACATCGAGTGCATGAAGGATAAAGTTCGTGTGCGTTTTCGCGTGGATGGAATCCTTAACACCAGCCTTATTCTCCCATCACAAGTACACGATGCAGTTGTTGCGCGTATCAAAGTGCTTTCGAATATGAAGCTCGATGAGAAAAGAAAGCCTCAAGACGGCCGTTTCTCAGCACGTATTGATGGACGAAAGATTGACTTCCGTGTCTCTACATTTCCTTCGTATTATGGAGAGAAGGTTGAAATGCGTATCTTGGATCAGGAAAAGGGTGTAAAAAAGCTTGAGTCTATCGGCTTTACTAAGAAAAATCTTGATTATGTTCGTGAGGCTATTGATCGCCCATATGGACTTATCCTCATCACGGGTCCTACAGGTTCCGGAAAATCTACCACACTGTACTCGATGCTCAATGAAGTGGATCGCGAGAGCTACAATGTGCTTTCGCTTGAAGATCCTATTGAATACAATATGGACGGCGTTACACAGTCGCAGGTGCATCCTGAGATCGGGTATACATTTGCTTCCGGTCTCCGAACCACACTTCGACAGGATCCCGACATCATCATGGTGGGTGAGATCCGTGATAAAGAGACTGCTCAGCTTGCCGTACAGGCCGCGCTAACAGGTCACTTAGTATTCTCTACGCTCCACACTAACAATGCAGCTGGCGTTATTCCTCGTCTTATTGATATGGGTGTGGATCCTTACCTTATTGCACCGACACTTATCTGTACTATCGCTCAACGACTTGTTTCGATGCTTTGCCCAGGGTCTGGAAAGCCAATTCCAGTGGATGGAAGTATAAAGCTTATGATTGATAAACAGTTCGCAGATCTTCCGGCACAATATCGAAGTGAAATTCCATTCGCGGACACCGTCTATGAGCCAACTCCAACATCAGAATGTCCAAAAGGTGTGCGAGGACGTATGGCGGTTATGGAAGTATTTAAAATGGACAAAGACATTGAATCAGTTATTTTGAAAAATCCAACTGAACTTGAAATATCGAAAGTACTTCGTTCTAAAGGTATGATAACAATGCGAGAAGATGCTCTTATTAAGGCTTTTCAGAAGGTAATTCCATTTGAGGAAGTGAATAAACTTTAGTATACTTAGTGTATATTAATTGTATTGTATATATATGGATCCTCAAAAAAATAACTCTACAATAACAAAGAAATCAATTTTTTTAATTGATGATGATCAGTTTCTGCTTGATACATATGCGCTCAAGTTTTCGAAAGCAGGTTATGAAGTTAATCATGCGGTATCAGGTGATGAAGCCTTAAAGAAGCTGCGAGAAGGGTATTCGCCAGCTATTATGCTCATCGATAATATTATGCCAGGGATGACGGGGCTTGAGTTTGTGGCAAATCTCCGCAAAGATAATCTTACTTCTGATGCCACAATTATTATGCTCACCAATCAGAATTCTCCTGAAGATGTAGAAGCGGCACGCAAGCTCAATGCAGATGGATATATTGTCAAAGCGATGGCTGTACCATCAGAGGTATTGGCAGAAGTTGAGAAGATAGCAATTCAGCATAATTTAAAAAAACCACATGGACTATAAAAAAGAGCTTGAAGACATCATTGCAACCGTTGTAAAAGAAAACGCTTCAGATATTCATTTATCGGATGGGAGAGTTCCATTTATTAGATCATCAGGCATCCTATTGCCACTGGTTAAAAAAGCTATTTTACGTGCTGAAGACATGCGTGGTTTTGCTTCTATCTTTTTAACGCCTGAGAATCAGCGCCGATTAGAGACTGAGAAGCAGGTAGACTTTTCATATAGTACTACCGAGGTACGTTTCCGAGGTAATATGTATGTAAAACAAGGGACACTTTCTGTAGCATTGCGATTAATTCCAAAGAAGATTTTGACACTCTCTGAGCTTAACTTGCCACCAATTCTTGAGACTTTCACGAGGAGGCAGCAAGGTTTCTTTCTTGTAGTAGGGCCTATTGGACAGGGTAAAACTACTACCCTTGCCGCTCTACTTGAAATGATCAACCAAACACGGTCAGAGCATATTCTTACAATTGAAGACCCGATTGAATTCATTTATGAATCAAAGAAGTCTATTATCGATCAGCGAGAGGTACTTATCGATACGCCATCATTCCATGAAGCGTTAACGGGAATGTTTCGTGAGGATATCAATGTATGTTTGGTAGGTGAGATGCGAGATGTCGAGACAATATCGACTGCAGTAACTGCTGCTGAGACCGGACACCTTATCTTCTCTACACTCCATACTAACAATGCTTCGCAGACGATCAATCGTATTATCGATTCATTTCCAGCTGCTCAGCAGGATCAGATTCGCGTGCAGCTCGCAGGTTCACTTTCTGGAATATTCTCACAGCGTTTGGTTCCACGTATATCTGGAGGACTTATTCCGGCATATGAATTGTTGATTAATAATAGTGCTGTTGCAAATCTTATTCGCGAAAAGCGCACTCATGAAGTTAATACCGTGATTGAGACAAGTTCTGGAGAGGGGATGATTGATATGAACCGGTCTTTAGCTGAA
>CAITNV010000016.1 GCA_903893855.1 Candidatus Tayloriibacteriota bacterium
CAAGCGTCTTTCGTGCAACTTGGTTTTGAATCAAAACTTCTCTCTCTTGGTGTGCTTGAACTCCTCCGAACTGCCAAAGTACCCGTTTATCAAGCCCTTGCTAAAGATCGTCTTGGAGCACAGGTTTCAACTATCGAAAAAAACCATATCCCTCTTACGATAATCATGGGCCAGAAAGAAGCCATCGAGAAGTGTGTTATTGTTCGCGATACCGAAACACACGCTCAAAACAGCGTTCCTTTGCAGGAATTGGCTGATTATATGCGTAAACTCGACCTATAATATTGCAAATGTTATAGCCCTATGCTAGTATATTCGCATGATAAACGTACAAGTAGATAAGAACCCAAACGAAAATAGCCTTAGTATCCTTCGCCGTTTTACCAAAAAGGTGCAGGGCTCTGGCGTTTTACCTCGCGTACGAGGTATTCGATACCATGCTCGAACTCTTTCTTCTTACAAGGTTAAGCAGAAGACTCTCGCTTCACTTAAGCGCAAGGAAGAGATCAAGGAACTCATCAAGCTTGGCAAAATGCCTGAGAAGCCTACTCGTTTCTCACGATAGTTAGTGTCATTTTAATACTTTGATTACTTCAAAGTTACTTACAAAAATAAAAGAAGCAGTAGTTGGAAAAGACTACGAGCTTTCTTTTAGTTTTGTCTCTACAACGAAGATGCGCGAGCTTAATCGTACATTTCGATCAATCGACGCTTCAACCGACATATTAAGCTTCCCACTTTCGGAGACCGAAGGTGAAATGTATATTTGCAAATCAGAAGCTCGAAAAGAAATGGTAAAATTTGATCGAAAATTTGATAATTTTTTACTTTTTTTATATATCCATGGACTTGTTCATTTGAAAGGTTTCGATCATAGTAGTACAATGGAGAACATAGAAGTCGAATTCAGAAAAAAGTTCGGAGTTTAAGAGCTCACATTTTTTGAATTGACATTTATACTACTATATATGTCACGCTCAATTATCACGGGAATCGATATTGGAACATATCACGTTAAAGTGGTTATTTCTGAAGCGCCTGACCATCGAGAAGAACGACAAAATAAGAAGACTGCGAAGAATGACCGTGTTGGCTCTGGGTATGAGAAAGCTCCGAATCCTAATTTCCCCAAAGTACTCGGTATGGGTATGGCCGAATCGAAAGGCCTTCGTCATGGATATATTACTAATGTACGTGATGTAGCTCGTAGCATACGCGCAGCTGTAGCTGAAGCAGAGAAGCGTGCGGGAGTGAAGGTAAAGCGTGCTTTTGTCTCTGCAGGAGGCATCGGCCTTGGCAGCATCGTCTCGACAAGCTCGGTCATCGTGACCAAGGCCGATGCTGAAATCACCGCTCTCGATATCCAAAAGCTTCAGGAACAATGTCAGAAGGATATTCCAGCAGCAGCATCAGTCAATCGTAAAGTACTCCATGAAGTTCCCCTTTCTTACAAAATTGACGGTAAAGCAGTGCTTGGCAATCCCGAAGGAATGAAAGCCAACAAGCTCGAAGTAAAAATGCTCTTTATCACATGTCTCGAGCATCATTTAAATGATCTCATTCAAGCAGTTGAAGAAGCCGGTGTTACGGTGCAGGATGTTATGGCTGCACCTTTGGCCGCAAGCCTCGTAACACTATCAAAGACTCAGAAGATCGCTGGTTGTATTCTTGCGAATATTGGCGCTGAGACAGTCGCTATTGCAGTATTTGAAAATAACATGCCCGTATCACTCGAAGTCTTCCCTATTGGTTCGACCGACATTACAAATGACATTGCTCTTGGACTTAAGGTGCCCCTCGAAGAAGCTGAACAAATTAAAATTGGCGTCATCACTGGCAGTTCTTATCCTCGTAAAAAGCTCGAAGAAATTATCGAGGCTCGTCTGTCTGACATCTTCGAACTTATCGATGCGCACTTGAAAAAAGTCGGTAGAAGTGGCCTTTTGCCTGCCGGAATTATTATCTCTGGAGGTGGAGCTGGACTCGGAACGATTGAAGATATGGCACGTGTTGCTTTGCGACTTCCATCAAAGGTAGGCCGTGTAAACTTCGGCGATCAAGAGAAGATTCACGAACGAATGCAGGATGGTTCCCTTGAACGTACTGTCGGCATCGGCAGACAAAGTTATCGTGATGCAACGTGGGCTGTGGCGTACGGTCTCTGTATCCTCGGTATGAATGCTGAAGAAGATGGAATGACACTCGGTTCAAGCGGTATCATTATTAAATCCGCGAAGAACAAGCTTGTCGCTTGGTTTAAACAATTTCTCCCTTAAAACGCTGGCAACTCGTACGACGGACCGTAAATATCGTAAACTATCAAATTATTTTCTGCATGTTTGCGCACCCATTCTTTATATCCTTCAATTACCGCCGTTTCTGTCTCTTCTTTTGAATGAATACCTGTATCGAGAACAAGGTCATAATCCTGAGCACTCCAGATGCAACCGGGATAAATTTTTGAAAAACGTGCTTCATCATCCGCATCTCGCATGCGCAATTTAGCTGACATATCGTCGAATGTAGTCGTGCCAATTGAATCCGCATGACGTCGTGCAGCCCTCTTTTCGAGATCGCACACGAGGAGAACATGGAAAGCCATTGGAGCGAAAGCATGCGCGAGTCGTGATTCAATAATCGTAAAATTCTGCTTTGCAAAAGATGCAAGCTGACGATCACACCAAGCATCATGTCCCTGCTGAGGATTCGCACGATTATACGCAGCAAATTCTTCAATCGTAGCAAAATTAAATTGTTTTGCTCGCTCCCGAAACATTCCTCCCCCACTAACGAAACGGTATGGAGCCTTCATATACCGAGCCTGCAATCGCCCAATTAGAGTGCTACTTCCGACCCCAGAAGCAGATGTAATAGTAATTTGATTACTGTACCGTTTGGTCATATCGGCAGAAGCATGCTTCGAAAATGCTGAAACTAGTATTTGAGACATATATAAGCTTAGAGTAATAAACCAGACAATAAAAAGCAAGTTTTAGGGCTTTTCTTTTTATAGCCACTTTGGTATCATTGCTCTTACCAACAGAAAATCTATGCCAAACATCACACCAGAAATTGAAGCTTTTGCAAGAATCAAAGTCATCGGAATCGGTGGTTCAGGAAAGAATGCGGTCAACCACATGATCAGTTCTAAAGTTCGTGGTGTTGATTTTATCGCGGTCAATACTGACTCACAGGACCTTCACCATTCTCTCGCAAAGAAGCGAATTCACATTGGTAAGAGCCTCACCCGAGGTCTTGGTACTGGTATGAATCCTGACATTGGTCGTCGTGCAGTTGAAGAGACCAAGGAGGACGTTCAGGAAGCGATTAAAGGAGCAGACATGGTATTTATCACCTGTGGACTTGGTGGCGGTACTGGTAGCGGTGCTAGCCCTGCTGTAGCTCGTACAGCGAAGGAACTCGGCGCACTTACTGTAGCTGTTGTTACTAAGCCTTTCTTTTTTGAAGGACAGCAGCGATCGAAGATTGCCGAGAGCGCTCTCGATGAACTCCGCAAAGAAGTAGATGCTATTATTGTTATTCC
>CAITNV010000017.1 GCA_903893855.1 Candidatus Tayloriibacteriota bacterium
CTCTGGCAACTGTTTATCAAAAACACAGCTCCCTGCGAACTCGCAAGAGGATGTATAGGGGGTGACACTTGACCAATGCCAGAAGGTCAAACAGCGACGTTGTGTCCAGCACAAAGCGTGCAATAGCATTTTTTGCGTACATTGTACGTTCTGTGCTGGACATGGTGATTGTTGTAAGCCCTGGTGAATGTCGGCCGTAACTATAACGGTCCTAAGGTTCTCAGTTCATAGCAATATGAGCTGAGAAGGACTGGGACTGTTATAGGGCAAAAGTGAATTGTTATGATGAACATGTTTAAACGTTACACAAATAAGCTACCTACACTTTAGTAATAGAGTGTTGAGTCCATATGATTAATAAGAGACCAACGTCATACGTCCTAACACCGCAAGGTGCGGATGAAGATAGAGTCCTTCTGTGCTTAAAGGAATAGAAGAGCGAAATTCCTTGTCAGGTAAGTTCTGACGCGCACGAATAGTGTAATGTCTGGAGAACTGTCTCGGAGACTTGCTCGGTGAAAATACAGTATCGGTGAAGATGCCGATTACCTGCAGTTAGACGAAAAGACCCTAGAAGCTTTACTGCAACTTGATATTGAGTGTACGTTTTGCATGCGTAGCGTAGATGGTAGGATTTGAAGTTTTTCTTTCGGGGAAGATGGATCCGTCGATGAAACACCATTCTTGCGTGATGTACATTCTAACCAGTGCGGCAAAAACGCATTGAGACAGTATCTGGCGGGCAGTTTTAGTGGGGCGCTATCCTCCTAAAAAGTAACGGAGGAGTTTAAAGGTAAGCTAGGCGCGAATGGAAACCGTGCCGATAGTGTAATGGCATAAGCTTGCTTGACTGTGAGACGTACTTGTCAAACAGACGCGAAAGCGGAACATAGTGAACCGACCATTCGCATTAGATGCGGTGGAAGATTATCGGACAAAAGCTACTCTAGGGATAACAGGCTGGTTGCGCCTAAGAGTTCATATCGACGGCGCAGTTCGGCACCTCGATGTCGGCTCAACTTATCCTGGGGCTGGAGAAGGTCCCAAGGGTTTGGCTGTTCGCCAATTAAAAAGTTACGCGAGCTGGGTTCAGACCGTTAAGTTGTCATGTTTTTTGAAGACTATTTTTTTTCGGAAATACCTTTGTAGGCGCGTCGGCGCCGTAAAGAGAAAATTTCTTCCAAGAAATTTTTGTGTATTTCTAAAAAAAATAGTCTCAAAAACATAACTACTGAACAGTCTGAATCACTTCGAGTTTTCGTTTATGAAATTAAGATAAGATAGATCAATCAAACACGGCGGTCACGTAGAGTAATCTACGACGATCAAGTTAACTAGTATCGGTGAATCCCCGCATAAATGGGGTAATACCGAGGGAACTACACATGTGCAAATGTGCGTAGGCCCGTAGAGACTAAACGTTAACACCCCAATGGCCTAACGGTTATTGGGACATGCTATAGTCCATTGCAATGAGTAATCATTGATATCAAGCGTGAGACAGGTTGGTCTCCTATCTACTGCAGGCGTTGATTCTTGAGGGGAGTTGTTTTTAGTACGAGAGGACCGAAATGAACGAACCTCTGGTCTGTCTGCTGTCTTGCCAAAGGCACCGCAGAGTAGCTATGTTCGGAATGGATAACTTCTGAAAGCATCTAAGAAGGAAGCCAGCCCCAAGATTAGGAATCGTTTGAGACCCCTAGCAGATGACTAGGTTGATAGGCTTTAGGTGTACGCATCGTAAGATGTTAAGCCGTGAAGTACTAATTCGTCGAATTTCCTATTAGGAAATCTGAAAATCTACAATTATTTGTTCTACGTAAATTACATCCTTTAGACAAAATAAACATACACATATTTGAGCTCTATGTTCTGGTGGTTCGGCGCTGTGGAAACACCCGTTCCCATTCCGAACACGGCAGTGAAACATAGTTGCGGCGATGATAGTCCTTAGGGGCGAAAGTAGCTAGCCGCCAGTACAGAGTGCTTAATTAGTTAAACTATGTATGTTATACTTATGCCCATATAGGGCAATTTTTGGTTTGTATTAATTCTTAATTAATTAAATATTTATGGCAATTCGTTCTTCTTTGAAATCTGTTGTGGAGCTTCTCGCTGATAGCTGGAAGCTATATAAAAAGCACATGAACATGCTCGCGCTTATCGGCGTGATTCCATTTATTTTTGAAGGAGCAAAAATGCTTCTCACTCCAGGTTTCGCCATTGAATACGGTTTTCCAATGTGGATAACTGTCATTTTGCTCGTTGCTGTTGCTGTATTTGCAATACTATCACTAGTATTTAATCTGGTGATGCCACTCGCACTCGCAAGTGCAGTCGATGAAGGACTACGGAACAAGAAGCTTGACCCAGCTCGATTATATAAAACAGCTTTCTCTAATCTCATTCAATACCTTTTTGTTGTAATGTTGCTTGTTATTGTGTGTGTTGGAGGTTCAGTCTTGCTTTGTATCCCAGGTATTATTGTTAGTGTGTATATCAATTTCGCACTATTTACTTTCTTGTTTGAAGACAAGCATGGTATCGACGCACTCGTGATGAGCGCATGGTATGTCCGCGATCTTTGGTGGTCAGTTTTTGGAAGAAAGCTGGCACTACTCTTCGTTAGCTTCGTTGCTATGTATGTATTTATCGTTATTTCTGCATGCATTCTGATTCCTCTCGGCTTTAGTTTGACAGTATTCGGCATCATATTCGAACTCTTTGTATTCATGATCATTATTCCATTTATGATGACGTATTTATACGTCCTTTATAAAGATGTTAAATCGGTCAAAGGATCTAAAGGTCCAGATAAAGCCTTCACAGAAGAAACAGAGAAAATCTTCATCGTACTGCTTGTTGTCGCTACAGCAGCATTACTTATGTTCTTCTTTATCGCTACACTTAGTCCACGAGGTATAAGCGTAAGCGGACAGTCTTTCGGAGGGGCTTCATATGCAGTTAATGTCACCAATAGCAATACGTATTACCACAATTCTACTAATGGCATGATGTACTATCGTCACTCACGAGTATTTACTAATTATTAATATGGCTTCTTGGGCAACAAAAAGACGTTGGTCGTATATATCAATCATATCGATAGTAATTATTGTTTTAATAGTTATCCCTGGTTTCTTCACGTTTTACAAAGCCCCGACATGTTTCGACGGAATTCCAAACCAAGGAGAACAGGGTGTAGATTGCGGTGGCCCATGTCAGGTTCTTTGTCAGACGGCGTTTATTCCTGCTAAGGTAATTTGGGCTGATTCTGAAATGGTTGCTCCTGGGACATACAATGAAGCAGCATATATAGAGAATCCAAATATCAACGGTGCAGCTGTAGATGTTCCATATACATTCTCAATGTTCGATGAACAGGGTGTACTTATTAGCAACAACTCCGGAACGGTGACGATTCCTGCAAATCGAAATACATTAGCTTTTGTCGGTAGCGTAAAGACTGGTACGAGAGTTCCCGCAAAGAATGGCGTTACATTTAAATTTAACACTCCTCCAAAATGGGTTAAAGCTTACGACACGCTCGGCGATATTGTCATAAAAACACCAACATTCCACGCCAACAGTGATCCTGCTTTGGGTGATGTGGGTACCACACTTCAGGCACCAATTGGAAATAATAACCTTAAGCCTTACAACAATGTCACAGTTTTTGCAGTCCTTCTGGACAATAACGGCAACCATGTAGGCTTTTCAAAGACACTTATTGATACTATCCCCCCAGGTGGACAAGTGATAGCGCCATTTACGTGGCCCTATTCTTTTGCGGGTAACGCTGTTGCAGAAGAGATTTTACCTGTTATTGACCCCGTTTTTTCAACGCAGTAGTTCTGTGATAGGATAGCCGTATGAAGAGCCTTACTCCGACGAAACGTAGCGGTATTGATTGGATCCTTGTCGGAGCTATTGTGCCCTTATTGTGCGCTGGTTTGGCTACCATGAATTCTTTCGGTGGTTCCGTAAGTGACGGACGCTTTTTTGTGCGACAACTTATTTGGATATTAATATCGGTTATTGTATTTTTTGTTTGTAGTATCATTGATTTTAGATTCCTCCGTAAGACATGGGTGTCTGTAACTCTTTTTACAATATCTTGTACGTTGCTGTCGCTCCTGTTTGTTATTGGCCATGTGTCTCGTGGAGCCGCGAGCTGGTTTAATCTCGGTGCATTTTCGTTTCAGCCGTCTGATTTGGTTAAGCTTGCGCTTATTATTATTCTTGCGAAATATTTTTCGAGGCGGCATATTGAGATTGCCAACGTTAGGCATATTTTGGTTTCCGGCGCATATGCGTGTAGTGTGTGCGTACTTGTTCTTATTCAGCCAGCACTTGGATCTGCCATTATCATCTTTTTGATCTGGTTTGGTATGGTTCTGGTATCAGGTATTTCAAAGAAGCATTTAGCAGCAATGTTCCTTTTGGCTGTGGCCGCATTCGGCCTATTGTGGAGTTTCGGTTTTAAGGACTATCAAAAGAATCGTATTTTAAATTTCATCCATCCACTCACGGACATTCACGGTACGGGCTACAATGCGTATCAATCAACGATTGCTGTCGGTTCAGGAGAAATCCTCGGGAAAGGTCTGGGGTATGGAACACAATCTCGTTTGAAGTTCTTACCAGAGTATCAAACCGACTTTATCTTCGCTGCATTCGCAGAAGAGTGGGGGTTCATCGGGGTTCTTATACTTTTCTTTTTATTTGGTGTGGTTATTTGGCGAACCGTGCTTATAGCGCGATCTGGAGCGACCAATTTCGAAATGCTATTCGGTGCAGGAGTTGCGATACTTCTTATCGTTCACTTTGTGATCAATGTGGGTATGAATATTCAGCTTTTGCCGGTTACGGGTACGACACTGCCGTTCGTTAGTTATGGCGGAACTCATTTAATAACAGAATTTGCGGGGCTAGGAATAATGATGGGTATGCGACGCTATGGCAGAACAATCCATAAAGAGATTGGTAAAAACGAGTTTATTGGGCCGTAGTTTTAGATGTAGTTTCGATAGGTTCTTTCGCAGGAATTTTATTTACTTTTTTATAAAGAGCGAAAGTGTTTTCTCGCATCTTTTCGATAGGGAAATTAGTCTCGATATTTTTTCGCAATGCTTCGGCATAGGCTCGCTGTTCATTTTTATGGTTCGGATCAAGGAGGAAAGAGAGCGCATAGGTTATCTCATGCGACTTTTTTGGTTGAATAAGAATGCCTGAGGTCATATCGGTAATGAGTTCTGGTATACCACCAACGGCACTTGCTACCATGGGCACGCCAGCGTATGCTGCTTCGAATATCGCATAGGGAAGGCCTTCTTTAAGTGATGTAAGGGTAAATATGCTAAATGCTTTTAAATACTGCGAAGCCTGATCAATGTAACCTGCGAGATAAACGGTATCTGTTAGCTCATATGAAGCAATCAATTTCTCAAGTGTTGGTCGAAGTTCACCTTCACCAATAATGATGATAGCAAGGGTTGGGTACTTTACCTTTAATTCTCTAGCTGCTTCAATAAGATATACGAGGCCTTTATTAGGATGTAATTCGCTAATCGTCCCGATTACAAGCCGTTTCTCAAATGGTAGGTGAGGTTTCGTTGTTGCGGCATCAGTAGTTACTGGTTTCGCAACCGAATTCAATTGTCTCTCAATGACATCAAGAGCATTTTTGTGACCATAGAAAATCGGTGGAATGATTCCTAGAGGGATACGTGTGATCTTGTCTTTAACCCAAGGGAAACGAAGTGCTTGATCAGTCTCTTTAACTGAGAGAGTAATGATATTGGTACAGAGAATCATAGTAAGCCAAGAGAAGAATGCAATTGCGGTCTTTTGGTATATCGGACGATTCTCATTCCAAGCCCAACCGTGAGCAGTGTATATAATTTTTTTAAGTGGACTCTTTTTACCACCCTTAATCTTATATATACGCGCGGCAAGTGCACCGACACCACCAGCTTTTGGGCTATGAAGGTGAATAATGTCTGGCTTTTCTGAAGATATGATATTCCAAATGTCTTTAAAAGACGAAGCATCCTTCGTAACACTTACATCACGAGTGAGGGCACCAATGGGGAGTGTGCGAATGCCCGCATCGGATAGTTTAGTCCTTAGTATGCCATTCCCACCTAAAGCAACCACACTTTCAAGACCTGCCACCTTGGCAGACGTAGCAAGGTCAAATACGTGGCGTTGTGCACCGCCCCAGTTGGATTTGGTGATGATGTAGAGCACTTTCATGCTTTTACAATAGCATATCTTGTGGTATATGATAATAACACTTGCAGGTTGGCTATTTTTATATATAATAGGCTCCACTTACAATAATACACAGCTATGATAAAAACGAGAGCAATTGCGGTCATGATACTCATTGGAGCCATCCTTATTGGCTACTTTAGCTATTATTCACAGGTTAAGCCACAGTCAGCTGTAGGTCGCTTTCCATTTCGCCTCGGTCTAGATCTTGCTGGTGGTTCACACCTTGTCTATCAGGCTGATGTATCTCAGGTTCCACTTGCCGAAGTGTCTGATTCTATGACAGCTCTCCAGAATGTTATTAGCCGAAGAGTGAATGCTTTCGGTGTTTCTGAGCCTTTAGTTGAAGTACAGAGTGGTCATAAGCTTATCGTTGAACTCCCCGGTGTTACTGATGTGAATCAGGCTATTGCTAACATTGGCCAGACTCCAGTTCTTGAATTTAAAATAATCACTGCAAAGCAACAAGAAGAACTCGCTTCAACAACAGCGACAATGACAGCACAAGAGAAGGCTTCTACTACGATGGCTGCATTTACGCAGACTGGTCTTACAGGACGAATGCTACAGAGAGCAGAGCTCAATTTTGATCAGACAACTGGAGCCCCTTCAGTTACGCTTATTTTCAATAGCGAAGGTACTGCATTATTTGCTTCTACTACAAAGGCAAATATTGGCAATGTTATTGGAATTTTCCTTGATGGTTCTGCTATTTCTCTTCCGGTAGTTCGAGAGACTATTACTGATGGTAAAGCTCAGATCTCTGGAACATTTGATGTAAAGACTGCACAGGAGCTTGTTCGTAACCTTAACTATGGCGCATTGCCGGTTCCTATTTCACTTCTTTCAACTCAGACTATCGGTGCTTCACTTGGGCAATCAGCTGCAGATGGGGGATTGAAGGCTGGACTTATTGCTTTCGCTATCATCGCAATCTTCCTTATCCTTTGGTATCGATTGCCCGGTGTTATTGCTGTGGTATCACTTGGAGTGTATATCTCGATTATGCTCGCTATATTTAAATTACTTCCCGTAACACTCACCGCTGAAGGCGTGGCAGGTTTCATCCTCTCTATTGGTATGGCTGTGGATGCGAACATCCTCATATTCGAGAGAATGAAAGAAGAGTCAAAGCGAGGTCTTCCACTTTGGCAAGCAATGCATGAAGGCTTCGGACGAGCATGGCCATCTATTCGTGATTCAAACCTTTCAAGCCTCATCACCGGCCTTATCCTTTTCTTCCTTGGTAGTAATTCTGTCATAAAAGGTTTCGCTCTCGTATTCATGATCGGTGTGGGCGTCAGTATGTTTACTGCGATCACAGCTTCACGAATGTTCCTGTATGCTATTGCACCTAAGAATGCCGGAGGTATTACTAAGTTCTTGTTTAGCAATGGATTCAATTTCACAAAGTCGAACAGCGATGTGGTGGTAGCAAATAATAATCAAAATAAATAACATGTTTGTCGTAACATACCGAAAATTCTTCTACGTTCTATCTTCAATCCTTATTGTCGGCTCTATCATCGCGACTATTGCTTGGGGCTTTAATTTCGGCATTGATTTTAAAGGAGGAACTATCGTCGAAATCGATTATCCTAAGTCAGCATATCCTGAAGGTCGTCCTGCACAGAATGTAGTTATTGCACAGTTAAACAATGCAGCCGAAGGTCTTACTCCAGTTCTTCAGCCAACAGGGGATACAGGTTACATCATCCGAATGCGAAATGTGACACAGCCAGAGAAAGTAGCTATCGAATCAAGCCTTTCAATATCTTCATCGACAGTACAAGAGAAGCAGTTCGATTCTATCGGTCCAGTTCTTGGCGCAGAAGCTGCACAAAGTTCACTTATTTCAATACTTTGCGTTGTATTCGCAATCGTGCTTTTCATTGCATACGCTTTCCGACAGGTTTCAAAGCCTATTTCTTCTTGGAAGTATGGTATCGTCGCCATTATCGCTCTTATTCATGATGTTATTATTCCAACTGGAATATTCGTAGTTCTCGGCCATTTTAAAGGCTATGAGATCGATACACTCTTCGTAACGGCATTGCTCGTAGTACTCGGCTTCTCAGTGCACGATACTATTGTGGTATTTGACCGAGTTCGTGAGAATCTTCGCCACGCCCCAGCTCGAAAGCCTTTCGATCAAATCGTCGGAGAGAGCATTAGCCAGACATTTACTCGTTCTATCAACACATCTTTGACGACACTCCTCGCTCTTATCGTACTTTATTTCCTTGGTGGTGAAGCTACACAGCATTTCTCTCTTGCTTTGATTATCGGTATTGCGGCTGGTACATATTCTTCAGTCTTTATTGGTTCTCCACTTCTCGTTACACTTGAGCGAAGACAAGCAAAGAAAGCAGCAAATATCGGTAAGAAATAGAGGCAATAGTAGGGGATAACTATTTTTGTTCACGGAAGCCGGCATGATACCATTACTACATGAATATTTTTTTATTTATTGTAGTCGTTATCTTTATTTGGTTTCAAAATAATCGTATTAGCAGGCTTGAATCTCAATTTAAAAATAAGACCGTACCACAACAGGCTACTCCAGTTGCACATGCGAACGCTTCGACTGACGTGACACTTCCGCCCATCACTGGTACGAAGCCCGTTACTGCGGAACCTAAAGTCTCCGCTGAAGAATCT
Source organism: Candidatus Tayloriibacteriota bacterium (assembly GCA_903893855.1). GTDB lineage: Bacteria > Patescibacteriota > Minisyncoccia > Phycocordibacterales > PALSA-1337 > PALSA-1337. The sequence goes on from CAITNV010000017.1 coordinate 8,938, forward strand.
TCAGGTCGTCTTCTCGGACGAATTGGAATTGGGGCGGTTATTGTTGGTGTTGCTTTCTTCTTAAAATACGCTTATGACAATAATTGGGTCAATCCCGCAGGTCGTGTCTTCATAGGATTACTTATTGGTGCGGGGGTGATCACTCTTGGCTTCTATCTACGTAAAAAATACCTTCACTATTCTGATGTTCTTATTGGAGGAGGTTTGACGATATTGTATCTCTCAGTATTCTCGTCATATGCTCTATATAACCTTGCTAATCCAGTAGTGGCTTTCGCTGGTATGGTTCTCGTCACTGCGCTCGCGGTGGGTATAAGTATCATGAATGCTACTCCTGCTTTGTCGAGTATTGCTTTCATTGGGGCATTCCTCGCTCCGCTTCTTGTTGGGGTTAATGACTTGGGACAAATGCTTGTCTTCGTCTATACCACCATCCTCAACGTTGGAATCTTGGGAATTCTAATTTCAAAAAAATGGAATCGACTTATCCTCGTTGGCGTTGTTGGAACATGGCTACTTTTTGGTACATGGTATACAGCCTCATATACTGATGCGGTGCTCGTGCCGACATTACTATTCCTTCTTGTTCAGTTCCTATTATTTACCGCAGCTTCTGTGGTGCGAATTATCGTACAGAAGGCTAAGGCTACTGTAACGGATTATATCGTGCTTGTTGTAACTGCATGGAGTTTCGCGGGTACTGTGTACGGCATGCTTATGCCTATGTATCAGCATTATGTAAGTATTGGTTCGGTGTGTGTCGCGGTGTTCTATGGAGTGATTGCGCTCATTGCCTTCACCGAGAATCCTAAGGATCGAAGTATTAATATTTTCCTCCCTGGCCTTGCGGTAGCTTTCCTAACAATAGCTGTACCGATTGAATTTACCGGGCAGTGGATAGCAGCATGGTGGTTCGTAGAGGCGCTTGTGCTTTACATCGTAGCTTCAGCGAGTTCGAGTCGTGGGTTGCAGATTATGGGAGTGGTGGGGTATGTGCTTGGCCTCTTTAGTCTGTTTAATTATATTATTGAATATATTGTTCCAGTAAACTACGTAATTATATTCAACGGCCCATTCTTGATGCTCGCTATGGCTATTGGTACTGCATATATCATCGCATACATGTACTATCGATATGGAGCAATATCGCCTGAGATACGACTTCGAGGGTTGGCAGTGTTTGTGGTAATGGCAAATATTTTAACGCTCTATGCTTTAACATCCGAGATTACAACATACTACGGTCTATCATCGGTTATTGCTTCGATAGGTTCAAATGTCGGTAATATATCAAATACCATGGTATCCGTGCTCTGGGCCCTATACGCCATTATACTCATCGCTATAGGCTTTATAAAGCGTTATACGCCTGCTCGTCGCATGGGCTTAATCCTCTTCATTGTGACTGCTTTTAAGGTCGTAATCGACGTCTGGAGCATCGGAGAGCTCTATCGCATCATTTCATTTATAGCCTTTGGAATCATAGCTCTTACAGCATCCTTCCTCTATGCCAAGTATAAAGATCGACTAAAAGGCATTATTTAGGATAAATCGCTTGACTTTATTTTGGCTTCGAGTAGAATACTATCCACGCCTCAAATAGAGGTTGGTTTAGGTAAAAACCTGAGCCACGACCTTTGAAAACCGAATAGAAGTTATGCATGAAAATATTGAGAATAGTGCAAGTTCAAGTTAAAAAGTAACAATAATTTACGAGCTTGGATCTCCTCGATATAAAGAATTTCGAAGTAAATATTCTAGAAATAGTATTTTTTATTTTGTTCCGTTCATTTATATTAGAGTTTGATCCTAGCTCAGGATGAACGCTGGCGGCGTGGATAAGGCATGCAAGTCAAACGGTCTGTATAGCAATATATAGATAGTGGCAGACGAGGTAGTAATAAGTAAGTAACGTACCCTGAAGTCAGGAATAACTAGCCGAAAGGTTAGCTAATACTTGATGGTCTTATATATTTATTTATATAAG
>CAITNV010000018.1 GCA_903893855.1 Candidatus Tayloriibacteriota bacterium
AGCTGTTTCGTGGCTACGAAGCGGTACAAACCGTTCGCAGAATCATATTGGCTGATAAGAACAAGAAGAATGTTCTTCAGACCATAATCGAAGGAAGTGCTAACGGGCGAAGGTATGGGATTAAGGGCGAGAATATTATTAAGTTCCTTAGTGTTTGGGAGGCAGGAGAGTATCAGCTTTAGTAAAAAGGGCAGGGGCGGGCGGAAAGTGTTGGTATTAGTTTATTAATTATTTATTTAAAAATATGGCTTTCATCGACGAACTAACATTTCATATAAAAGCCGGAGACGGCGGTACCGGAGTAGAACGCTGGAGACACGAGCGAGGTAAGGAGTATGCTGGTGCGGCGGGAGGTAATGGTGGCAAAGGTGGCGACGTTTACGTACGAGCCATACGCGACCTTGGTATTCTTGCTCGATATCGCAATACCAAGTCTTTCGAATCTGAACGAGGAGAGGACGGTATGAGAAATAGCATGCATGGCGCTGATGGTAAGGATCTCATTATCGATCTTCCTATCGGTTCAGTCCTTACTGATATGCGCACGGTAGAGCGAGGAGGTCCGGGAGGGGTAAAGCCGGGAGAAGGTCGTAAAATCCAGCTTGTTAAGGACGGCGAGGTCATCAGAATACTCAAGGGTGGTAATGGAGGCCTCGGTAATGAACACTTTAAGGCTTCAACTAACGTTCGTCCGACCGAGACTACCCCAGGGAAGCCTGGAGAAGAGGCGGATTTTCGTGTGGATCTCGAGCTTGTTGCGGATGGAGGCTTTATTGGTCTTCCAAATGCAGGTAAATCATCGCTACTTAATGCTTTAACTAATGCCGAAGCGAAAGTTGGCGCATATCAGTTCACGACTCTAGAGCCTAACCTCGGCGCTCTTCATGGTCATGTTATTGCAGACATCCCCGGCCTTATCGAAGGAGCATCTGAGGGTAAAGGTCTCGGACACCGATTCTTACGCCATGTTAAACGAACAAATATTCTTTTCCACCTCATTTCTCTTGAGGGTACTAGTGAAGACGCGAGCGGTAATAAGCTTCCAGCTAAGCCAAAGGACCTCGTAAAAGCCTATAAGACGATTCGAGCAGAGCTTGAGCAGTATGGTCAGAGCCTCGAAACAAAAAAAGAAACCATTATCCTTACCAAGACTGACATACTCGATCCCGCAGGTAATACAAAGACAAAGAAGGCTCGAGAAGCTCTTGCTGCTATCAAGAAAGCTCTCGCAAAGTACTCGAAAGACGTTTTGACGGTAAGCATTCTTGATGATGCCTCGGTTAAAAAGCTCTCAGACGATATCGTGAAGCGATTTAATAAGATAAATAAATAAACAATGTCTACAAAATACATTCCAACCATCGGCCTTGAGATTCATGCCGAGCTTGCAACTAAGAGCAAGATGTTCTGTTCTTGTGCCAATAATCCAGATGAAGAGAAGGTTAATGTGAATATTTGTCCTGTGTGTATGGGTCAACCGGGTACGCTCCCTGTTCTTAACAAAGAAGCCATTAAGCATGTTCTAAAGGCAGGTCTCGCGGTCGGCGGCACTATTGCGGACTTCACAGAGTGGGACAGAAAGAATTATTTCTATCCTGATATACCGAAGGGTTATCAGATTAGCCAGTACAAGTATCCGCTTGTTGAAGGAGGATCAGTTCTTGCTGGAGGAAATACGGTGACCATCACACGAATTCATCTCGAAGAGGACACCGCACAATCGACACATGATACACATGAGAAAAGTCTCGTGAACTACAATCGCGCAGGTGTACCACTTATGGAGCTTGTAACTGAACCAGTCATCCATGATGCAGCGACTGCAGTGGCATTCGCAAAAGAGCTTCAGTTGCTCTTGCGATACCTCGGGGTCGGAGAAGCTAATCTCGAGAAAGGGGAGATGCGAGTGGAAGCAAATATTTCAGTTGCGACGGAGGAAGATACTGTGGCGGGAAAATTCGGAACCAAGACCGAAGTGAAGAATCTTAATTCCTTCCGTGCAGTTGAAAGAGCTATCGCGTATGAGATCGCTCGACAGACAAAAATTGCCGAGAAGATCGCTCTCGGTCAGACTGATGAAAAGGTCGTCCAGGAGACTCGAGGCTGGGATGAGGGGGCGGGTAAAACTTTCTCACAGCGAGCGAAAGAAAGTTCACACGACTATCGATACTTCCCAGAACCTGATATTCCAAAAATGAAGTTGCGAGAAATTCCTGAGTTCGATATCGAGACACTTCGCACGAACCTGCCAGAACTTCCGTGGACACTTCGAAATCGTTTTGTAAAAGAATTCATGATGACTGAAAAGGAAGCAGCGATGTTTACTGACACTCCAGAACTTTCAAAATATTTCGAAAGTATTTTGGCAGGAATTTCAGGAGCGAAGCCAGAGTTAAAAACGGTCCGACTTGTGATCAACTATCTCTCAAGCGATTACGTCGGTCTCTTGAAAAAGCAGTTTGGCGAGGAACATTTCATCACGCACATTTCGGATGTCAGCCCTGCGAATTTCGCCGCTCTTATTAACCTCGTCGTAAACGGTAAAGTTAACTCTCGAGGAGCGAAGGACACCCTCGGACTTATGATGAAAGATCCGTCCGGAGACCCAGAGGTAATTGCCACCCAAAATGGCTTCATCCAGAAGAACGATGAAGGAGCACTAAAGGGGATGATTTTGGAAATTATTACCGCCAACCCGACGGTGGTTGAAGATTACAAAAAAGGCAAAGTTGTCGCACTTCAGTTTTTGATCGGACAAGGAATGAAGATGACGAAGGGATCATCGAATCCGGAGATGCTCAAGAAACTTTTTTTGGAAAGTATCAAATAGAAAAGTTAAAAATTAGCATTTTATAGGAAATTTAGATTAAACGGCTCAAATGGGCCGTTTAATCGTTATTACTTATCCCCACAATGTTACCCACGAATTTAAGCCATAATTTGGTACAATTACTACGTGAAAGACTCCGTTCTTCTAGAAGGAAAAACCTATATCTCGTCTCGGCGAGCTGCCGAGATTGCTGGTTATTCTACCGATTACGTCGGACAGCTTTGTCGCGCTGGAAAAGTTGAATGTCGTGTTGTTGGAAGGGCTTGGTTTGTAACTGAGGAATCTATTATCCGCCACCAGAAAGCCGTTGCTGTAGCGCTTGAAAATAACTTCGTTAATTTCCGTGGAGCAACTGGTCGACCTAGTGGAGTTACGTCACCTGTAAATACTACCCGAACCTCAGCATCAAACCCAGCCTCAAACCAAGCATCAACTCCGTCATCAACTCGGGTAGTCGATGAGACTAAAAACCCAACGCCAACTAACAGCTCTGGAGTACTCGCGACTGACGCTGTCGGTGATTCTGCAGTAGCCACAGCTGATGTCAAAAACCAAGTTGGCTCAGACTTCGTTCCGAGTATATTCTCACTTCATATTCCAGCCTCGATTGGACAAAAAGAGGTCACAAAAAAAACTACTTCATCAGCACCGCACGCGAGCGAAATTCTAACGAAATCTATCCGAGATATAGGATCTCGGCCTAGCGTAAATGGCTCAAATGCTTGGTTTTCAAAAATTAGCCTTTTTTCATCAGCGAAAGCACTTTTGCTAACTTTGTTGCTAGTTACGTCGATTGTTTCACTCGGTTGGGAGCTTGTTAGCCCTGCAGTTCGGACACCAGTTTTGGCAGTAGCAACGAAGGCACAGGAGGCATCGATTGCGGATGCTATTGCTTACGGTTGGAATGGTTTTACTGGATTGATTCGATCAGACTTTTTTAGCGTATTTGGACAGGTCACTATAGACGGGGCTGGTACATCGAGCGCGCCAGCAAAACTCACCACTTCAAATTCTGCAGCTTCTGCCGTGTCAGTGTCTTCTCCGGCTAGCGTCTTGGGAGAGAAAGCAGATCTTCCGCAGGTGGTCACCAATCGAACCGTAAATAATAATTTCTATGTAACTGACCCAGCGGTGAAAGTCGCTCTCGCAACTCTCCAACAAGAACTCAATTCTCAGAAGGCTTTGATCTATTCTCAAGCGGATAGTCTTGCGAGAGGGTTCGGAACAAGTGTTGTTAGTGGTGGAGGGCAGACCGTCGTCAATCAGGTTGTTGGAAATGTAAATAATTTAAATGCTTCAAATATTAATTCTGGAGTGCTTGCTGTCGCATACGGTGGTACCGGTTTTACTTCTGCTTCATCGTCTGCATTCTTTTTGACAGATACTCTCGGCAATCCATACACAGGAACAACTACTCCTGCATTTACACTTGGTGGAGCTGTCGTCGGTAATAATCAAAACCTCACTGGTCTCAATCAGCTTTCAGTAACATCACTCATTGCTCAAGGTGTTGTTGCTTCAACTTCACTCACACTTCCATTTTTAAACGGAATGACTCAATGTCTCCAAGTTGACACTAACGGAGTTGTCTCTGCTACAGGTGCTGCTTGCGGTAATGGTGGTGGAGGTTCAGTCAACCTCGTCTCTAACTCAGACGGTACTCTCACTGTCAGTCCTACATCAGGACATGTGATTGCATCCCTCAACCTCGCCCACGCCAACATCTGGACAGCTCTCCAGACTTTCTCTGCATCAACTACTTTCGCCTCAACCACCTTCAACGGCCCCGCAACATTTAACAACATTGCAACGCTTGCAACTACAACTGCTACATCACTCACAGCTGCATCAGTTACCGCA
>CAITNV010000019.1 GCA_903893855.1 Candidatus Tayloriibacteriota bacterium
ATATTTAATATGCTTGAATTCCAGACATATAATAATTTTATTATTGGAAATGATGATGTTATTGATCAGATACGCGAGAATCCTGTGATTGAACCAAAAGCAAAAATGCTCCGAACTGGTGCGGGTATTGTACCGATTGATTGGAAGATTCGATATCGTGGAGGATATGATAGAGAGAATGCAGCGCTCGCTCTACGTACTGCCGAATTATTTAAAATTCCTCTTGAGACGAGTAAAGAAGTGCTCGAAAGTTGGAAGGGATTGAAGGGGCGTTTAGAGCTTGTGAAGAAAGTGGGCGGGGTAGAATTCTACAATGATACAGCTGCTTGCTCACCAGTCGCAACGCTCGCCGCACTCCGATCAATATCGGTTAATAAAAATGTCGTGCTCATATTCGGTGGGGCAATGACGGGGGACTCGTACACAGAACTCATTGAGAATATACCTCAGTATGCAAAGACAGTTATTTTACTCCCCGGTTCTGGAACTATGGGTGTGCGCAGATCGGTGTCGACTATAGCTGGTGTATCTGTACATTTCGCTCATGCTATCGAAGATGCAGTGGTTTTTGCTCGAGATAAAGCAGGTAAAGGGGATAGAGTGCTTTTTAGTCCCGGTTTTGAAGCGTGTGGAGTGGAGAAATCATGGATGGAACGTGGGGATAAATTCGTCAAGGCTGTCCGAGGGCTCTAATGGTTTAGTTTGTTGCGTGTACACTACTCTCCGCAAATGATGCATACTACCGAGCCTTTCCATGTCTTGCCGGTATAGACAGCGCTCATAACTCCAGCGACAGACAAAGCGCTATTGTTAGATATTGGGAGATTTGCATATTTTAATGTCAGTTCTTTTGCGATACGGATGGATTCATTATTGACGATCCAAGAGTTACCACCTGATGCTTCGATAAGAGGAGTGAGGCTTGTACGGCGTTCTGCGGTATTGTCGACAATGGCGTCAGCGAGAGAGACCTCCACAGTGTCTATCTCTTCTGGTATGTCTCCTAGGGCTTCAGTGACTGCATCTGCGAGTGGGTGACAGCTCGGAGTTTGGACAATGTGAACTTCTATTTGTTGTGAATTTTTTGTGCTGTCTTTTGTGTCTTTTGTCGCGCCTTCTTTGGCGTGCTGTATAAAATAACTCGCAAGAGCTTCAGCAGTAGTGCCTGAAGATGTGCCGATAAAAACCGCTTCGAGATCAGGAATCATAGCGAGCTCTTGTGCAAGCGTGCCGTATCCCACAAGTGCAGTATCGTCGGTTGATTGGCGAAGGCTTCGAATGCTCGGGTCTTTGGTTTTAATAAAAAGCATTTGCCGTGGACGTTCGTGAATGGATACAAGGATAGAGTCGCTTCGAAGATCTTGAAGTCGGGTGAGCTTGTGTGGATTAATATGTTTGCCGGCGAAAATCTCAAGCATAATGGGGTTGTCGGCTCGGCTTTTATTGAGCTCGGTTATATAAAGCGCCGCGGCCAGAGCTGCATTACCCGAAGATGATATAACAAAATGATTGATATTGTTCGCGAGGTGAATATCGATCATATGCGGTATCGAACGACCCTTATGAGAGCCAAGAGGGTGGAGGTCCTCACGTTTAAAATACAGGCTTTGAACGCCGATCTCTTTCGCGAGGGTCGGATAGTATTCATTCGGTGTTATGGCTCTAGTGTTGGCTTTTGTAGTCATGTTGATAACTGCATTGATATAGTACACTTTTTCGGCTAATATATGAAGTATGACATGCATATGCCCAGAATGTAAAAATGAAATAAATATGTTGCGATATCCGCAGGTGTCTGTTGGTAATGTTATCGAGTGTGACGTTTGCGGTATATCTCTCGTAGTTAAGGGTGTTGAGGGAAATGAAGTTTATACAGAGATCCAAGACGAAGGGAAATAAACCACGGTAGTGGTGATTTATTCGAGCATTGCTCGAGGCTATTTTTTGTATTTCGCTTCTAGTTTATTTATCGTCTCCTCAATCATTCCTCGAAAGCCATGCGAACCTAAGAAGGCAATAACATCGCCTTCTTTTGCGTGTGTTATAGCGGTATCGATAAGCGCACTATCGTCTTCATTGTAAACGACGTGAGAATGTTTTTTTGATATGTAGGTTGCAAGTTCTGGCGCTTCAAGCGGGCGATCTGTTTCATTGGGGTCGATTTTGGTTTTAGTAAAACGAGGAAGGTAAAGATAATCGGTGTTTTTAAAAGCATCGTCATATTGAGCAATCGAATTGCGCTGTCGTCCACCAATATTTGGTTCGAAAATAGATATGATTTTGTCGTGATATACATCGCGAATACTTTCAAGGATCGAAGCGGCTTTCTCTGGTGTTGGAGCGTGACAATCAAGCACGGTAACTGGTCCCTCATAGCGTCTTTCGAGACGGCGTTTAATTCCTTTGAAGCCGGCTATCGCGTTGATAATTGTATCTGGTGTTATGCCCGCTTGGTGTGCCATAGCGAAACAACCGGTAATATTATCGGCATTGTAAATACCGAGCATCGGTGAATATAGCTCGAATGTTTCGTTGTTGTGGGTTATTGAGAAAGATATACCTTGCTTAGTGTGAGAAATGTTGTGGTAATAGTAATTGGGCTGAGGTTCTGTCGCAGCCTTTTTTCCATAGGTGACTGTGGGACAAAGAGGGCGTGCCTTCGCTACTGTCGTCACGGCTCCAGCATCGTCCGTACAATACACGATGACGCCTGTATGTGGGATCTTTGCAACGAGTTTTTCAAAGGTATCAAAATACGCTTTCTCTGTAGGATAGAGGTCCGCATGATCCCAAGAGACCGAAGTTAAAAGGAGGTGTGTTGGTGCGTAGTATGCGAATTTTGGTTGCCGATCCCATATGGCTGCTTGATACTCATCTCCTTCAACAATACTCCAATCTGAATCAGAGAGTGCTCCAGTATCGTGAGACAGAGAGAGACCTCCGGTGAAATAACTCGGGTGCATATTTGCTTGCAAGAAAATATACGAAAGGATGG
>CAITNV010000020.1 GCA_903893855.1 Candidatus Tayloriibacteriota bacterium
ATGCAAAAAAGAATGGCTCTGCGGAAAGTCAAAAACGAGAACGCGTATCTAGAGACGCCAAGTATCGTCACTATGACTCGCCCTTTGGCGCGTGGTAAGTGGTGCAACCACCCCTCGCGGACGCACAACAGTGCCATTCTGGGCAATTGCCCACCCACCCACCGCCCCAAACGGTGGGTTCCTTTATATATGAACAGAATGAAATTTTTATTTTCCGCCTCCCTCCTCCGAACCCAAATATTTATACGCTTGCATTCCAAATACTGCGCCGACAATAGGTCCGATAAGATATGCGAGATTAAACGAACCAATTCCCAAAGCCACCGCTGGATTAAGCACGCCATTTGAACCGAGAGCTGCAGCGATAATGATACCGAGAAGTAGTGATCCGCCAATTACCACACCTGAGACATGCGCATGCGCTTTATTATACACAACAGAAGCAATACCGAATGTAAAGAAGAATGCTCCAACAAGTTCCGCTAGAACGACTTTCCATGAGCTGACAACTACGAGGTGAGGCATCCCTGTAGTCTTCGATACCACGAGCATTGCAATAGCTGCACCAATAAACTGCGCGACGATATACCATAGTGCATCCTTGTTACCAATTTTTTTAATTGACCAAGCGCCGATCGTGACCGCAGGATTAATATGTGCACCTGATATCGTTCCAATCGTATACACAAAAAGCCCCAATGTAAGCCCTGCTAATAATGGTGTAGCCGGAGGGAAAGACCCCGCAAGCGACAACCCTACTACTAAAGCAAGCGTGAAAGTTCCTAACAATTCTGCTATATATTTTTTCATGTCATAATTATACCCCAAGATTTTAAATTTGCGATATAATGTATATATGAAAAAAATTACGCCCTTTTTGTGGTTCGACAACAATGCTGAGCAAGCTATTGATTTTTACCTTTCCATCTTTAAAAATGGCCGTAAAATCAATGCCAACCGCTTCGAGATCGAAGGTCAAGAATTTATGGTATTAAATGGCGGACCAATGTTCAAATTTAATGAAGCCATATCGCTTTTTGTTGATTGTAAAGACCAGCAAGAAGTTGATGAACTTTGGAGTAAGCTCACCGAAGGAGGAAGTGAGAGTCGTTGTGGTTGGCTCAAAGACAAATTCGGCCTCTCTTGGCAAATCATCCCCACTGTACTGAGCGACATGCTCTATGATGAAGATCCTGTAAAAGCCGCTCGCGTCATGGATGCCATGCTTACGATGGGCAAGATAGACATTGCGGCAATTATTAAAGCGTATCAAGGTTAAATGAAAGACCTCATGGAACAAATTCCTCTCGAAACAAATCAAAATAACGCCGAACAAATTTCCTCTCTTGAACGGACTAATAACGTGTTACAAAAGTTATTTACATGGGGACTTATTGCTTTCAATTCCCTTTCCGCCCTCGAAACGCAATCGGGAGAAATACCAAACGAAGCGCTTTCAGAAGCAAAATCACAACCGACTCAGACTGCCCGCCAAGCTATGGAAGTAGAGAGACGCTTCGAAGAAAGTGGCCTCATCGAAACAGAACCGAATCACCCTAAGCCAGTTGTTGCCATTACCACCAAAGAATCGATTTTTAATGCATTCACATTCCAAAGCGCTAATGGCCACGACGGACGCAGCCCGCTCTCAGAAGCGATGATGGTTAGCCTTGTAGAAGATGATAAACTCGCTGTTACCACGCGAAACACATCCACCCTCAAATCAATCCTTAAAGAAGTAGGACTCGGTGCAAGCGGTCTTATTGATCCTGATGATCAAGTCAAACTTGGTCAATGGAGATCTGCTGACTTTTACATTGTTACTTCAGAACGCACTACTGACAACGAAAACATGACTGATTCGGAAGTCATCGTGAGCGAAAAAGTTACAGTTTTTGAAAATGAGATTATCGATATGAAGACCGGTGCGAGTATCACAATCACCGTAGAAGCCCCGAGCGAGGATTCCGATACCACTGTACAACAACTCGCAAAGATGACCGAAGATTATATCAAAAATATGGCAACATCTGGAAATGGCGAAGTTTATCAATTTAATAATCACCACGAAAACAATGAATAACAAAGATACAGTTCGACAGAAGATCGCGACATCAAATATCCCTGAGAGTTTGAAGATTTTCTTATTACTCTCAATCGATACACTCAATGACGAGCAAATTAACTGGTTAACCGAAAACTGCTAGGTTTTTCTGTAATTAATTATTACAAACCTTTTAACAAGTCTTTTTTTGTTAGTTACTGGAGATGAGATAGATTGACAATCAGGCAAATCACAGTATTATACCCACAGCATGTTCCCGCTCCAAACGGAATTCGGGATTGAAAATGTGATAAACCACTGCAGTGCATATATGCATTCATATGGAAACTCTATTCGAATATCTGCCACCACCAACGAAGGTTAAGCCGCCAAAAACCACCAAGCGCCAACGGACTGAACTGAGACAGCGTAACGCTCTTGAACATACCCTCAACGCCACCAGTATTGGAACCCTCGATCGGGCTGAGGTCTACGCCTACGAATCACGCAAAATTGACGAGGCCCAACATCCGGAGAAATATTTCAGTGCTCCCAATCGAAACACTCACCCATTGGTCTTTTTTGCCGAAGGCTTGCTCATAGCACTTTTTGGATGTGGTGTTTGCTACGCCGTCATCAAGTTCATGCATGAAAATCAAACACCATTGAGTTGGTTTACGATTATAATGTTGTTTATCATAGGCTGTTGTACGCTCGTCGCACTCAGTTTTGTTTACATCAATTACGAAATGCGCACCTACGTACCGGCCGCGCAACCACATGCTCACTGGATGACATTTGATGTGGAATCGTTCACAAAGACCACGGGGGCAGGGCTACCAACGAGAGAATTGGATAAAATTGAATCGATACTAAAGCGGGTTCCAGATGCAGTTTTTTTTGTGCATTACTTTGGCAACGACGCTTTCCTTTTGGTTGAATTTTACAATCCAACCGATGAGTATGTTTACAACTATTTCATTGGCCATTGGATACACCACGCCGAATTTACTCTTGCACTTGATGCATAACGCACAGCATTTGTCTGGGCGTTTTTTATTTACTTATTTTTATGTATAACTTTTGTGTTTTGGTGTTAAGTTTTGTAAAAAAATTCTTTTCCACATGCCAAAAAAACATTACCCAATAAAAATAGTATACTTATATCATACTATTTAATATTTTTATGGATCAAAATCAACCATCGCATTCAAGGAATCATCAGCTACTCGTCGTAATCGTTATTTTAATAATTATAGGAGTCTATTATGGATGGACGAATAACCGTTCACATTCAGGTAAATATGATTCGGACTCTGCATACAGTGATTCGTATTCATCAAACTCAAGCGCAAATACCGCTTCAGCATATACCTGCTTTAGCGACGTAGCTTACATTCCAATAATCGGTGAGATCTACTCTTCGCAAGACCAAGACATGACCCCATCTAGCTCATACAGCGAAGCGGGCGTTGATTCTGTAGTTGGTAGCCTTATTGAAGCGGGCAACAATCCTGACATCAGTGCCGTCGTTCTCGTTATCGATTCTGGTGGAGGCTCTCCCGAAGCTACCGATGAGATTCTCGAAGCTATGGCATCTATCCACAAACCAATATATTCAATCATACGAGGCCAAGGAGCATCTGCAGCCTACCGCATAGCCGCAGCCTCAAACGCCATTTATGCATACCCATCATCTGAGATCGGTTCTATTGGTGTTACCGATTCATACTTAAGCCACGATAAACAAAATGCCGACAAAGGTCTCCAGTTCGTCTCTCTTTCAAGCGGGCCATATAAAGACACCTCAAACCCCGATAAACCAATTACCGATGCAGATAAGAGGCTCATTATGCGCGATGTAAAAGTACTCTATGATATCTTTGTAAATGAAATTGCAAAGAATCGTGGACTCGCAACGAGCACGGTCTACACTATTGCCGATGGTTCAACAATGCTCGGCGACATGGCTCTTCAGAATGGCCTTATCGACAATGTTGGTGGTTGGAAAGCGCTGCAGGCTAAGCTTGAGAGCACACTCAATGAGCACTCAGACAAACTCTGTACATTCTAACTACATCTTCCGGCTATCATAAGCCCAATGGAGCAATGCCTGACGTTGCCCTCTTCGGCATGATTCATCTCCTACTCTGCAATGCTTTCGCACCTGAGCAATATGTCGTCGCATATTAATCCAGCGTCGTATCTGTCTCGCATCTTCTTCAGGGATTCTTCGACCAGAATAATATCTGCAATACCACTGGAACCATCCTCGCGGATCATCTTTATATATCCAGCCTTTTTTAATCCACTGCTCAAGCGTCTGACTCGCAGGTACGCCAAAATAATTTAATTTTGAAATACGTTTATCATCGTCGCGAGGTGAGAACTTCGCATGGGTGAACCAAGTTTTCGGAAATTCGTCCCTACAATCACGCATATATACCCCACCAAATATTCCCAATTCGAGCATTTCTTTTGGAGTAAGCTCGGGTTTAAATTGAGGATCAAAATTCTTCCCCATTGGCTCGGTACGCTCGTACGTATAGCCGTGTTGCATAAGGTCATTTACCGTTATCATATCTACATAATATCACGAGCGAAATAAATGGCATATGATACAATTTATACATGAAAAAAGGCACCATCATAACACTCATAATAATCGTAACAATATTTGTTATTGCCACCCACTACAATATTCAGAAAAACATTCAAATTCAATATACAAACACAATTAGCCTTAAGCTCGGGCAAGTCGGCGTAACCGCATCAGGTATCACCATTACCCCGCTTACATTAGTATCCGATTCGCGTTGTCCTACAGGTTATGACTGTGTTGTAGCTGGAGATGTTATCGTGACTGCACAACTTTCAGCCGGTGTAGAATATAACTCCGCATATACGTACAGATTTAGTGAGAGAAAGCCTGTCGCAACTAAGTTTGGAACGACGACGTTACTATATGTCGACCCAAAGAGTCCTGAACTAACACCAACCGATCCGAATAAATACATCTTTACTTTTTCTATTGAGCCGTCGACGAGACCGAGTAAGTAGTTATTTCTTAACAATAGTATGTAAATACCACTCATACGTATCTTTAAGCCCCTCTTCGAGAGTAACCTTCGGAACCCAACCAAGCGCTTTAATCTTACTAATATCGAGAAGTTTTCGTGGTGTACCGTCAGGCTTTGTTGTATCCCAGACTATAGTACCTGTATATCCTACAGTCTTTTGCATAAGCTCTGCCACATCTTTAATTGAAATGTCCTCTCCACAACCAAGGTTCACATGATCTGAACCTGTATAATTATTCATAAGAAATATACTTCCTCGTGCCGCATCATCCACATGGAGGAATTCTCGCTTCGCTACTCCTGTACCCCACATACTCACCGTCGGTGCGCCCGACACTTTCGCTTCGTGGAATTTACGCATCATAGCTGGCAGAACATGCGATGTTTCAAGGTCAAAGTTATCATTCGGTCCATAGAGATTGGTAGGCATTGCTGAGATAAAGTCAGTCCCGTATTGCTTGTTATACGAACGGCACATTTCGATGCCGGCGATCTTTGCTACAGCGTACGCACGATTGGTAGGTTCGAGCGCACCGGTGAGGAGCGAATCTTCTTTGATAGGCTGTTCAGCGAACTTAGGGTAAATACATGAACTTCCGAGAAAGAGTAATTTTTTTACTTTATAGAGGTATGCATTGTGAATAATATTGTTCTGTATCATCAAGTTCTTGTAGATAAAATCAGCTGGGTAATTACTATTACCCACAATTCCACCCACCTTTGCAGCAGCATCGAAGACATACTCGATCTGTTCTTTTGCAAAAAAATCTGCAACAGCTCGCGAGTCAATAAGGTCAAGCTCGGTATGTGTCCGTGTAAGGATATTAGTATAACCTTGCGCAATAAGCTCACGCACGATTGCGCTCCCTACAAGTCCTCGATGTCCAGCTACGAAAATTTTGCTATTTTTTTGCATGTTTTTGCTCTGCTTCAAAATCAGCCTTTGCCATAATTTCAACCAATTCTTTAAATAACACTTTCGGCTTCCAACCGAGCTCTTTCTTAGCCTTTGAATAATCTCCGAGGAGAATATCCACCTCTGCAGGACGGAAATAATGTGCATCAATCTCGATCAATACCTTGCCAGTCTTTTTATCTACACCTTTTTCTTTTACACCTTTGCCTTTCCAGACGATCTCGTAGCCAAAATATTTTGCAGTAAGTTCGCAGAATTCGCGCACCGTATGAGTCTCATTTGTAGCAATTACATAATCACCCGGTTTATCCTGTTGGAGCATAAGCCACATAGCTTCGACATAATCCTTCGCATACCCCCAGTCACGCTTTGCATCAAGATTACCAAGATAAAGTCGATCTTCAAGACCAAGCTTCATACGAGCGAAACCGCGCGTAATTTTCTTCGTAACAAAAGTCGGCCCGCGTCGAGGTGATTCGTGGTTGAAAAGAATACCGTTGCTTGCGAACATTCCATAGCTCTCTCGATAGTTCTTGGTGATCCAGTATGCATAGACTTTCGCAACGCCGTATGGCGATCGAGGGTAGAAAGGCGTAGTTTCTTTAATGGGAATTTCAAGTGCTTTGCCGAACATTTCGCTCGATGAAGCTTGATAGAACTTAGTCTTGAGTCCTGCTTCGCGAATTGCATCAAGAATTCGTAGTGTGCCGAGACCTGTCACATCACCCGTATATTCTGGCATATCGAAACTCACACGCACATGGCTCTGTGCACCAAGATGATAAATCTCATCGGGTCGAGTCTTTTCAATGATGCGATTAATGTTGCTGCTGTCCGAGAGGTCTCCATAGTGGAGTTTTAAATTTGCACCTTTAATGTGTGGGTCGAGATAAATATGTTCAATTCGTTCGGTATTAAATACACTCGCTCTACGGATGATGCCATCAACATGGTATCCCTTTTTTAATAAGAATTCTGCCAAATACGAACCATCTTGTCCGGTAATGCCGGTAATTAAGGCTTTTTTCATACGGGCATCATACCACAACGCCACGATTCAAAAAAGGTAATAACCTAGAGGACATTACAAAATAGATCTTTACTATAGCGTGACAAATTAATAGATATATGGTATACTTGATTCATGATAAAACGTAGCAGTTGGCCCCCAAAAGTAGCCGCACCGATACGAAAACCTATTCTTATTTGTATTTGTGGTAGGAAATACTTGAAAACCCGTATCGCTCAAATCAGTTGTGTTTGGTGTATTGAACGGCCTGCACCCACGACACCTGCTGCGAACGCTTAGGCGTAATCCTTACGAACGCATTATGAATGTAGTACCGACAAAAGTTCATACACTCATTGTCTCCGATATTCATCTCGGCTTCTCAATGTCTCGCTCAAACGAGCTATTAAAACTATTAGACGAAGTTCAGTGTAAGCGACTTATCATCCTCGGTGATCTTTTTGATGATCGTAATTTTGGTCGACTTGGTTCTGAAGCGTGGAGCTTTCTTTCGAGAATACATGAAATATCAAATGGTAATAAAAATACCGAGGTGATCCTTGTGCGCGGTAATCATGACCATAAGCTCATTGAACCGATGTCTCGATTGCTCGGAGTAAGTATCGTTGAAGAATACGAGTGGAAATATAATAGTAAGACATTCATTGCGATCCATGGCGATCGTTTCGATAAAATGCTCATTCGTAGTTCTTTTTGGGGTAATGTTCTTATCCTTCCATATACACTTGCTTCAAGACTTGGCTTGAAGAAAAATAAAAACATGGCGACAGTCGAGAAATTTCGCGGAACGTGGCTTCGATTGTCGGCACTGGTCGCAAAGCGTGCTGCACTTTATGCACATAAGAAGGGTGCAGACTATATCATCTGCGGACATACACATATACCGATGCAAAAGACATTTATCGTTCGAGATAAAAATCAGGATGATATTGAGGTCACATATTTTAACTCTGGCTCATGGACGCAACTTCCCGCTTCATATATCACCATTGATAATGGTAAAGTTGAACTGCAGTATTTTCAATAGAGAAATCTCACGAACAATCCTACAGCAGGATCGTCGCCGCAACGCCAATTATCATACAGTACACTGCAAATGGCATAAGAGTCTCTGTCTTAAAATATTTCACAAGGAATCGAACCGAGAAGAATGCTGCAATGAATGATGCAATGAAACCGACAATAAGTGGCGCAAGGACAGCACCCCCTCCGGTGTGCAAATAGCTAAAAAGTTGCGGAAGCTTCAAGGCTGCAGCGGCGAAGATGATAGGTGTTGCCAAGAGAAATGAGAAACGCGCTGCATCTTCACGAGAAAGACCCACCATAAATCCCCCTCCAATTGTCGCGCCAGTTCGTGAGAAGCCGGGGATAAGTGCAATCGCTTGAGCGAGACCGACGCGGATGGCTTTACCCCACGTCAGACGGGAAATCCTCTCATCGCTATGTGTCTGCTCCTGAAGGGCTTTTTCCTGAGGGGCTTTGTCGGAAGCGATAGTCGCAATGTGATGTGCGCGCATTTTTAATTCAATTGTCCAGAGCATTATTCCGTTAACAATCAAAAATATTGCTGCGGTACGTGGCGATGCGAAGAGGTGCTGGATCTTTGTTTGCAATAATAGACCTAGGATGCCGGCAGGAATTGTGCCTGCGATTATCACCCAAGCTAGACGAATATTTGATCGAGTATGATTATCAAAGTCTTTAAGTGAACGGCCTCCAAGTCTACACGATACAAGAAAGCCTTTAATAATCCCCACCCAGTCTTTGTAGAAGAATGTCAGAAGTGCGAGTGATGTTGCGAAATGTGTTGCAACAAGAAAAAATAGGAAGAAATTATCACTCTCATTAATATTCCAACCTAATAGAGGTGGGATAATAACGCTGTGTCCCAAGCTTGATATCGGAAATAGCTCTGAAACACCCTGAAAAAGACCTAGGAATATTGCTTGGTATATAGTAATCATAAATATTTTATATGTAGTAATACTAACATATACACAAAAATACAAAAATCGCATTTGGAGTTAATCTTATCAATTGTTAAACTATTACTACAGGCTTATATACGCTCGAAAATACACACATGTCACGAAAAACTATTATTTGGATCACGCTTGCAATCGGCTCAACTGTTGGTGGTATGCTACCGACACTTTGGGGTGATTCTTTCATATCGATGACCTCGATTTTTTTAACAGCCGTGGGTGGTTTTGTTGGTATTTATGTGGGATTTAAGGTATCAGAATTTATTGGTTAATTCGATAGTGTTAATTAATAATTGTAATATATAATTTCTAGAAATTTTCTCTCACTGCTTTCGCAAAGAGTGCTTGAGTATCGTATTGACGCATACCATAATCACTATGAAGTGTGATAACTACGATAGGTTCATCTTGATAAGCGAATATTGTAAGTAGTGTCTCGCCTGCTTCGTACGTTCGACCAGTCTTTCCGCCCAAGAAATCTGGATATCCCACAAAAGGATTGATGTTCACAAATGTATGACTTCCATGATCACTCGTAGTTCCAATTGATTCTGATGGAAGTTTAGTCATTGCAAAAAAATCTGGCTCGAATAAATGCGTCGATTGCTGGTCCTCGTATAAGAACTGTGCGAGCGTAAACAGATCATTTGCTGTCGAAACGTTATTCTCAGTTAGGCCGGTCGGATCTTCAAAATGAGTTTTTGACATGCCTATCTCTGAAGCATAATCATTCATCTTTTTGACAAATGCAGTTGTTGTGGATCCGCCACCATAGGTGAGTGCGAGTGCTTCTCCAACACTATCGTTAGACTGTAATAACAGAGGATAATACAATTCACTAACTGTAAAACGTTCACCGGGTAAGATTCCATACTTTCCATCATATACATCGAGGGCCTGCTGAGTAATGGTAACAGTAGTCGTTGGAGTCATAAATTGACGAGCCACGAGCGAAGTAAAGAGTTTACTAATTGAGGCTATAGGAACTACTGTATCAGGATGACTTGAAAGATATACTTTCCCTGTGAGAATATTCCCTACTAAATATTCGCGTGAGGTAACGGAAAACTTTGTTTTAGCTGGACTCGTCGTGGCTTCGGTCGCTTTTGGTAATGGCGTTATAGTGTTAGCCACAGGACTTGGCATTGTATAGACCGCTGGCGCGACTACGTTAGTACTCGGTGTCTCACTTCCAACGATCCTCATACTACGACTATCAAATAAATTAAAGTGGAGTGCCGCGACAGCAACACACACCAATACACAGACAGAAATTAACGTGTAGACCTTTTGAGGACCCTGATTGGCGTCAGGCTTATCTTGTTCGTGTATAGTATTGACAGGATCTACTGATTGCATGCAATAAGTATACTACACAACGGTATTCGATACCCCACGACATCTACTGCAATATATACGCTAGCGAGTAACTGATATATTCTGATTAATTTCTCCTCGAGCTGCAATAGTAACTCTGCCGTCACTATCCTCCGCAATGCTGTACTCGGTATCGTAATCAGTGCTTGTAGCGTAATGTGCGGAAGGAATTGATGGATCGAACGGTAGCATCGAAATGTATGCGGGGACCAAGCATGGTGCTATATCAAAAGCGTTAGGATCGTTTACACCACTTCGAATGATAGTGGAGCTAGCAGGTATCGAAACCGGCGTTGTCCCACATGTGAATAACCCCTTATGCTCTGCAATATTCTGCCCGACAGCACTCAACATCGACTCTACATTGCTTATCCGCTGTGAATCACGGGCCAACTTAAACTGTCGCGTAGGATTAATAGCTACGAGGACCACTGCAGCGAGTACGGCGATAATACCGATGACTACAAGTATTTCGATAAGTGTGAAACCCTTGCGCTTCTCTCGAGCGAGTCGTCGTTCCCGACGATATCGTTCAATATCTTTTTTTGGTAATTTGTGTACGCTGAAAATTTTTCTTTTCATAATAAAGAAGTTAATTAATAATATCTAGAGTATACATATCACTCATGAAACTATCGTAAAAAAATACTAAAATTTTATTAAAATGATATCGAGCTCTGAACTAAGCCTATCCTTGAATCTAGTATCACGACCCGTGCATGAATTGTTGCAATTACTGGCCGACGAATATTCCCCGCCATTCCATTTACCGTAATATCCTTTACAGCATCGAACGGCACCGAAGTTGAAGCTACAGCCAGCACCGAAACGATAGTACAACCAGCGTCTAAAAAAATCTCGCTATCTCCTACCGCATAAAAATAGTCGTAACCAAGCTCGTGTACAACAGCATCAAAACATGCGAGCGAATTCTCAACGGCAATAAAGCGATACACTTTCCGTGCTACAAGGTCGAAAATCGACGATATGGTATGGAGATTCCCAATAACCAAAAGCAGCATTGCTACCGATAGTAATATTGCAACAATTAATGCAGTAAACCCTTTATTGGACTGGTGTCTCATAGGTAATTAATTCTTCATAAATAGTTTGCCACGATACACGCACTTTCTCTTGTGAAAGCATAAGACTATATGCTGAAAAAACTGATCCTGTCATAATCATTGAGACTAAAGCCATATACAAAATAAGTTCAATGAGAGTCATTACTAAAATCAATTATTGCAAAACCCTTACTCCCAGAAAGTGGCGCATATAGACGATACTGATCGCACATTAGTGATGTGGGTCCAGTCGGTAATGTAATACTTCGATATATTGATAATGAATCAGCGTCTAACATGCCGATCGATCCACCAGCAGTACGTCCTCCATTTGCCTCTACGACTCCATTACCAACTGCAATAAACATGTATTTTGGAATTGACACTAAACCATAGACCCCACCGACTATATTTTCCGAATGAAGTGCATGTGCGGCAAGTGGATCATTATGAATATCAAATGAGAACAATTCATACTGTGATGAATTATCAAAACCACCGCCCGCCCGTGCAAAATACAGCTTTGAACTGGAAGACACAGCCACCGCCTTACCTTCAAGTACACCAAAGCCTGCAGGTGATATGCCAGAAAGCAATTGTGGACTATACGGATTCGACACATCCACGATGCGTAGCTGATAGACATCCGCACCAGCAATATAAGCATAGCCGTGTACTGTTATAGCATTCACAACTGTATCAGTATCGAGGCCACCAATATATTTTGGTAACAATGGATTACTAACATCGATAATATTTAATTCATTCCCAGCCCATTTCTCCGTTCCTAAATAGATCAAACCATTGTCATAGTAAATACTTACTGCATGAGGTCGTGTAGTGGTAGATATTACATACGGCAACTTCAACTTCGCTACAACTACCGGCGATATTCGATTGGCAATATCAATTACTTGTAATTGAGATGCTGAACTTTCATTTGCAACGTATGCATAATGGCCAGCCACAACAACGGAAGAAAGTCCCGGACCAGTATTGATTAACGACACTATAAACGATGCTTGCGGATTTTTAACATTCACAATAATGAAGTCAGGATCTGATTGAATTGGAGAATCTAATGTCTCGTAGACAAAACCGTTTCTACCAACAACGTCGGTCACCTGTGCTGATGTGAAACTGTTTGGAACAATAGACTCGAGTGTGTCGGCAACAGTTATAGGCTGTGACAATTGCGTATTTAATGTACCAACGGCATCACCAATGCGACAATTGTTCTTTCCTAATTGATGAGGATAATCATTATTCAATAAAGCAATATGGGACTCAGTGCCATCCGACAATAATGCACGTATATCCCCTAGTGTTGCCAATTCTCTCCGCGCAGTTAATTCAACCATATTACTACTAAGAATTACTGACACAGCAGCTGGAATCACGATCGAAATAATTGCAATAGCAAGCAACACTTCCATAAGCATCATGCCTCCTTTTGCATTATTTCGTAAGATGGCTCGTAATGTCATAAATTGGCATAACAATAGATAAAGCGATTGCGCCCACGGTAATACCCATACCAAGCATAAGCGCCGGTTCTACAAGAACTGACATACGCTTTACCAATTCTTCAACTTCTGCTTCATATATAGTAGCAATGTGTTGGCATGAAGTGGCAAGACTACCTGAACGCTCACCAATCTCTATAAAATCAATTGCAGTCTGTGGAATTAAATCTCGAGACAATGTTGTTCGAAGATTCATATTTGCAGTCTTAATCGAGACAGCGAAACTATCGCCATTATTAAGAGAATTTGCACAATCCACTAATATTCTTTTATAGTCACGGTTGAGCAAGCTCGCAGATATTGATGTAATTGCAACTGGTAATAATTCCCCATGTTCAAGTAATAGGCTGAGTGGCCTAAATATATCAATGATAGTCCTTGCCCTGACCATACCGCCAAGTATTGGCACCGCCATCAATAGACGCCTACAATAGAGACTAAATAGTGAGCTGAATTTCCAAAGCAAACTGAATAATACTCCGGTGCCGATACCTATCAAGATTATTCCCAACCAGTACTCTAAAAGCACATGTGACACAACCATAAGCACTCTTGTCATAAATGGTAAATCTATACCCATACTTACCACAAGTGGAATTATCTTTGGGAAAATGTACACGATCAAAAAGCAAGCAATACCCAAAGTGGCGCACCCAATAAAACTTGGGTATATCATGGCCCCAGTTATCTTACGAGATACATTATCACGACTCTCAAGAGACAAAGCGGATTGTGCCAATGCTTGGTCGAGCGTGCCCGATCGCTCTCCAATCTTAATAATCTCTATGACTGATCTGTCGAATGTGCCTAACTGCACGAACGCATTACTTAGTGTCTCACCTTTATCGATACCATGTCCAACACGTTCAAATAATGGATGCCGCATTAGCCTCACTGCTTCCAAAAGAGTTATTCCCGCACCAAGAAGCGTCGAGAAACGCCGCAAGAGGCGCGCTTGCTCTCTAAGAGATAATTTCTTTTGGAAAAGTGTCATAGTTGTTGTTCATAGAGGACTCGCGTCAATTCTTCTCGCGATGTTAGGCCTTGAGCAATTTTCTCAATAGCATCAATATTCATCGTACGCAGTGAAATTACATTATCAAGAGCAACTCTATCGAGTATTGCTTTACGAGCATGTTCATCGACGAGAAGCGATTCATATATACCTATTCGACCTTTATATCCTGTCATTGAACAATTTTTACACGCTGGTAATCGAGTACCGTCGAGCGAATCTGCCTCATCTCGTGCCACACGACACTCGCGGCAGATAAGACGAAGCAATTTCTGCCCAACCACAAGAGAAAGCGTCGCAGAAATTAGGTACGGATCAATACCCATATCCATTAATCGTGGTATTGCAGCACACGCATTCTCAGTATGGAGTGTTGATATAACAAGATGTCCTGTTAAAGCACTATGAACTGCAATCTTCGCAGTCTCACTATCACGTATTTCCCCAATCATTATGATGTCAGGATCTTGTCGAAGAATAGCTCGTAAGCCAGTAACGAAACTCATGCCATACTTGTGATTAACCTGCACCTGTCGAACACCCTCGATGGCATATTCGATAGGATCTTCAAGAGTAACAATCGATACCGTGCCACTGTTAAGCATCGTAAGTAATGCATAGAGCGTCGTGGTCTTACCAGAACCAGTTGGTCCGGTAACTACGATAAGGCCACGCCGCCGCTTCAAAGCGGTCTCGATATTCTTTATATCCACAACTGACACACCAAGTTCCGCAAGAATATTGCCACTGTTCCCAAATGACCTTTTGGTAAGAATTCGCATCACGACATTCTCTCCGTACTGTGTAGGCAGTGTTGAAACACGAATATCACAATCCCCTTGCACATATCGAAACCGCCCATCCTGTGAAGTCTGGTGAATATCTGTACGTAAACCTGCAAGAATTTTTACTCGTGCTATGACCTCAGAATGAAGCGGTGGCGGAATCGTCGTAATCGTCCTCAATAAGCCATCAATACGGAACCGTACGTGCGTAGCCTTTGAAAATGGATCAATATGAATATCGGAAGCACCGAGCGTACGCGCTCGGTTAACCACCGTATCGACGAATTCAACTGCACCCATTTTCATATCAAGACTATACAGAAGCGAGATAAAATCACATATAAATAAAGATAAAGTTTTAATAAAAAGCCCCTTTTACGGGGCTTTTTATTATCCACGCTTTCAGTTAAACTACAGTCCTAAGATTTTCTTGAAAGCATCAAATATTGAGCTTGTATTAGTTGATGCCTGAGATGCTGGAGCGGTTGAATGAACTTTTGCATATTCAGGACTTGCTTTAATCGCTGCGTCAACTTGCTGAAGTGACCAACCGCTATTTTCCATGAGGCCATAGAAATAACGAATGCCACCAGCATCAGGCTGACGATTGAGGTCACCTAGATACAGCTTGCTGAGGCTCTGAATATTTCGATATTCAGGTGTCTGCTGTATTGCAGCTGATACTCCATTAATATCAAGACCAGAATTTACCCAATGTGCCAAACCACCCGCATCCGCTGATCGATATAGAAGTGTCTGGTAAAGGCTATTAACTGCATCTGCAGTCACTGCAGGTGTTACAGGAGTAGTGACCGTAGGTTGCGTTGGTACTGCTGGTACGGCAGGAGTAGTAGGTACAACTGGGGTAACAACAGTAGTCTGTGTTTGTGTCTGAGTAGCCGTAGTCTGACCAGTGAGCTGTGATCGAACAATATCGGTATTAAAACCATTAGCATATGCAACGTCATATGCAGAAAGAATCTCAGATACTGTAGGAGCTCTACCTAATGTTTGTTGATAAATTGATACGATTCTCTGTTTGGTTTGATATTCAGGACTATTTAAGAAACCCTGTCTAACTTGATCAATGCTGAGTCCAGAATTTGACCAATAATCCCATCCCTGCTGATCAGGCTTACGATACAGAAGGTCACTATAAAGCTGAGCTACCTGTGAGCGAATATCAGATGTATTCGTGGTTGTAACAGTATTGTTATTATAATTATTGTAGTTATTATTGTACGTCGAATCAGTAGCACACTTACCGCCATATGTAGCGTTAAGCTTAGCTCGAGTTATTGGACCAATGAAGCCTGTCTGTGGAATACTAAGCTTTCCTTGAAGCTTAACAATTGCCACAGCGACATTTTCATCATATCCAGTAATAGCACCAGAGCTCCATACTCCTTCTGTAGTAAGGATATTTTGAAGTGCTGTAGCCTCAGATGATGTTAGGCTTACTCCAACCCCAAGGTTTCGAGTAAGGACGAAACATGTTCCATCGGTACCCGTTGACTGAGTTGTAACAACTGGAGTGGCAATGACTGGAGTAGCCTTAAGCGTTGAGGATGCAGTCTGCGCTTGAACTGTTTGAATAGATATATACTCAGGAGTGTTTTTAATATCTTGCTGAATCTGTGCAACTGTCTTACCACTTGAAGCCCAATAATTTAGACTCTGTGAGTCTGCAGATCGGCCGAGAAGATTTTGAAAGAGATAATTAATTGCAGTAATTCGACTATTGTATTCAGAAGTAGCAAGAATATTCGCTTTGATCTGAGCAAGTGATTGTCCACTCTGTAACCAATACTGAAGGCCTTGCGCGTCTGGCGCACGACCGAGATAGCTCTGATAAATATTAGTAATACCAGCTATTATTCCTGTCGGATCTGAAGATGTTGCCACCTGAGCGCGAACCGGTAGTGCAAAAACAAGCGTCAATAACGCTATGATGCTAAATAATGATAGTCTTTTCACCATAAATTAAAATTAATTAATAACAAAATAATTTTAAAAAATAATTTTAATTTCGTCAATGGTATTCGTGTTTTAGGTACACACATTGAGAAAAAAGAAAAGACCGACAAACAACGCTGTTGAAGAGATCAGCCTTCGTGAATAAGCAAAAATGCCTCACGAAGGCTTTTATTTTGGCAGTTTTATAGCCATAATTCGCAATATTTAGCTTCTGACCATAATCCGCCGAAACAATTTGACAGCAAATAACAAAAATGCTTTAATGGGGACTCATGAGCCCTTGGCTCTCTTTTTAATATAGCTAAACAATTCACTATGGAAATACGAAATATTGCGATTATTGCACACGTGGACCACGGCAAGACGACCTTGACCGATGCCATTATGACCCAGTGTGGCCATGCCGATGAAGGTTCAATGGACTCAAACGCCCTTGAGCAAGAGCGCGGTATTACTATTTACGCCAAAAACACTTCAGTTACCTATAAAGGAACGAAGATTAACATCGTTGACACCCCAGGACACGCCGACTTCGGTTCAGAAGTGGAGCGAGTGCTCCGATCGATCGATACGGTGCTTCTTGTCGTTGATGCGCAGGAAGGTCCTATGCCTCAGACTCGTTTCGTGCTCAAGAAGTCTCTTGAACTCGGTCTTAAGCCTATCGTTATCATCAACAAGATCGATAAGCCAGCTGCAGATCCACATGCTACTCACGAAGCGGTTCTCGAACTCTTCTTGGAGCTTGGAGCGAATGAGACTCAGATTGATTTCCCTACTGTATACGCTGTAGGCCGACAAGGTTGGGCAAAGATGAAGCTTACTGATGAAGGTAAAGACCTCACTCCACTTCTTGATGCTATTCTTGCACACGTTCCTCCAGCGAACACTCCTGAGCAAGCTCTTCTTCCACTTAAAGCGCAGGTTTTTAACCTTGGCTATGACAATTTCCTTGGCCGTCTTGCAGTGTGCCGAATTTACGATGGTATTATCCGCGATGGAGCGCCAGTTTTTGTAAAGAAGATTGATGGTTCAACTGTAGCTGGTAAAATCACCAAGCTCTTCACGTTTGAAGGCAAGAAGCGTGTTGAGACCAAAGAGGCTTCAGCTGGTGACATCGTTATGGTTGCAGGACTTCCAGACATCTATATCGGTGAAACTATTGTTGATAATGCTGAGACTGCAGCAATGCCAGCCATCAAGATCGACGAGCCAACTATTTCCCTTAACTTCCTTGTGAACAATTCCCCTTTTGCTGGACGAGAAGGTAAATTTGTAACTGGCCGTCAGATCCGTGAACGACTCGAAAAAGAGCTTGAGATTAACGTCGGTCTTCGTGTTGACTTCTCTTCTGGAGAATATTTCAAAGTATATGGTCGTGGAGAACTTCACGTAGCGATTCTCCTTGAGAATATGCGACGAGAAGGATATGAACTTCAGGTCTCTCAGCCTCAAGTTATTGTTAAAGAAGTAGATGGTGTTAAAAGCGAACCTTTCGAAGAGGTTACTATCGACACACCAGAGGCGAGCTCAGGTGCTATTATCGAAAAGCTTGGCAAAAGAAAAGGTATCATGACCGATATGAAAACCAAAGACGGTCAAGTTCGTATGATTTTTGAGATCCCTACTCGAGGTCTTCTTGGATATCGAGGAATGTTCACTATCGATACTCGAGGTGAAGGAATACTCTCAGCACGATTTATTGGCTTTAAGGATTATGCCGGTGAGATTGAGAAGCATGAAACTGGCGCTATGGCATCGATGATAGGAGGCAAAACTCTTGCTTTCGCTCTTTGGAATCTACAAGAACGAGGCCGACTTTTCGTAGCTCCGGGTATTGATGTATATGAAGGTATGATTGTTGGTGATGTATCAAAGGGTGAAGATATGGAAGTGAATCCATGTAAAGGTAAACAGCTTACTAACATGCGAGCGTCTGGTTCTGATGAACACATTATGCTTACACCTCCATATAATCTCGATATCGAACGAGGTCTTGAGCTTATGAGAGAAGATGAGTATCTCGAAATCACACCGACTTCAGTTCGCCTCCGCAAGAAATTCCTCACTAATACCGATCGAGCTAAGGCCAAGCGAAAGGATTTATAAGAAATAGATAAAGTTTTAATAAAAAAGTTATAAAAAAATGTCGTCCGCGAGGGCGACATTTTGTTTGTAGTACGATACGATTAAAAAGGGTTATCGTATGCAGCAAAACCTTCGGATTTAATAACCGGTCGTAACATGCGACCACTTGTGCCAACGAATGTGAATACCATAGATAGTCGCTCTAGAGCTAATATCCTTGGCATCCACAATCTGTCAGTAGGTACCATTTCCCTTTGTGGAAGCAGGTCAGCGTTAAACCACTGCACCGCATCGAATTTCCCTCGTTCAGGTCTAATCTTCGACATTAAGTGATAATCGACAAAAGCGAGGTAAATATATACTTTCCAAAGTTCATAACCATCAGGTCGGACAGCGAGGATACTACCCATGTTTTGAAATGCCAGACGAGGCAGAGATAAACCTGTATCTTCACGAACCTCGCGCTGTGCGGCATGGATTTCACTCCGATCGGTTGATTTGGTCTTCCCACCGGGGCTGACCCATTTACCTTCAGCGAAGCTAAACGTGTGCTGTTTAGTCCCCTCTGGACTTGTTAGTTTGTGGCCAAGGAGAGTCAAGAGTGGCCCTCCTTTTGGATTACGTGTGACGGGTACCGTTATATTGGCAGTTGGTAAGCGTCGAGTAAATGACAAATCTAATCTTTTCATATTCTGTGTGGAACTTTACTACAAAGAACTATGAAGTCAAATAGCGAAAAGTATTAATTTACGTCACGCACTACAGAGTAAAATCCCCCACCGTAACTCGATGAATCCTTGTGGCAATTGCACCTACCTCGAGGTCACTACCAATCCGCTTTGCAATTGAGCGCATATAGGTTCCACTAGAACACGAAACACTGATAGAGATTTTGTAAAAAAAATCTTTCGCATGATCCTGTGCGAACCTTGACCACAATGCAATAATGTCAGCTTGTCTAAAGTCGCCATGAATTAAAGTAATCTTATCTATAGCGTTCTTTGCTAATTCCTCACCAGTAACTTTAGTTAGACTGCCTTCACGTATTTGTTCAATTGAAAATATCGTGACGGACTTCGTCGGCATTGTATCGGGAAGTGTATCGAGACGAGCATGTGTATGGAGGGCGACACCATCAATAGTCTTGGAAGAAAAGGCTGGATATTCTTGCTCGAGACGTCCAACATATTTTTGCAAAAAATCAGTTTGAGTTATCGTGTCTACGATTGTCTCATCCGGCAGTTGCACATGAATAATCCGCCCCAGCACGTCATGCGTATCCGTATCAATACCGAAAACAATATCCACCTCATAGACTTTATCAAGTGCAGTGTATTGTTCTTTATTTTTACAGGCCTCCCCAACGAGAACAAGAAGTAGACCTGAAGCCATTGGATCTAAACGACCCGCATACGTCATGGGTATATCACGAGCAATGTCTGCTTCTATTCGCAAACGCTCAATACACTCAAGTGGCGTTTCGCCGACATGCTTTTCTACCACAAAAACCTCCTTTTCTTGTTTATACGACATAATTTATATACAATGTATATTATGAAAGACACCAAAGCAACGACAACAAAGCTCTCAACCGAGGCTTACAAAGGCGTACGCGATTTCTTCCCCGAAGAAATGGCTGTAGAGAAGCATATTTTTAGCCTATGGCGTACTACCGTGGAGAAATACGGTTATGAAGAATATGCCGCTTCAGTGCTTGAACCCGCAGAACTCTATCGAGCGAAGACCGGCGATGAGATTGTGAATGAACAGACCTATACATTCGTAGATCGTGGAGATCGCGAGGTAACACTTCGCCCAGAAATGACCCCAACTGTTGCACGTATGGTTGCAGCACGACGTCGTGAGCTTCCTTTCCCTGTGCGTTGGTATTCTATCCCCAATCTTTTCCGTTATGAACAGCCTCAGAGAGGACGTGTTCGCGAACACTGGCAACTGAATGTGGATATTTTTGGTGTCACTTCTATATCTGCAGAAATTGAACTCATAAATATTGCTTATGATATCACTCGAGAATATGGTTTAAAGAATACCGATTTCGAGATTCGTTTAAGCAATCGTCGTCTTATGAACCATCTTTTCCTTGAGGTACTCAAACTCGACGCATCAACAACTCATAAAATATCAAAACTTATCGACCGTAAAGCAAAAATGTCTGCTGATGTTTTCTTGAAAGAGATAGCGAATGCCAACAGCACTTCATCCGTCTCCGCCGAGACCATCGTTTCAATTATCGAAGCCAAAAACATCAAGGATTTCATGGACAAGAGTGGTATAGCTCACGATCATCCAGCAATTGTAGAAATCGAACAGACTATTGACGGTCTATCAGCACTTGGCATAAAAAACGCTCGCTTCGACCCTACACTTATGCGAGGTTTTGATTATTACACAGGTATTATATTTGAAATTTTTGATCTTAATCCAGAGAATCGCCGTTCAGTATTCGGTGGTGGTCGCTACGATGATCTTCTCTCGCTATTCGGCAATGACAAAGTCACTGCTGTTGGCTTCGGTGCAGGTGATATGGTCGCAGAGAATCTCATGGAGACGTACGGCAAACTTGAAGCTATAAAAGCTGCTCATCGACCAGCTGACATTGCTCTCTGTACACTTGGAGATGATATGACACTACAAAGCTTCGCCCTCAACCTCGCTGCATCTATCCGCGAAGGTGGAGCACGTGTTATTATCGATCAGTCAAATAAAAAGACTGGCGACAAGATCGCTGCGACCGACAAGCGACACATTCCATTTGTCGCAATAATCGGTTCAAATGAAATGGAGAGTGGAACCATCAGCATCAAAAACCTTTCAACAAAAGAGGAGCGAAGCTTCAACAAAGAACAGTATTCAACAATCGCATCTTTCATCGAATCTTTCGTTGCCACCTTTGACATCAAGTTTAATGGCAACAAATAATCTTAAAATATGCGTAAAATCACCTTTGACATTGAAACAAAGAATACTTTTGCTGAGGTTGAAAGTAATGATCCGGTAGCTCTCGATATATCAGTTGTCTGTATCCATGATAGTGGTGATGCCGAAAAAGGCATTGAACCGACTGGCGATAATGGCTATTCGAGCTATTTACAAGAGGACTTTCCGAAGCTCTGGCCAATACTCGAACGAGCCGATATGTTCATTACCTTTAACGGTAACCATTTCGACATTCCACTTCTTAATAAATATTATTCCGGCGACCTCACTAAGATAAAAAGCCTCGATCTTCTCGCTGAGGTGCGCGCTTCCCTTGGCAAAAGAATCAAGCTCGACACACTCGCCGAAGCGACTCTTGGTAAAAATAAAAGCGGACACGGTCTCGACGCTATCGTCTGGTGGCAGAAGGGTGAAATTGATAAAATTATCAAATACTGTCTCGAAGACGTGAAGATCACCAAAGAACTTTACGACTATGCAGTTGCGAATAAAATCCTCAAGTTCAAAGATTTTGCTCAAGCAGGCGCCATCCGTGATATCAAGCTCGATCCATCCAACTGGGAAAAAGCCATTGAGAATACAATGACTTTCACACTACCGTTCTAGCCGGCGCGATACGCTCGACGTCGGCTATTTCCCCATGATTGCTTTAAGCTCAGTCTCATGTGCTTTGATGACCGACATCATTGCATCTTGTTGAGACATACCTGACTTCATTTTATGCTGTGCTTCTTTGGCAATTGTCATAAAAAAGTCGGGATTTTTCTCAATCATAGTCAAAAACATCTCCTGTTGGCTCTCAGGAATGCCTTTCATCTGGCGCTTTAACATTGCTTTAATTGCGAAATTTCCAAACATAGTAGCAGTATGATACCATAAAGTCATATGGAACAAAATAAACCAAAAGCTTTCTTGAATATTCCGACAGCAATTCTCTTTGCTTCAGTCATTGTTGCAGTGGCTATTGTGTGGTCACGGAAGCCTACCACCACACTTCCTCCAGTGAATCTTGCAGCGAGTGCACAAGCGGCCATAGCCGGCAGTAAAAGCCCCAATATCTCTTCGGTCACAAGTGCGGATCATATACTTGGCAATCCAAACGCTCCGATAAAAATCGTCGAATACTCAGACCCTTCATGTCCGTACTGTAAAGCATTCAATTCAGTCATGATGCAAGTCATGAATGTCTATGGTAAAAACGGCAAAGTAGCATGGGTCTATCGTTCTTTCCCTCTTGATAAACCAGACGCTGATGGTAATGTTCTCCACCCTAATGCAGGACATGAATCACAAGCGCTTGAATGTGCCGCAGCGTTAGGTGGTAATCAGGCTTTCTGGAGCTTCGAACAACAGCTCTATACGATTACCCCTTCAGTTACTCCACAGTCTCCAAAAGGCCTCGATCAGAGCAAGCTACCCGTCATTGCAAAAAGTGCAGGTATCGACGTAAATAAATTTAATAATTGCCTTTCAACTGGACAACAAGCAAATGCCGTTGAAGCACAATATGAGGATGGTTTAAATGCTGGTATTGCTGGAACGCCATACAGTTTCATCGTCACTTCAGATGCTGCGCCGATTCCACTCCCCGGCTTACAGACATATTCAACCGTCAATAACGCTATTCAAATCCTTCTTTCACAGGGTAATACGAGCGGATCAAACTAGGCGACGATTAATTAACAGCTATCCATTAGCCGCAATTCTCTTCATTCCACACCACTGACATTCGCTGTCAGTACAGTATGCTTGTGCCAAATCTCCACTCCAAACACTGTCAATAAGACTTTGTATTTCTTGTCGTACACGAGTGATGTCAGCGTCCTCGATTAATAGTTCCACTGTCGGACAACGGCCCTTAGCATCCGGTGATACGAAGACAAGAGCAGGAAGTATTCTTTTATCGCGCATCTTAGCATTGCCTAGAGCCAACATCTTATAGAAGATAAGTTGTCGGAAATAATTACCATCATCACTCTTAGTCTCACCTCGAATAGCCGCTTCAGACATTGCTTTCTTAGCTTTGTAGTCAAAAATATGCACTGAGCTCCCTGTATCAATAACAGCGTCAAGATTACCGTGTATTGGGATATGCACTGGATTTTTATCATATGTTCCAGCAAATTCCCCCACCAGACGATATTCAGTGTGTACTATATCAACTTTAATAGCGAAATGTGATACGAGTGCTTCAGCAACAATAGGAATATCTTCCGTCAAGTCTTTTACGACAATATCTTTATCATTTTTTGATAATAAAGATTCTTTAAAATAATCAGCGACCGTATCACTAATAACAGTCTCAATATCTTTCGCAGAGAGTGCGCCATTTGCCCGTGCATCGAGCTTCCAGACTTTCGCCAAAGCAGTATGCATTGCATTACCCTTCTCTGATGAAGCGTGGATCGCTTGTGGAAGCTTCAATATACTCTGATAGATGAACTCATTTGGGCAATTCATAAAATGATTAAGCGCCGTCACCGACAAACCTCCTTCAATAAGTGCTCTCTTGGCAATATCCACGATAGCATCCATAGCGTGGGTATCTGACACCTCATGAGTAAATAACGCTTCACTATCGACTCGAGGTAGGCTTTTCATGCCCACGATTTTTGCATCAAGTTCAGAAATAAATCGAAGTGGTGTAAGCGCTGCTCCATCTGATTCTTCAAGAGATGAAAGCACCGTCACTTGCTTCTTCGCCCGAGTAAGAGCTACGTAAAAAAGTCTTCGTATATCACGAATGTCGTTGTGATCCGAACCCTTCTTTGGCAGTACGAAAGACGATCCTCGTGCCCTCCCAATCCATCCTTCATCAGTGGCATACATAATAAATACTCGATCGAATTCCAAACCTTTACTACCGTGCGCAGTCATTGCCTGTAGGGCTAGATCCGGTGCTCCTACGGTCACTTTAACAATGCGAGACTTA
The DNA here is from genome assembly GCA_903893855.1 of Candidatus Tayloriibacteriota bacterium. GTDB lineage: Bacteria > Patescibacteriota > Minisyncoccia > Phycocordibacterales > PALSA-1337 > PALSA-1337. The sequence goes on from CAITNV010000020.1 coordinate 24,775, forward strand.
GCTGATTGACGGTGCGCTAAAAGGCTTTTAATAAGTTCGCTTGGGCTTACAATATCACCTTCTCGAGCCAAAGATTCAGCCAAAGCGACAATACCTCGCCACACGAAAACATACGAAGGATCCTTCGCAACAAGCCCTGTAAATCCTGAATATTCTGCAAGATGTATGAGAAAGCTCACCGCTCCATCAGATAAAAGTTCGGAGCGGATACGCGAAAGTGTTGGAATAGTTTGATCAAGACTTTCGCTGTGTGATGATGTCATTCCGCTCCGTATGTATTTAATAAATGTCGCCCCTTGTTCAAGAGAAAGCCCCCACATACCGAGAGCCACTGTCCGTGCGAGAGCATCGGTACGTGATGGGTCAACAATATAATCAATAAGGTCAAAAAACAGTTGTCCAATCGGGTGATTAAAGATATCCACCGTTCTCTCTGAAGACACCTTAATGTTATTTGCTTCAAGAAGACGAATAATGCGATCAAGGTCACGATTGCGCTTCACAATAATAGCAATAGTCTCTTCTGGATATTTCTCTGTTAAAGTCGTCAATTCTTTAACCAAATAATTCTCCGAAGCAGCAGTATTATCGCCTGTTATTACCTGAACGCGTTTCTCGTTTTTTGCTCCGCCATTCTCCCCTGCACCCTGTTCTACTTCATCTTTCAAACCCGACGAAAGACGCACACGTAGGTCTTGATATTCATCTCCTTCATAGTTATTTTCAATCATTGCAAAGCTCGCATCGAGAATATGTTGATGTGAACGATAATTGGTATCGAGTGAAATGATACGCATGTTCGGCCAATGTTTCTGCAAAAGCAGGAAATTCTCCACCGACGCTCCTTGGAAGCGATAAATAGCCTGCTTCTCGTCTCCAACGATGAAAATATTCGGCGTCTCGAAGAATGCCGCTATGAGCGCAATGATAATATTCTGTGAATCATTGGTGTCTTGATGCTCGTCGACATGGACATAGAGGTATTGTTCCTGCACGAGTCGCAATAAAAGTTCATCGTTCCGAAGAGCAGTAAGAAGTTCAATAATAAGATCACTAAAATCCATTCTATCGAGTTCGCGCTTGCCTTTCTCATATTGTTCATACACATCGGCAAAGAGAAGCGTCTTCTCGCATTTCTCTATATGCTCTTTTGCTTCGGCTTTCAATTGGCCTTTTGTTGCGCCACGAGTAGATATGTACTCATCGTTGGTCTTAATGCGGTGCATTTCATCTCGAGCGAAAGCGCGCACCTTATCCGGAGTGATATCCTCTCGCTTAGAATTCTCGATACCAGTTAATATCCCCGCGACATATGCATCAGGCTTGCCGAGGGGTCGCAACACCGCGAATTCTGGTTGATTAAGAATAGTTCGAATAAGGGACTCCTGCTCGACACCCGTCATCTGCTCCATGTCACCGAGATGAATAAAGTGATCAGGATATTCGGCAATAACCGAAGCGGCGAAGCCGTGAAATGTCGTAATGCGTACATCGTAAGCGCGTTCCCCAATAACACTACGTAATTTCTCCCGCATAGCGCGCACTCCTGCATCAGTGTAGGTAATCGCCAAAATGCCATTAGCAGGGGTATCAGTGAGACGTAGGATATTTGCTATACGAAGTGTCAATATAGTCGTCTTGCCTGTTCCAGGGCCTGCTATGACCATTACAGGGCCATCTATAGCGTCTACAGCCTCGCGCTGGCGGGTGTTGAGACGCTTATAATCCGTATCAAATTTAGTAGAGTTTTGTGCCTTCTTTTCCATGTGTGCATTATACCGACAATTAAAACCTACGCATAGATGCTTGACATAATTTATCGCATGGAATACTATTTTCTGCATGTTACATAGTTTTGTCAGCATTTTTGCACATAACAACCACGGAAAGTGGTATTTTAGCGTGCACGATTCTGGCTATTCTATTTCTTAAATTACTTCACTCGATGTTAAGAAAAGACCTCAGCCAGAATACGCTGAGGTTTTTTTGTGCAAAATAAACTTAATTAAATTAAATAAGGCGAATAAAATTAAAATATAAAAAAATGAAAATAAAACAAATGCAAAATCTTCCGACATACACAACAAAGTGGCACGCTCATGCTTTCTTTACATTCGCGTATTATCGCGAACTCTATTTGGGATTTGATGAGATGTTGCACTTGTATACGAAAAAATAATGCACTATATCACCAGCTCCTAAATGCACGATGTATTTGGGATTGAAGCTGGTGTTCTTTGTAAAGCAGTAACGTTTTGAAAATTCCTATGTATTATTTCGAATCAACTACTCAGATTAAAGAGGAGCTACGTCGACGACGAAGAGAACGTGGCACGATACGGTCAATGCTCAATCAACACATTGAGAAAACCTATGGAATACAAGGTTTTAGCAATCTTGTGTCCAGTAGTATTCTCGCGAACGGGACCATACACAATGGCAATTGTGATACGACTGCGTCGGAACTCGACACTGACGAAGTATCCTACGGTGTGCTCGCACGGCAAGTCCCCGGACTCACCGCAGAGGATATTGCTTGCCATTTGGTCTCATTACAGCTTGGTATCACACCGTTCCCATTCGCTTTCAGTCGTGATGTATTTCATTCAGGTAGTAATGACAAGCTATTCCGAGTGAAAGTTCCTTTCGTATCGTGGTCGAAGAAAGGCAATATGGTCATCACTCACAAAAATGTGATTACCAATCATACGAGCAGTTCTTACACCGATCTCGATATGATGCGTCTCGACAGACTGGAAGTAAATGGGTCCACACTTCGCGAACATCATCGCGGCATGCAGGCAAAATTCTTCAGGCATTTCGATAAGCCCTATATGTACGGAGACATCTCTCATATCTGGGGTGACATTCTTGCTCGAACGATTGAAGCAGGACGCGGACCGAAAGAAGTGTGGAGGACTGACGAATCGGGCAAAGATCGTCCGTACATCGCTACCCCCACACCCGACGAAGCACGATCGCTTCTCGTCAGACCTTCGTCACACTGGTACTATCACCTCTATCTGTCTATGTTTCTTGATGGGAAATTTGTCCTCCTTGAAACCTATGACAATGAGAAAGGTGGAGTCCCCGAAGCACGGCGTCTATTCGAGAAAGAAATGGATGCCATACGAAATGCGACAGGCTATATGCCTCTTGTGGTGAAGACATATCCACTTCGCCCCGACATGCTCTATGTGAACAATCACATCATCGAGAGTCCCGACAAAGCAGCAGTAGCCCTTGGTTCGACACGGTATTGGTCTGAAGATACGGTGTCAATGACACGGTATTTCGCAGACCAAGCTCTGTCATTTGGAAGAGTTCAGTGACGTTACTGTTATTCTTGTTAGACGCGCAAACGGCTAACAAGATTTTAATAATTGAATTATGTTGGTGGAGTAAATATTTATTACATTAACGATTAAAATGTAGCATGCGAGAATGAAATAAAATTAAAAAAATATGAAAGAAATAATAAAAAAATTAATATCATTAGGTACTCGACAAGATACACAAGCATATCGTGCGTATA